>NZ_JAWJWL010000204.1:0-303 GCF_034721475.1 Burkholderia alba | reverse complement strand
TCGGCGCGATGTTGGTCGTCGGCGCCTGCAGCGGCACGGTCGTCGCGGTGTTGATGGTGCCGTTCGCGTTCGCGGCGTAGCCCATCAGGTTCATGCCCTGCGAGTTGACGAGGTAGCCGTTCTTGTCGCGCTGGAACGTGCCGTCGCGCGAGTAGGTGAGCGCGCCGTTGTTCGACATCTGGAAGAAGCCGTTGCCGTTGATCGCGACGTTCAGCGTGGAGTTGCTCGACGCGATCGTGCCCTGGCCGAACGACTGCTGCACCGACGACATCACCGTGCCGATGCCGATCTGGTTGTTGACGG
>NZ_JAWJWL010000203.1:0-305 GCF_034721475.1 Burkholderia alba | reverse complement strand
GTGATTGTCCTCGAAGATCTCTGCAACGGTGCGACGGACATCTGCATATTTGTCGGCAACCCGTATGGGCGACCGATGATAAAAATAGGAACTGCGCGCCAAGTCCAACCGCGCAAGCAGCTCAGTCAAACCGTATTCTTCTCTCAGGGCATCAACCAGCGTCGTCTTCTCCCGGTTGCTCAGAAGTGGCAGGTCGACGCCCAGGTCTTTTTTTAGGAGTTCATTCGCCTTCTTCAACAGGTCGTGTTCAAGCTGCAGATTGCGAATGTCGCGCCGGAGCCCTTCGACCTGCCGCTCCAGTTCGT
>NZ_JAWJWL010000202.1:0-306 GCF_034721475.1 Burkholderia alba | reverse complement strand
GTTGCGACTCCGGAGGAGACTTTTTATTTGATCGAACGCGAAGGTTTGTTCAATCGGGGAATTGGATATGTAGACACGTCGTTATTAGCCTCGGCGCGTCTGCAACCTGGCGTCACCATCTGGACGCGCGACAAACGCTTGAAGAACGTCGCTAACGAACTTAACCTCGGCGCAGTGCTAGGGCACTAGCCAACGGAACGGAGCCGACTGATGCGCGAGGAGTATGAGCTGCAGACCGACGTGCTGGCGATGCCGTTCGCCCCGAAGCATGCCGAGTTGCTGACGGCGCTCGCGACGCGCAGCGAG
>NZ_JAWJWL010000201.1:0-312 GCF_034721475.1 Burkholderia alba | reverse complement strand
GCCCAAGCCCGCGCTCGGGTAGTTCTGGTTGAAGGTTGCCGATCGCGCAGTGGTGAGCGTTGTCAGCGCGGCGAGCGCATTCTGGTTGGTGTTGTGCGTACTGCTCGTCAAGATACCAAACACATTGACGAATGCCGCGATCACCGGCGAGGACAGGCCGGTTGGATCGAGCTTCAGCAGATTCTGGACAAAGTCCGCAAACTCCGAGCCACGGTGCGGTGTAGCGATTGTCGTGACCGAGGCAATCAACTGCGGCGCGACTGCCGCGACATAGCGCGATGCCGTGCCGCCCTGACTGTGGGCGATCAGATT
>NZ_JAWJWL010000200.1:0-312 GCF_034721475.1 Burkholderia alba | reverse complement strand
TTCGGCACCACCGGCGTGCTCGCGTCCGCGCTCAACCAACAGACGACCCTGAGCGTCACCTGCTCGAACACCACGCCCTACAACGTCGGCCTCGACGCCGGCAACGTCACCGGCTCGACGGTCACGAGCCGCCTGCTGGCCGGCACCGCCACCGGCAACACCGGCACCACGGTCGGCTTCCAGCTCTATCAGGACTCCGGCCACACGACCGTCTGGGGCAATACGCAGGGCACCAACACGGTCGGCGGCACCGGCACCGGCTCGGCCCAGTCGATCAACGTCTACGGCCAGGTCGCGGCACAGGCCACGCCG
>NZ_JAWJWL010000199.1:0-320 GCF_034721475.1 Burkholderia alba | reverse complement strand
TTCCGCCGGGTGCGCGTCGGGATTCGCGAGCGTCTGCACGTGGCCGCAGGCATGGCAGCTCGCCATGCCCGCCCGGGCGGCGGTCACGATGCTCATCGGGCCGGCACCTCGTCGGCCGCGCCGGCGGCGCGGCGCGCATCCAGGTCGTCGGCGATGTCCCACAGCGTGCGCGGGTCGAACATCACGACGACGGCGAGCATCAGCGTCAGCGCGGCGAAAGCAAACAGCGCGGCTTCCGGGATCACGCGCGCGAGGGTCACCATCTTGACGATGGTGACGAGGATGCCGAGCATGAACACCTCGATCATCCCCCACGGCCG
>NZ_JAWJWL010000198.1:0-325 GCF_034721475.1 Burkholderia alba | reverse complement strand
GCTCGATGCACCGAACAGTTCGTGCTTGTAGGCCCGCAGCTTCTCTTCGGCCAGATCGCGCTGGGCTGTCACGAGTCGAAGCTCACCGCGCAGCACATCGCGCTCGGCGCTCGCGGCAATCAGCGCTTCGTATTCCTCGACGCTCAACATGACGGGGTTGTTCGGCATGGCCGATTAGACTACGCCCCCCGCCTGGTGTTCAGCTCATCCGCGTGTAATATCGCTGGGGATGCTTCTGGATTGCGGCCAGATCAATGCCGTCGAGCAGCCAGTGCAACTGCTCAGTGCTGAGCGTGATCGTGTCGCCTCCGCTCGGCCAGATGAA
>NZ_JAWJWL010000197.1:0-330 GCF_034721475.1 Burkholderia alba | reverse complement strand
GAGCGCCGCGGCGGTGCTGTTGCCGAGGTTGTTGGTGGTGGTCGTGACGGTGCTCAGGCCGGTGGACAGCGAGCTGACGCTGGTCGAAGTCGAGGTCGACAGCGAGGCGACGGTGCTGTTGGTCGTGCTCAAACCGGTGGACAGCGAACCGATCGAGCTGGTGGCCGTGCTCAGGCCGGTAGATGCCGAGGTCGACAGCGAGGTGAGGTTGCTGTTGGTGGTCGAGAGGCCGGTGGACAGCGAACCGATGCCGGTCGAGGTCGAGGTGGACAGCGAAGCGATCGAGCTGTTGGCGGTCGAGAGTCCGGTCGAAGCGGAAGTCGACAGCGA
>NZ_JAWJWL010000196.1:0-331 GCF_034721475.1 Burkholderia alba | reverse complement strand
TGCAGACCGACGTGCTGGCGATGCCGTTCGCCCCGAAGCATGCCGAGTTGCTGACGGCGCTCGCGACGCGCAGCGAGTTTCGTTGCGCGCGCTACGCGCGAACGAGCGACGAGTTCTGCGAGTGGCCGGCGCGCGTCATCGACGCCGAGGGTCGAGAAGTGGCTGCAGACTACCCTGCATGGATCAACGCGCAACTCGACGCCTACGATGGCTCGGTGCCAGACCTGTGGTCCGCGCACAAGGACGCCGGCTATCAGCTGGTCGAGGCCCAGCCGCTGTTGCACTACTTCGTGCATGACCGCGGCGGCGACCAGGACAACTTCGTGCAGAT
>NZ_JAWJWL010000195.1:0-337 GCF_034721475.1 Burkholderia alba | reverse complement strand
GCCTGCTCGGGCATCTTCCCGCACGGTTCGATGCAACCGGATTTGTCGCACAGCGACGACATGCCACAGCCTCCGATGGCGTGCAGATTCCGTATTGGCTTATCGGTCGCGAGGCGGATCTTCAAGGCAACCCTCGACCATGCCTTCTCTGTGGATACGGCGGATTCGAAGTTCCGGTCGATACGCCTGCCTATATGGGCGCCATGGGATTCTCCTGGCTCGAACCAGGCGGCGTGTACGCGATCGCAAGCATTCGGGGCGGGGGAGAATTCGGTCCTGAGTGGCATCGGGCCGCGCAACGCGAGAATCGTCAGGTCGCATTCGACGATTTCATTGC
>NZ_JAWJWL010000194.1:0-339 GCF_034721475.1 Burkholderia alba | reverse complement strand
GCTCACCGACAAGCCCGTGTACGACACCGAAATCCCCGTGAAGCTGACGGAGATCCCCGTGACCGAGGTCGACGTGCCTTTCACCGAAATGTTCAGATCCTGCCCGACCGCCTTCGAGCTGTTGCGCTCGACGGTCTGCTGCATGTCGCGCTCGGCATGGATCATCACGCGCTCCGCCCCGCGCTGGTCGTCGAACGTCAGCTGGCTCGCGTTCTGGTATTGCCCCGCCTGCTTGATCGAGCGCGATACCAGCCCCGTGTAGCGGACGTCTTTCGGCAGGTCGTACGGCGTCGGGTTCTCGCCGTTGTAGACGATCCCCGTCGCGAGCGGCCGGTCGAG
>NZ_JAWJWL010000193.1:0-340 GCF_034721475.1 Burkholderia alba | reverse complement strand
TTTTTGCAGCTACGTCTTGCAAGATGGCCTTGTCCAAGCTCAATTCGGCGACCCGCTTCTTCAGCCGCGCATTCTCGTCCTGCAACTGCTTGAGTTCGCGTACCTGATCAGACTGCATCCCGGCGTATTGCTTCTTCCACCGATAGAACGTCTGTTCCGAAATACCGACCTGCCGGATCACATCGGCCACCGGCATCCCCAGTTCGGCTTGCTTCAGCACGGCCACAATCTGTTCGATCGAAAAGCGTTTCCGTTTCTTGACAAACGACCTCCTGGTTCAGGGTCAAGTTTGCCGCAAAACTCGCACTCGGATTGGTCCAGAATTCCTAAAGCGGATCAA
>NZ_JAWJWL010000192.1:0-357 GCF_034721475.1 Burkholderia alba | reverse complement strand
TTTTCCTTCCGCGTGAATTCCCGGCGCTCCGGCGACAGGCGGCCATAGCGCGCCATGTCGGCATGGTCACGCTGCATGCGCGACTCGACCCATGACCAGCCTTCCGCCTCGACATCAACGGCAACGGCGCTCAATTTCTCGACGGCCAGCCGATTCAGCAATTCGATGTCGCCAACGTAGCCGGGATTCTGCCTATCGCTGAACAGGTCGCGGCGCACATAGCCGCCCGCTTCCTCATACGCGTCGAGGCCGACGAAGGCAACGATGGGATTGTCATCGGCGCTGATCTCGGCCTGCGTGATCGTCGCCTTGATCTGTCCGGGCGCGCGTTGCCAATCACTCTTCGCGTCAAACCAT
>NZ_JAWJWL010000191.1:0-363 GCF_034721475.1 Burkholderia alba | reverse complement strand
GCGCACTCGGGTCGGCTGGTGCGAATTTTCCGCCCGGTTGTTCAATCCCTTGTGCTGCCGATGCTCAACGTTCAGACCCAGGGCGTTGTTCGCTGCCGCGTAGCTGCGCAGCTTGTCCGTCACCATCACGCGCGGACAGCCATGGCGCCTGAGCAACTTGCGCATTAACCGTTTGGCTCCTGTCGTGTCGCGGCGGCGCTGCACCAGCACCTCGAGCACCGCGCCGTGCTGATCGACGGCCCGCCACAGCCAGTGCTTGCGGCCGTTGATCGTCACGACCACTTCGTCCAGATGCCACCTGTCATCGCGCCCCGTCGCCGTCGAGCGAATCCGCTTTGCGATCGACAGACCGAATGTCGTCGC
>NZ_JAWJWL010000190.1:0-366 GCF_034721475.1 Burkholderia alba | reverse complement strand
CAGCTTGTCGGCGTTCTTCAGCGCTTCGTTCAGGTTGTTGCCGATCTGGTCGAACGGCACCTTGTCGAGCTTCTTCGTGATGTCGGCGACCTGCAGCTGCAGTTCGTCGAGCGTGTTCGGCACGGTCGGCAGTTCGATCGGGGTGTGAGCAACGTCGATCTTCACGGCCGGCGCCTTCGGGAAGAAATCGAGCGCGACGTACAACTGGCTCGTCAGCAGGTTGCCGGTGCGCAGCTGGCCGCGCAGCCCGTGCGACACCAGCCATTTCAGAATGTCGTGCCGCTCGAGTTCGCCCTTGCTCTGAACCGCTTCGCGGAAGCGCCGGCCGAGCCGCTCGGGGTAGACGTTCATCGTCACCGGCATCGT
>NZ_JAWJWL010000189.1:0-366 GCF_034721475.1 Burkholderia alba | reverse complement strand
CAGCTTGTCGGCGTTCTTCAGCGCTTCGTTCAGGTTGTTGCCGATCTGGTCGAACGGCACCTTGTCGAGCTTCTTCGCGATGTCGGCGACCTGCAGCTGCAGTTCGTCGAGCGTGTTCGGCACGGTCGGCAGTTCGACCGGCGCGTGAGCGACGTCGATCTTCACGGCCGGCGCCTTCGGGAAGAAATCGAGCGCGACGTACAGCTGGCTCGTCAGCAGGTTGCCGGTGCGCAGCTGGCCGCGCAGCCCGTGCTCGACGAGACGCACCAGGATGTCGCGGCGCGCCGCCTCGCCCTTGCTCTGAACCGCTTCGCGGAAGCGCCGGCCGAGCCGCTCGGGGTAGACGTTCATCGTCACCGGCATCGT
>NZ_JAWJWL010000188.1:0-380 GCF_034721475.1 Burkholderia alba | reverse complement strand
TTGACGGTCGCGA
Organism: Burkholderia alba; assembly: GCF_034721475.1. Lineage (NCBI taxonomy): Bacteria > Pseudomonadati > Pseudomonadota > Betaproteobacteria > Burkholderiales > Burkholderiaceae > Burkholderia > Burkholderia alba. Next base: position 367 of record NZ_JAWJWL010000188.1, on the reverse strand, counting down.
ACGCATAGCCGTACTCGCCGAGCTTGTCGACGATCGCGCGCGTGGTCTTCTGCAGCTTGTCCGCCGAGAACCGGTCGCCCGGCTTGATCGTGATCAGCTTCTGCAGTTCCGCCTGGCGGTCCAGCAGATTGCCCGACAGCTTGATGCCCGACACCGTGTACGGCTCGCCTTCGTGCAGCGTCACCGTCAGGTACATGTCCTTCTTGTCGGGCGAGATCGACACCTGCGTCGATTCGATGTTGAACTCGAGGTAGCCCCGGTTCAGGTAGTACGAGCGGACGTTTTCGAGGTCGCCCGTCAGCTTTTCCTTCGAGTACAGATCGTTCTTCGTGTACCAGGAGAACCAGTTCGGCGTCGACAGCTGCAT
>NZ_JAWJWL010000187.1:0-389 GCF_034721475.1 Burkholderia alba | reverse complement strand
GGGAAAGAACGCCGGCTGGCAGATCGTTTCCCAGAACTCGCGCAGCCGCTCGACGCGCCGCTCCGGCGGATTGCCGGCGATCAGCGCGGTGTTGAGCGCGCCGATCGAGATGCCGGCAATCCAGTCGAGCGGAATGCCCGCGTCGTGCAGGCCTTCGAACACGCCCGCCTGATACGCGCCCAGCGCACCGCCGCCCTGCAGCACGAGCGCGATCGTCTCGTAGGGCAGGACGTGAGCCGGCGGCACGCTGGCTTCGTTGTGCAGGTCCACCGGGTCGACCGCCTGTTTTTCGGTACGGGCGCGCGGCTTCATTGCATGAACCATCCGTGGCTGACGATGAAGGACTGGCCGGTGAGCGCCGCGCTCGGGAACGCCGACAGGAACAGCAC
>NZ_JAWJWL010000186.1:0-392 GCF_034721475.1 Burkholderia alba | reverse complement strand
GCGTAACCCTCGGCGCGGATCGCCTCGAACATGAACCGGGCGGTGCGCCGGTCACGCTTCGGGCGATGACTGTCGGCACGCAGCCAACCTGTCAGCTGTGCGGCCCAGTCGTCGATGACGCTCGGGCTGACGCGCTTCGGATACTTCGGCTCGACGGCATCAGTCTGCCGCAGCCAGCGGCGCACCGTGTTTCGGGACAGGCCCGTACACCGCGCAATCTCGCGCAGCGGGACCTTCTCGCGGAAATACATCCGCCTGATCTTGGCCAATATGCCCACCGTGATCACCTTTGTATCCCCTGCTCAAAGATTGAGCAGGTCATTCAATCACGTGGGTCAAAATTCGATGAAAATTTACAGCTCTAGTGGGTCAGTTCTGTACGGACATCAACA
>NZ_JAWJWL010000185.1:0-393 GCF_034721475.1 Burkholderia alba | reverse complement strand
TGATGCCGAGATCGCAGCATGGGCACGCGTACTTGACCCGCTGGAGCATCCCGCGCCGTTTACAACAGCTACGCCATCGATAACCCCGCTGTTCGGCGGGGCTGCCGCCGGTCGATACCTTCAAGGACCATGGACAGTTGAGCAGTCGTTAAATAAATCTTTCCGGTGCGGTCTTCGATCAAACGAAACGCCTGTTCGTAGGCCGCTTTGCGAGCAGCCATACTCCGTCGTCGGCAGCCCACAAAATCTTGATCAGGTCGCCACGGCGCCCGCGAAAGATGAACACGTCACTGCTCAATGGATTCTCGCCGAGCGCTGTCTGAACCTTCGCCTCCAGACTAGGAAAGCCGCACCGCATATCGGTCACGCCTGCCGCGATCCACATCCACATTC
>NZ_JAWJWL010000184.1:0-412 GCF_034721475.1 Burkholderia alba | reverse complement strand
TGTTGGTGGTGCTCAGGCCGGTGGACAGCGAAGCGACGTTGCTGTTGGTGGCGAAGAGCTGGCTGCCGTTGATCGCGTCGGTGCTGGTGGCGGTGATCTGGCCGGCAGCGACGTTGGTGATCTGGCGTTCCTGGCCCGGCGCGCCGACGCTGAAGACGCCGACCGGGTTGCTGCCGGCGAAGTTGCCGAAGGTCAGGCCGCCGACGGAGGCGGACGAAACCGGGACGGCGGCCGAGGTGGTGGCGCCGTTGCCGATGGCGACCGAGTTGTCGATGTTGGCGACCGCGTTCGGGCCGATGGCGACGCTGTTCACGCCGATGGCCTGGCTGTCCGGATCGGTCGAATTGGCATGGAAGTACTTGATGCCGTTCGCGTTGATGTTGTCGATCGCGGAGCCGACGTTGTTGTTGGT
>NZ_JAWJWL010000183.1:0-412 GCF_034721475.1 Burkholderia alba | reverse complement strand
CCGGCGCCGCCCCATTCACCGAGAGCGCCGACGTCGGCCGGTCGAGCACGATCTTGCCGCCGTTCAGCACGACCACGCGCGATGCCGACGCGATCGTCTCCGGCCGGTGCGCGACGATCAGGCGCGTCATCTGCAGCGCGCTGACAGCGGCATTCACCTGCTGTTCGCGCTGCACGTCGAGATGGCTCGTCGCCTCGTCCAGCACCAGGATCTTCGGCCGCTTGTAAAGCGCCCGCGCAAGCAGCACCCGCTGCTTCTGGCCGCCCGACAGCACCGTGCCCATGTCCCCCACCAGCGTGTTGTAGCCCATCGGCATCGCGACGATGTCCGCATGCACGGCCGCCAGCTGCGCGCATTGCGCCACCCAGAGCGGGTCGGCCTGCGAATCGAAGAAGCTGATGTTGTCGGCGAT
>NZ_JAWJWL010000182.1:0-424 GCF_034721475.1 Burkholderia alba | reverse complement strand
GGATACGCAGTCGCCGGAAGTTATGTAGCCACGAGATGGTCCGCTCGACGACCCAGCGGGTTTTGCCCAGACCGCTGCCATGGGGCTAGCCGCGCCGCGCTATTTCAGTGGTCATGCCGGCAGCATGTAATGGGCGGCGGTATTTGTCGTGATCGTAGCCTCTGTCGCCCTGAACGACGTGCGGTTTCGATCGTGGTCTGCCGCGTTTGCCGCCGATTGGCGGGATGGCATCAACCCGTGTATGAAGCTGAGTGACATCGTGTCGGTTGGCGCCCGTCAGGATGACCGCGAACGGGATGCCCTGCGCTTCGGTGATGAGGTGGTGTTTGGAACCGGGTCGCGCGCGATCAGTGGGATTGGGTCCCGTTTTTGACCAGCGCCTATCGCACGGATTGAAGAGGAGTCGACGATGACCCGGGACCCG
>NZ_JAWJWL010000181.1:0-430 GCF_034721475.1 Burkholderia alba | reverse complement strand
TCGTCCCAGCCGGGGAACCACTGCCGCGACAGATCGGTTTCGCCCTGCGTCAGAATCGCGCCGCTCGTCTTGCCGTCCGTGCCCTTCAGGTCGACACGGAACACGCCTTCGGCGGCCGAGCAGCCGGGATACGGATCGTTGTCGCAGCTGCCGACCGTGCCCTTCGTCGGATCGCCCTTCGACATGAAGTTGATGATGCCCTGCCATTCCATGTGCAGCGAATAGTTGCCGGGCGAGATCGACCCGGTCGCCGGACGCAGCTGGTAGTAGTCGCCCTTGCTTTGCGGCGTGGCGATCAGTTGCACGTTGCCCGGCTGCAGCGTGATCTTGCCGTTGGTGAACTGGATCCGGTGCGCGGCGACCACGATCGCGTTGACGGGCTTGAGCACCTTGATTTCGACGTCCGCGCGGCCGTCGAACTGGTTCAGAT
>NZ_JAWJWL010000180.1:0-444 GCF_034721475.1 Burkholderia alba | reverse complement strand
GAGATAGCGGTTTGCGCATTGCCGAGGCGGTGGCGGCGACGCGCAGCCGGCTGTTGCACTTGCCGCCCGACGGCGAGCTACCGGCCAGTTGGCAGCTGAGCGTGATCGGGAAAGGCGGCAAAGAACGGATCGTGCCAGTCAGCGACGCGACGGTCGCCGCCCTGGCCGCGCACTGGCGCGATCGCGACCTGGACTTCGGAGAGGCGCATGCGCCGCATCCGTTGGTCGCGCCGCTGACGATGCCGGCGACCCCGCGTGCGCAAGACAAGGTCGCGCGCGTGGAGACGGACGCGCAGCTGGGGGGGTATTCAGTGCGCGGGGCCCGCGGGCTGGTTGAATGGGTGCTCGCGCAGCTGCGGGAGAAGATACCGGATCTGTCGGAGGTTGAGCGAGCGCACCTGGCGCGCACCTCGCCGCATGCGTTTCGGCACACGTTCGGCACGC
>NZ_JAWJWL010000179.1:0-445 GCF_034721475.1 Burkholderia alba | reverse complement strand
GGAGATAGCGGTTTGCGCATTGCCGAGGCGGTGGCGGCGACGCGCAGCCGACTGTTGCACTTGCCGCCCGACGGCGAGCTACCGGCCAGTTGACAGCTGAGCGTGATCGGGAAAGGCGGCAAAGAACGGATCGTGCCAGTCAGCGACGCGACGGTCGCCGCCCTGGTCGCGCACTGGCGCGATCGCGACCTGGACTTCGGAGAGGCGCATGCGCCGCATCCGTTGGTCGCGCCGCTGACGATGCCGGCGACCCCACGTGCGCAAGACAAGGTTGCGCGCGTGGAGACGGATGCGCAGCTGGGGGGGTATTCAGTGCGCGGGGCCCGCGGGCTGGTTGAATGGGTGCTCGCGCAGCTGCAGGAGAAGAGACCGGATCTGTCGGAGGTTGAGCGAGCGCACCTGGCGCGCACCTCGCCGCATGCGTTTCGGCACACGTTCGGCACGC
>NZ_JAWJWL010000178.1:0-447 GCF_034721475.1 Burkholderia alba | reverse complement strand
GTCGGATACGCTGGTGTACGAAATCGCGGCAGCGAGAGTGGTGCTCGTCCTACTTGCAAAAACAGGCCATATGAAAATCGCCTTCACACGGGCAACATTTCAAATCAATTATCACGATAATAATTATGAGACACCCGTATCATCGCAGTCGATACCGCAACAGATGAGCATGACGTTCGACACGGTCGAGCTTCAGGGGATGAGCGCGCTGCAACGGGCAAACGCGATCAGGTACCTTGCACGCCTGCTGATGCAGGCAGCCGGCATCTCGACTCCGAAGGGGCATGACGATGACGAATGTTGAGCGTTTGCCCGCAGATCTTCTAAGAGACGGTTTCATAAAGACTGCTGAGTCCGCTGCAAGGTGTTTCAGCAGATCAAGCAGCAGCCGAGTTTGAGGAACGCGCCGTGAATATCAGCACGGCGCTCGAAACGGATACGGAGGCA
>NZ_JAWJWL010000177.1:0-449 GCF_034721475.1 Burkholderia alba | reverse complement strand
GGCGTGGTGTTCGAGCAGGTGACGCTCAGGGTCGTCTGTTGGTTGAGCGCGGACGCGAGCACGCCGGTGGTGCCGAATGCGAGCGGGTTGGCCGCGATCGTGCAGTTCGCCTGGATCGTCAGCGTGACGAGGATGGTGGCGGTGGCCGTGCCGTTCGAATAGACGGCCGCGTTCGCGGGCTGCCAGGACGGCGCGAGCGCAAGACTCGCGGCGAGTACCAGCGGGACGACGGAGCGTTGGGTGGCGTTCATGGCGAAACTCCTGTCTCGTTGCCGTGTGCGGCGCATCGGTGTCGGATGCCCGCACGCAGGCCGGACCAGCCGTTCAGAAATAGACGGTCGCGGTCACGGTGGTCTGATAGGTGTCGGGCTTCGGCGTGGCCTGTGCCGCGACCTGGCCGTAGACGTTGATCGACTGGGCCGAGCCGGTGCCGGTGCCGCCGACCGTGT
>NZ_JAWJWL010000176.1:0-455 GCF_034721475.1 Burkholderia alba | reverse complement strand
GCGGTCGTGACGGGCGCGGCGAGCGGCATCGGCAAGGAAATCGCACTGGAGCTGGCGAAGGCGGGCGCGGCGGTGGCGATCGCGGACCTGAACCAGGACGGCGCGAACGCGGTGGCGGAACAGATCAAGCAGGCCGGCGGCAAGGCGATCGGCGTGGCGATGGACGTGACCAACGAAGAAGCCGTGAACAGCGGGATCGACAAGGTCGCCGCGGCATTCGGCTCGATCGACATCCTGGTGTCGAACGCGGGCATCCAGATCGTGAACCCGATCGAGAACTACGCGTTTTCCGACTGGAAGAAGATGCAGGCGATCCATGTCGACGGCGCGTTCCTGACCACCAAGGCGGCGCTCAAGTACATGTACAAGGACGATCGCGGCGGGGTGGTGATCTATATGGGTTCGGTGCATTCGCACGAGGCGTCGCCGCTGAAGTCGGCGTACGTGACGGCGAA
>NZ_JAWJWL010000175.1:0-479 GCF_034721475.1 Burkholderia alba | reverse complement strand
GTACACAACAATCAAAGTAAAGTCACGCGATCGGTCGTAACAATGCCCCGATTTTCGCACGCAGGAACTCAAACGTCGTTGCGCTGGCGCGGGCGATCGATTCGGGTTCTACGCCTGCGCCATGACCGCCGTCGCGATGTTCTAGGTACCAGACTTCGTCGTGCCCGAGCGCCTGCATTTTTGCCACCATTTTGCGTGCATGACCAGGGTGCACACGATCGTCTGTCGACGACGACGTGAACAGAACCGGTGGATAGGAGGCAACGGCATTCACGTTGTGATAGGGTGAGTACGCCATCAACATTCGGTGGTCGTCTTGATTGTCAGGGTCACCATACTCATCGATCCAAAGGGCACCCTGCAGCATCAGGTGAAAGCGTGACATATCCAGAACGGGCACATCCGAGATAACCGCACCGAATAGCTCTGGACGCTGGATCATGCACGCTGCGGTCAACAGACCGCCGTTGCTTCCGCCG
>NZ_JAWJWL010000174.1:0-479 GCF_034721475.1 Burkholderia alba | reverse complement strand
CGCTCGCCGCGCTGACAACGCTCACCACTGCGCGATCGGCAACCTTCAACCAGAACTACCCGAGCGCGGGCTTGGGCGCACCGGGCTCGTGCCAGACCGGTGCCGCGACGGAGACTGTCGGCGGCAACAAGCATTTGCTGTACTCGTGGGCCGGTACCGCTATCCAGCCGACTTTCTCGCTGTTCGGCATCGTGACGGGCGCAACCGATACGAGCACGGCGCTGATCGACGCGGCCAAGGTGCTCGATCCGACGACGCTCGCGTTTCTCGCGACTGGCACAGTCATGATCAATCGGGGGTCCGGCGCGAACGATGGACTCGTTTCGCGCTGCAGCTCGCTGTACGGCCAGGTGATCAGCACGAGCTACAAGTGGAATCATATCGACGAAATCAATCAACTGCTGGGTGTGCGTGGCGCCTATGCGGAAGATCCGGTCGCGGTAATCCGCACGCATGCGAATCGGCTTAAAAATCAGGGC
>NZ_JAWJWL010000173.1:0-481 GCF_034721475.1 Burkholderia alba | reverse complement strand
TGTCTCATTATGTGGCCAATACTGGCTCGTAAGGCCCACGATTTCTTCACGAATGACGAGACGAGTCGTGCGCTGGAGTGCCAGTGTTCCAGTGGCAGTTGGCTGGTAATGATCGTGGAGCGCGTACCGACGCGATCGTCGAGCACTTCGAGCAGATCGTTTCGGGCCCCCTGATTGAGATCCTGCAGCCCCCAGTCGTCGAGCTGTTGATTTGCATGGAATCCTGACCCACAGGGGTACGGACGACAACTTGGACTACCAGGAGGTAGTTCATGTACTCGTCTGCATCCCACGAAGCTCAGAATTCAATGAATCTCAACAGTCGCGTCGCCCGTGACCCGTCGCGCCTCGGACTCGCTCACACACCGATGATCCTCAGCGGCCTTACCGATCGCCGCCGGCAAATTGGAGACGACGTCGGCCAGCTGGTCATCGTTCTGATAGGGAATGGCCCTCTCGTATTCTTCGTCCGACAGCGACG
>NZ_JAWJWL010000172.1:0-489 GCF_034721475.1 Burkholderia alba | reverse complement strand
GCGATGTTCGACCATGACGCCCTTGGGGGTGCCGGTGGACCCGGAGGTATAGATCACATAGGCGAGATGGTGGGAGGCGAGCGAGTCCACCGACGGGTTGTGATCGGGCTGATGCAGAGGCAGGTTCGGGTCGAGCACGTGTCGTGATGCGAGTACGGAGTCGCCCAATGCGAGCTGCCCGACCTGATCGGCCAGCACGATAGCGGGGTCGGCATCGGCGAGGCTCTGGGCGAGGCGGGCACCGGAGTAGACGGGATCGAGGGGGACATAGGCGCCGCCGGCCTTGAGGATGGCGAGCAGGCCGACGACCATCGAGAGGCTGCGTTCCATGCAGATGGCCACGCGCGCATCCGGCAGCACGCCGAGTTCGATGAGGCGGTGAGCGAGCTGATTGGCCCGCGTGTTCAGTTCGGCATAGCTCAGCTGCTGATCCTCGATCACCAGTGCAATGGCGTCCGGACGCTGTTCGACCTGCTGTTCGAACAGTTG
>NZ_JAWJWL010000171.1:0-492 GCF_034721475.1 Burkholderia alba | reverse complement strand
GCTCGATGCACCGAACAGTTCGTGCTTGTAGGCCCGCAGCTTCTCTTCGGCCAGATCGCGCTGGGCTGTCACGAGTCAAAGCTCACCGCGCAGCACATCGCGCTCGGCGCTCGCGGCAATCAGCGCTTCGTATTCCTCGACGCTCAATATGACGGGGTTGTTCGGCATGGCCGATTAGACTACGCCACCCGCGTGGTGTTCAGCTCATCCGCGCGTAATATCGCTGGGGATGCTTCTGGATCACGGCCAGGTCGATGCCGTCGAGCAGCCAGTGCAACTGCTCGGCGCTGAGCGTGATCGTGTCGCCTCCGTTCGGCCAGACGAAGCGGTCGGCCTCGAGTCTCTTGAGCAGCAACCAGAAGCCGTTGCCACCCCAGCCGAGAATCTTGACTCGATCGCGACGACGGTTGCCGAACACGAACAGTGCCGAGGTCATTGGGTTCAGGCGCATCGCCTGTTCGACCAGGATCGACAGCCCGTTGATGCCCATGC
>NZ_JAWJWL010000170.1:0-521 GCF_034721475.1 Burkholderia alba | reverse complement strand
GGGGGTGTCAGAAATTCCGTGTTCAAGGCGGGGTTGAGAATCACACGGATGGCCGACTGAATCGGTCTTCGTAAAGTATAGCGAACTGATTCATCGCCACCTTCCAATCATGCGCGGCGCGGCTCCAATCGGCGGTGATATTGCGCAGCGCCAGCCAGATCAGCTTGGTTGCCGCTTCATCGCTCGGGAAGTGGCCTCGGGTTTTAATGATCTTACGTAACTGCGAGTTAATGCTCTCTATGGCGTTCGTGGTGTAAATCACCTTACGCACTCCCGGTGGAAACGCAAAGAACGGAATCACACGATCCCAAGCGCTGCGCCAGGCGGCGCAGACCGTCGGGAACTTCTGCCCCCACGGGCCGACGGCAAACGCGTCGAGTTCGGCTTGTGCAGCCTCCGCGCTAGGTGCCGTATAAATCGGGCGAATCGCCGCAGCCAGCGACTTACGTTCCTTCCAGCTCGCGTAATCGAGACTGTTGCGGATCAGATGGACGATACAGGTCTGTAGCGTGGTCGCCGGA
>NZ_JAWJWL010000169.1:0-527 GCF_034721475.1 Burkholderia alba | reverse complement strand
GTGTCGATCGAGGAAATGAATCGGGCCATCGCGGACCAAGGAGCATCCGCGAGATGATCGGATTGGATACGAACGTGCTGGTCCGCTACTTCGCCCAGGACGACGCCGTACAGTCGAGGAAGGCGACGGCGCTGATGGAGTCTCTGTCGGCCGAGCGGCCGGGATACGTTTCGCAGGTCGCCTTGGTCGAAGTTGTGTGGGTGCTCGGGCGGTGCTACGGCGTCGAGCGCGAGCAGATGAAGGACATCATCGACTCGATGATTGGCACCAAGGAACTGGCAGTTGAAGGTGCGGACACGGTGCGAAAGGCACTTCGCGTGTACGCGGCATCTTCAAAGGCAGATTTCGCAGACTGCCTGATCGAGCGTTCCGGCCATGCAGCCGATTGCGAGTACACGGCTACCTTTGATGTCGGGGCTGCCAAGGTCGCAGGGATGCAGTTGATCAAGTAATCACCGCGCAAGCCGATAAACAGGAAACCGGAATGAGCGATCTGCCAGAGGCAGCCGGAAGTGCCGCAGTGACCT
>NZ_JAWJWL010000168.1:0-564 GCF_034721475.1 Burkholderia alba | reverse complement strand
GCAGAGCCGGTTGGTGGTCGATCTCAAGCGAGACGGACGGCGCAAGTACGACGAGGATGCGAAGCGCGAGTTGATACAGGCGTGTCTTAAGCCAGGGGTGTCTATCGCGCGGACGGCCATGGAACACGACATCAATCCGAACCTCGTTCGGACATGGATTTCCAAGTATCAGCGCGAACAAGCCGTGGGCGAGATAGTCAGCTCCGCGACGGAGTCGTCACGAGAGACTCGCGTCGGGTTGTCGACGGCTTCTGTGCCTGAGGAATCAGCCTTTATGCAGGTCGTCACTTCTGCGGCTGCCCCCACTCCGGCTAAATCGGCCGCGGTGTTCTCGCTGAATGTGCACTTACCAAACGGTGTTTCCTTGGAGTTGAGCCAAGCGAACTTCGATGAACTGACGATGCTCGCCCAGATGCTCGGGAGGCTGCAATGTTCCGGTTCGACGAAGGGCTGAAGGTCTACCTGCATCGCGATCCCGTCGACTTCCGCATGGGCATCAACGGGCTGTCGATCCTGGTCGAACAGGCGATGCGCCTGAACCCAATGACCTCGGCACTGTTCGTG
>NZ_JAWJWL010000167.1:0-573 GCF_034721475.1 Burkholderia alba | reverse complement strand
GTGTCTACATATCCAATTCCCCGATTGAACAAACCTTCGCGTTCGATCAAATAAAAAGTCTCCTCCGGAGTCGCAACCGGCGCGTGCGGCAAATCAAGCAATGCTCCAAGCACGACTTCACGATTGCGCAAACTGCCGAGTGAAATCTCCCCGACCACATAGGGATGAATCAGCACACGCTCCTCGGCAAGCAACGCAATCAACATAGGATCGGCCGCATTGATGTGGTCGATCCAGACCGACGTGTCAACGATGATCATTTAACGTCCTGTCGGCGACGCGGCACGCTCTTGACGCCTGGTTGGCTTCCTCCAAGATTTGCGAGCCGCTTTGCGGCCTCACGCTGGATCAGAGCCTTCAGTGCTTCGCGCACGAGTGCAGATTTTTCTTCTACGCCTGTATAGGCTTGGGCCTTGGCGATCAAGTCATCATCAAGTGCAATGGTGGTACGCATACAAATCTCCTTTCTGTAGGCACGAATTGTAGCATCAATTGATGTCTCATTATGTGGCCAATACTGGCTCGTAAGGCCCACGATTTCTTCACGAATGACGAGACGAGTCGTGCGCTGGA
>NZ_JAWJWL010000166.1:0-577 GCF_034721475.1 Burkholderia alba | reverse complement strand
TCGCCCTTGCTCTGAACCGCTTCGCGGAAGCGCCGGCCGAGCCGCTCGGGGTAGACGTTCATCGTCACCGGCATCGTGAACGACTTGGTCTTCGGGTCGTAGTCGATGCCGATGCTCGTCACCTGGCCGAACACGACGCCGCGGAAGTCCACCGGCGCGCCGACCGCCAGCCCGCGCAGCGACTGGTTGAAGTTCATCACGACCTGCTCGGGCCGGCCGTCCGGATCGCGTATCGCATCGNGGTCTTCGGGTCGTAGTCGATGCCGATGCTCGTCACCTGGCCGAACACGACGCCGCGGAAGTCCACCGGCGCGCCGACCGCCAGCCCGCGCAGCGACTGGTTGAAGTTCATCACGACCTGCTCGGGCCGGCCGTCCGGATCGCGTATCGCATCGCCTTCGTCGGAGCCGAGGCGGAACGTCGTGTTGTTCGGCGCGGGCGGGCCGGCGCTCTGGTCCGGCGGCGCCTGGAACGCGATGCCGCCGAGGATCACCGTGGCGAGCGACTGCGTGTTGAGCTTGAGGCCGCTCGAATCGAGCCGCAGGTCGACGCCGCTCGCCTGCCACCAGCGCGAGTT
>NZ_JAWJWL010000165.1:0-580 GCF_034721475.1 Burkholderia alba | reverse complement strand
ATACGGCGTACGCCATGGAACGCGTGGATTAAGGGCACTCCCAAATGGGAAACCGTGCTGGAGATCGATGCGCTTGACCTAAACAATCGGGATGGCGATGACCCGCGTTGGGTTCTGGCCGACTTTCAACTGATTTACCCCATTGCCGATCGCGCGCTGGTCTTCCTGTCGCCTGGTGGTTCCGACGCTCAGATCGTGCGGGAATTCGACGTAGAGGCGCGCGCATTTGTCGAGAATGGGTTCGANGATGGCGATGACCCGCGTTGGGTTCTGGCCGACTTTCAACTGATTTACCCCATTGCCGATCGCGCGCTGGTCTTCCTGTCGCCTGGTGGTTCCGACGCTCAGATCGTGCGGGAATTCGACGTAGAGGCGCGCGCATTTGTCGAGAATGGGTTCGAACTGCCTGAGCCTGGCCATCACAGCGTCACATGGATCGACCGGGACACGGTTTATGTGAGCTGGGATGACAGTTCAGTAAGCGCGACTCCTACGCTCACCCGCGCTGGCTATCCGCGGCAGGTACGTAGATGGAGGCGCGGAACGCCGGTTGCAGATGCGCCAGTGGTGTTCGAATGCC
>NZ_JAWJWL010000164.1:0-589 GCF_034721475.1 Burkholderia alba | reverse complement strand
TGGCCGGACTCATCCAGCAGGTAGATTCTGAGATCGGGAATCCGCTTGCCGATCGGACTGCCGGTCTGCCGGCTATCGTCGGAGCGAAGCGGGCGATAGGTCACATGGACGGTTGTTTCCGTGATGCCGTACATGTTGACCAGTTGAGGCGTCCGGTCATCGCGGGTGTCGTACCAGGCTTGCAGGATAGAGGGTTCGAGCGCTTCGCCGCCGAAGATGACGTAGCGCAGCCGATCGGTGAGATGGCTTTGGGCTTGACTGGCGATGAATGCCTTGAAGGCGCTGGGGGTTTGGTTCAGGACGGTGACGCCTTGTTCGCACACCAGGCGATGAAGCTCCTGGGGCGAGCGCACGGTGTGGTGCGGCACGACGACGAGCTTGCCGCCATAGCGCAGGGCGCCCCAAAGTTCCCAGACGGAGAAGTCGAAGGCAAAGGAATGAAGCAGGCACCAGGTGTCGTTCTGGTCGAAGTGATACCAGGGGTGGGTGGCATCGAACAATCGGGTCACGTTGCGATGTTCGACCATGACGCCCTTGGGGGTGCCGGTGGACCCGGAGGTATAGATCACATAGGCGAGATGGTGGGAGG
>NZ_JAWJWL010000163.1:0-595 GCF_034721475.1 Burkholderia alba | reverse complement strand
CTCGAACCCACGGTGCTCGTCGAACTGCCGGTCGTCGACATGCTCGATCCGGTCACGCTCGTCGAGCTTCCCGTGGTCGATGTCGACACGCCCGTGATGCTGGTCGACGTGCCCGTGTTCGACATCGACGTACCGGTGATGCTCGTCGACGAACCCGTCACCGACGTGCTCGTGCCCGTCATGCTGTTCGACGTCCCCGTGTACGACAACGACACGCCCGTCGTGCTCTGCGACTGTCCGGTGTACGACGTGCTCACGTCGGTCATCGACGACGAAATGCCCGTCATGCTGGTCGAGACGCCCGTCACCGACGTGCTTGTGCCCGTCAGACTGGTCGAGGTTCCCGTCAACGATGTCGACACGCCGGTGAAGCTCGTGCCGACGCCCGTGAACGACGTGCTGACGCCGGTAAAGCTCGTCCCCACTCCGGTGAACGACGTCGACACGCCCGTGAAGCTCGTGCTCACGCCCGTGAACGACGTGCTGAGCCCCGTGAACGACGCCGACACGCCGGTAAAGCTCACCGACAAGCCCGTGTACGACACCGAAATCCCCGTGAAGCTGACGGAGATCCCCGTGACCGAGGTCGACGTGC
>NZ_JAWJWL010000162.1:0-607 GCF_034721475.1 Burkholderia alba | reverse complement strand
GACTCGTGACAGCCCAGCGCGATCTGGCCGAAGAGAAGCTGCGGGCCTACAAGCACGAACTGTTCGGTGCATCGAGCGAGGCACGTCATGCTGGCCAACTCGGACTGTTCAATGAAGCAGAGATCCTGGCGGCGACTGCCGACGCGCCTGCGCGCGAGGACGTGCCCGGTACGCCGGTCGCCGCCCACAAGCGCGGCAAGCGTGGGCGCAAACCACTCGATCCGAACCTGCCGCGCAATGTCGTGCGGCACGAACTGCCCGAGTCCGAACGAATCTGCGCGCATGACGGTCACGCCCTCGTGGAGATCGGCGTGGAAACAAGCGAACAGCTCGACGTGATTCCGGAGCAGGTCCGCGTCGTTCAGCATCAGCGGGTCAAGTATGCGTGCCCGTGCTGCGACCTCGGTATCAAGGTTACTCCACCGCCAGCGCGCATCATTCCTCGCGGCCTACTCACGGAATCAGCGCTGGCGTGGATCATCACCGGCAAATACCAGTACGGCATGCCGCTGTATCGCCAAGCCACGCTGCTGCGCCGCTTCGGCGGCGACATCTCGTCGAATACGCTAGCCGCCAGCGTGGTGCGGGTGGGGCTGGCCACGCAGCC
>NZ_JAWJWL010000161.1:0-613 GCF_034721475.1 Burkholderia alba | reverse complement strand
GTGCTGAAGGAACCGGGACGAAGGCCGCAGGCGAAGAGTTACCTGTGGGCGCAGGTCAACGGCTCGGGACCGCCGGTGCGGATGTTCTCGTACTCGCCGGGGCGCGGTGCCCAGCATGCGCAGAAGCTCTACGCTGGCGTGCAGCCCGGCGCCGTGCTGATGACAGATGGATATGAGCTCTACAACGGCATCGCCCACGCTCACCAGCTCGTGCATCTCGGATGCTGGGCGCACGTACGCCGCGGCTTCATCAAGGCAGAGGAGTCGGTGCCGAAGGCGGCACGCTCGCCGGACCTGCTGGCGACGCGCTTCGTCGTGCTGATCGGCAGGCTGTTCGCAGCCGAGGCGCGCAGTGCAAAGTGGACGCCCGAATGCCGGCAACGGCTGCGCGCCCGGTACAGCGCCCGCGTGCTCGCCATCATCGAGCGCATGCTGGTCGAGCATCTGCCGGGCGTCGTGCCGTCGAGTCTGCTCGGCAAGGCATTGCAGTACATGAACGGACAGTGGCCCAAGCTGGTCCGATACGTCGATAACGGCAACTGGCCGATCTCGAACAACCTGTGCGAGAACGCGATCCGGCCGTTCGTCGTCGGCCGCAAGGGCTGGCTGTTCT
>NZ_JAWJWL010000160.1:0-622 GCF_034721475.1 Burkholderia alba | reverse complement strand
GCCGGCTCGGCCTGACGCCTATAGTGGGGACGCGTCTAACCTCCCCGGAACGACGCAGTAGCAAATAGAGAACGTATCAAACGCGGCTGCCGTGATAGGCGGCCGTTTTTTTGCGACCCGAGGCGACCCGTTATTGAGTGCGCTTGATCACTATGGTCGCGCACAGAACCCCTGACCGAAAAGCCCGATGTAGCATGCCGTAGCCGGTGGGCGCAGGGTGCCTCAGGCGATAGGCAGCCCATCATCCGAGTCACAGCCAGGAAGGGGTCACTATGCTTCATCATGGGCACGTTGATGCTGATTCACGGCTTCTGCCGCAGCCTCGAGGCGGGGAAGTTCCTTTCATTCGTTTAAGATTTCCGAGAACCCGATTCGACGGGCCTGGGCGACCTGCGTGAGTTGACAGCTTGATGGGAGGCGGGGCAGGTCGATAGAGTTAGGGTGCGTCCTGACCTCCCCGGGATGGACGTAAATGGAAAATTCTTGAGGTGCGGCCGCTGTCACAGGCGGCCGTCTTTTTAGCGCACCATCAATGTCGCTAATAATAATGCTTATTAGCGGCATGGTATTTGATGGGGTGAAATGGGGGAAATCCCATCGTGTCTCGGGTAGCGTAATGACA
>NZ_JAWJWL010000159.1:0-680 GCF_034721475.1 Burkholderia alba | reverse complement strand
GTGCTGTCGACGGCCGTCACCGATGCTTCGCATCCGGCTGGTAACGGCAAATCTCGCGCGTCCCATGCCCCGTCGCTCGAGGTCGGTGGACACCAAAGCGTCACGCAGGTAAGGCTTTCGTTCTTGTGGGAGACGAACAGCCAATGCTTCGTGTACCCCACGCTCGATAATACGTTCCTTTCCGTTGGCTCGAAAAGGATGGTAAAGCGGCGGTCGCCGTCGAGAAACGCATCACGTCGGATGGCCAGTAAAGATCCGCCTCGATATATCGTTGCGTTGATNGTTCTTGTGGGAGACGAACAGCCAATGCTTCGTGTACCCCACGCTCGATAATACGTTCCTTTCCGTTGGCTCGAAAAGGATGGTAAAGCGGCGGTCGCCGTCGAGAAACGCATCACGTCGGATGGCCAGTAAAGATCCGCCTCGATATATCGTTGCGTTGATGTTCCAGTCGGTACGTGGCGTCACGAACAGCCATTCGTTCCACTCGAACAGGCCCGCATCGCGCTGAACATCGTACAACCGCCATTCACCGGTCTTCTCGTTGAGCCAGAACTGCTCTGCTTCGAAAAGCGTGGTGCCGCGGCTTGCAATATGACGCGCTTGAATCGGGTCGTAACCGGCCGTCACAGACAAATCTTCGGGCTGGCATTCGAACACCACTGGCGCATCTGCAACCG
>NZ_JAWJWL010000158.1:0-688 GCF_034721475.1 Burkholderia alba | reverse complement strand
CGTGTTCTGCGCACCGACGATCTGCCGCACCGCCTCCTCCCGGCTCCTGGCGAGCCGGGTCGACGCGCTGTCCGCGTCGTTGCGCGCCTGCGCCAGCACCGCCGAGCGCAGGCCGCCGTCGTACAGCGGAATCGTCACCCCCAGCATCACGCTGCCGCCGTAACGCCCGCCGCTCAGGTTGACCGTCGGCAACTGCTGCCCGATCGCCGGCACGGCCGACAGCGACGTACTGCTGGTGTTGTACGCACCGGACGCCGACAGGAACACCTTCGGCATGAACTCCGATTCGGCCGCCTTGATCTTCGCCAGATTGGCCCGCTCCATCGCATAGGCGCTCAGGANTCGGCAACTGCTGCCCGATCGCCGGCACGGCCGACAGCGACGTACTGCTGGTGTTGTACGCACCGGACGCCGACAGGAACACCTTCGGCATGAACTCCGATTCGGCCGCCTTGATCTTCGCCAGATTGGCCCGCTCCATCGCATAGGCGCTCAGGACGTCCGGGCGCTGCGCGATCGCGGACGACACGATCCGCTCGACCGGTTCGTTCATCGCCGGCGACAGCGGCCGCACCGGCATCTCGGCGATCTTCGGCTTCGACAGCGGCGAGATGCCCATCGCCGAAATCAGCGCCAGATAACTGTTGCTCTCCGCGCCCTGCGCCTGGACCAGCGCGAGCTTCGCCTG
>NZ_JAWJWL010000157.1:0-703 GCF_034721475.1 Burkholderia alba | reverse complement strand
AAAATGCAACCCGGACCGATGTCGTTGCTTGTGTGGCGCGGGTTTCAAGCTCGTGACGGGGTTCCATGTTTGGTTCGATTGACAGAACGGGACACTAGGCGCCTGAAAAAGTATTAAAAATCTATAACGCAAGATTTTCTCTGGAAATTTTTTGTACTGTGTAAACTCCTATCTTGTTTGATTTTATGGAAAATGATCAAATTCATGAGATGGGATAAATAGGAGATAGCCATGTTTGAAATTGATACCAATGAGATTGAAGCGGTTTCAGGCAGTGCAGCTGTTATCCCTGTTTTTCCGACGGGGTTTGGATTAGTGGATGGCGCAGTTACAATTTTAACTGCTGCTGGTTACATTATCTCTGTCGCGGGAACTAATCTTGCGCTTGGATTGAGTGAAGCTCTTGGGGTGCCGACTCCGAATCCGCAATGAACAACCCCGCCCGAAGGGGCGGGAACCAACTCAAAATCAACTGCAAAGATGAGCGTCCCAAGAGGTCGGAAATCCGACCCGAAAAGATTGAGACAGTGGGACGCTGTTGCATGCATCAAGCAGAAGAGTGATTTCCGCAGGTGGGGCGATCCGGTTACTCCAACTCGGCCGAATCTCCCGTGACATCTCGGACGCCACTCTTTCGCACCGCCGCGCAGGAAGCCCAGCGCACGCAGACCCTCGGCGAGATCGTCCTGATCCGGCCGGTGTC
>NZ_JAWJWL010000156.1:0-742 GCF_034721475.1 Burkholderia alba | reverse complement strand
TCGACGATCGCTTTGGCTTCGCCCAACGTCTCGAACCAATGTAGGTTCAAGCACTCATCGCGGAATGATCCGTTAAACGTCTCGATGTGGCAATTGTCCGTCGGCTTGCCCGGTCGGCTGAAGTCGATTTTTGCTTGGTCGTGGTACGCCCACATATCGAGCAGGCGCCCGGAAAACTCGCTGCCGTTGTCGACAAACAGATGCCGCGGAGCGCCGCGCCGAGCAGCGATTCGGTTCAATGCGGATACCACGTGTTCGCCTTTCAAGCGTTGCCCCACTTCGATCGCCAACGCCTCCTTCGTGAACACATCCACGATCGTCAAAGTGCGAAATTTCGAGCCATCAGCAAGCTGGTCAGCCACAAAATCCATACTCCACGCGTCGTTTGGCCTGACCGGAACGATCTTCGCCACGCGCGTCACCACCATCTTTCGTCGCTTCGGCAATTTCGAGCGCAACTGCAACTGCTCTTCGCAATACAACCGGTACGCCTGATTCCGACCCAACTGCCAGCCTTCCCGGCGCAGCAGTACATGGACGCGTCGATACCCGTAGCGCACACGCGTATAGGCGATCTCGCGCATACGTGAGCGCAGTTCTGGGCGAGGGTCCTTGATACTTTTGTCGTACTGAACGCTGCGCGGTTGCTTCACGAGCCGACAGGCCCGCCTCATCGTCAATCCGTCGTGGCTCACCACGTAATCCACCACGTCTCGTCTCAGCGCGGGCCGGGCCACTTTTT
>NZ_JAWJWL010000155.1:0-800 GCF_034721475.1 Burkholderia alba | reverse complement strand
GTCATTCAATCACGTGGGTCAAAATTCGATGAAAATTTACAGCTCTAGTGGGTCAGTTCTGTACGGACATCAACAGATCGTTGCTTGCTTGATGCCATAGCTGCTGACCGTCGTCCACGAGCTAGCAGATGCATCACTGCGGAACTTGAACTTAAAGCCGGTCGGGGCGCTGATTACCTCCCGCACGTTTTGGAGCGGGCGTAGCGGTGCATCTGGACTCGCGAGCACCCTCAGGGCCTCGCAAAGGCTGGATTTGCCACTCCCGTTTGTGCCAAACACTAGGGTTATGCGCTTCTTGAAATCGATACGCAGCGTGTCGCCGAGCAATTTAAAGTTTGTGAACGCGAAGAGAATCTCAAGGAAATCCACTTGGCTGGCTTTGCTTTTGGCCGCCACCGCACTTGATGAGAGAGAGGATCGAAGATAGCAGGCTTTCCCGGCAAAGATGGTAAGCAGCAAATCAAGATCATCGGGAGTGAAGTCACGTACTCCGCTGGCGGCAAGGTCACAAACCATCCCGAACCAGGGCAGCGCAATTTCATCATTGAGGTCGGACAAGTAACCAAGAGCGTCAGGATGAGCCATGCTTGCACCTGTCAAAGTGAGTTTTCGGCTCATTATTCCATGAGTGGTCGAAGTCAAATGTTGTGAGAAAATTCAGTCCGTCGAGCCTAGGGCGGCCACCCGAAAACCGGACACCTTCAACGGCTGGCTCGGCGTTCTTTGATCCGCTTTAGGAATTCTGGACCAATCCGAGTGCGAGTTTTGCGGCAAACTTGACCCTGAACCAGGAGGTCGTT
>NZ_JAWJWL010000154.1:0-832 GCF_034721475.1 Burkholderia alba | reverse complement strand
TTTTCTCCTGCCTTGGTCGTGGTGCTGGCGCTGACCGTGATGACGATGCCGGGCCACTGCGGGAATTTGAAGCTCATTCCGGCATTTTCGTATTGCGGGGTTGTGCCGTCATCGGCGATGAATCCATCTTTCAGGCAGAATCCGGGCTGAGCCGGGATATCATCACTTTTACGGGCATGTAAATTGGGAATGACTTTCGATTTCACTGTCGGAAGCACTTCTTTTAAAAAAATAGATTCCTGAAAGGACCGTTCTTTCATCGAAAATAAAATATTGCCATCCTCGCGAAGCATGTCAAATCCGAAATTTTGGCGTCCATATGGCCTGGAAACTGATACGATTATTTTTGATTTGATGTTTGGGCTGATTGTCGAGTCGTATGTATACCCGGATTCAGGGTTCGTCGTCTTGAGGGTATTAATTATTTTTTCTGAATTTTCCTTGATGATTGCGATATCGTCAGAAGCGCGCAGGGTATCAAGTCTTCCAAAAATATACTCGTATGCCTGCCCGTTAATTTGAGCTGAGACAGGAATGTCGATCAAATATCTACCGAAGCAATACGTTTTGGTATTGTCCATTGAAGGCTCTTTTGCATAACAGGTTGAGTAAGTGAGGATTATGCAGAGTAATGATCCAATTAATCGTCTCATCATGTTATTCCTTGCACGGCGGAAGTCCGCTCGCCGGGGGAGTCAATTGTACGATTTTCGCTACGCAATAAAGCACGTTGCTTAGTACGTTTTCATTCTTATGTCGGGCGTAGCCGGATCGAGTTGACTACCGCATCGAATACGGCAATCGCCTGCTCATCGGTAAGAGTCGGCCGCTG
>NZ_JAWJWL010000153.1:0-837 GCF_034721475.1 Burkholderia alba | reverse complement strand
CCGAAGCACGAGCTCTTCCTCTCAAAAATCAAATTTGAGGATTCCGCCCAGCATATCGTCTTCACTGAGTACCGGATGGCGGTGCGGTTTGCCGCCGAGCTCGTCGAGCGCCTTACACAGTCGCTGCGCGTCCATACCGAAACCTGGTGGTGGTTGCCAGTGGTTAAAGGCCTGATGACGCTTCGAAGTATAGCTTTCATCTCGGCGCTCACGATCGTTGCCGAACTCGGCGATTTACGTCGATTCCCGCACCCACGCGAATTTATGGGGTACCTCGGCCTCGTGCCATCCGAGCACTCCAGCGGAAATTCAAAGCAGCGAGGCGGCCTAACTAAGACAGGCAACACGCACGTCCGCAGAATTCTTGTCGAAGCAGCATGGAACTACCGGTTATCGGCGAGAATCGGTGAATCACTTCAACCCCGCCTCGAAGGCCAGCCTCAATCCATCATCGACATTGCGTGGAAGGCGCAGCTCCGGCTCTGTCACAGATTCCGTCGACTGCGGGCTCGTGGCCTTCATCAGAACAAGACGTGCGCGGCCATCGCCCGCAAACTATCCGGCTTCATCTGGGACATCGGAACACGACTGCAGCCAGCCTGAGCATGCTCGCGGCACCCTCATTCATTCACTGGATTCAGGAGGCGTTCTTGCAGAACTGACATCTTCCACCTGATCGGTAACGCGGCACCGGGCACGATGAGGGGAATCCTCGGGATTTTTTTGTGAGCACGCGATTGCGTGATCTCCGTTATTAAGAGCGAGGCAGCCCCGTGACGGAAAGATGAAATGCGGTAACCAGCCCGCGGATATGAGCTTGATCCATCGTCGACAAAC
>NZ_JAWJWL010000152.1:0-876 GCF_034721475.1 Burkholderia alba | reverse complement strand
CGCACCCCAGAACTCGTCGTCGCCATGCTCGCCGTCTCCAAAGCCGGCGCCGCCTACCTCCCCCTCGATCCCGAGTCCCCCCGCGCACGGCTCGCCCACGTCATCCACGACGCCGCACCCACCCTCCTCATCGCCGACCGCCCCGGCCTGCTCGCCATCGGCAACCTCCTGCCCGAGCCCCTGCCTCTCGTCGAGCTCGAATCCGCCTCATCGCGCTGCGCCAACCTGCCCCGCACCGCGCCCGTCGTCCACGGCCTCGACGCCTCCCGCCTCGCCTACGTCATCTACACTTCCGGCTCCACCGGCCTGCCCAAGGGCGTCATGGTCGAACATCGCCAGCTCGCCAATCTCGTCACCTGGCACATCGACCGCTTCGCCCTCCAGCCCGGCCACGCCTCCTCCGCCACCGCCGGCCTCGCTTTCGACGCCACCACCTGGGAAATCTGGCCCGTCCTCGCCAGCGGCGCCACCTTGCTGCTCCCCCCGACTCAGCTCGCCTCCGATCCCGCCTCCATGCTCCGCTGGTGGCGCGACCAGCCCATCCACTCCGCCTTCCTCGTCACCCCCCTCGCCCTGCTCGCCATCGACGCCGGTCTGCCGACCCGCCTGCGCCAACTGCTCGTCGGCGGCGACCGCCTCGCCCAGTACCCCGCCGCGCTGCCCGACTCCGTCCAGCTCGTCAACAACTACGGCCCGACCGAAACCGCCGTGGTCGCCACCTCCGGCACGCTCCGCCGCGACGACCCCGTCCCCACCATCGGCCGGCCGATCGCCAACACCCGCCTCTATCTGCTCGACGAACACGGCGAACCCGTACCGCTCGGCTCCGCCGGCGAGCTGTACATCGGCGGTGCCGGGGTCGCGCGCGGCTACCTG
>NZ_JAWJWL010000151.1:0-877 GCF_034721475.1 Burkholderia alba | reverse complement strand
CTAAGAGACGGTTTCAAAAAGGCCCGGAGGGGCTGTTAACTTTCGCGGCTAGCTGTTAACCTCAGGCATCGGAACAACCGAGATCGAGGAGATGGGCAAGCCGATCATCGACGACGAACTGTGGACCTTGATCGAACCGTTACTGCCGCCACCCAAGCCGCGGCGCGAGAAGAACCCAGGCGCCGCTTGCCTGTTTCGAATCGCGCCGCGCTGACCGGAATCCTGTTCGTTCTCAAGACGGGACTGCGCTGGCGCGACCTGCCCGCCGAGATGGGCTGCGGTTCGGGCGTGACATGCTGGCGACGGCTGCGCGATTGGCAGGCCGCCGGCGTATGGGATCGCGTGCACGAGTTGCTGCTCGCGAAACTGCGAGCAGCAGACCAAATCGACTTCTCCCGAGCCGCCGTCGATTCATCATCGATTCGCGCCGTTGGGGCGGGCCAAAAACTGGGCCAAACCCTACCGATCGAGCGCGACCCGGTTCCAAGCACCACATCGTCACCGACGCCAACGGCACGCCGATCGCCGCGATCCTGACTGGCGCGAATGTCAACGACGTCACGCAATTGCTGCCGCTGATCGACGCGATTCCACCGATTCGCGGATTGCGCGGCCATCCACTGAGACGACCGCGTGTGGTTTACGCCGATCGCGGTTACGACTCCGAGCGGCATCGACGCGCGTTGCGCGATCGTGGTATCGAGCCGGTGATCGCCAAGCGCCGTACCGAACATGGCAGCGGCCTTGGCAAGTATCGCTGGGTCGTTGAACGCACGCATGCCTGGCTCCATCACTTCCGTTGCCTCCGTATCCGTTTCGAGCGCCGTGCTGATATTCACGGCGCGTTCCTCAAACTCGGCTGCTGCTTGATCTGCTG
>NZ_JAWJWL010000150.1:0-879 GCF_034721475.1 Burkholderia alba | reverse complement strand
AACGGTATCTTCTGCGTGCGCAGCAGGTGCACCACGAGCGTCTGCGACACCAGCCCTTCGATGAACCAGCCGGAGTTCATCACGATCTGGCCGCCCGCGCCGCCGTGCAGGTGATACAGCGCACCCGCGCCGAACACGCTCCACATCAGCGCGTACGTCGTGATGTCGAACACCGACGACGTCGGTCCGATCCACAGCATGAATCGGCCGATGTTCTTCGCTTCCCACTTGCGCGGCTTCTTCAGGAACTCGGGGTCCATCTTGTCCCACGGCAGCAGCATCTGCGACGTGTCGTAGATCAGGTTCTGGATCAGCAACTGGGTCGCGAGCATCGGCTCCCACGGCAGGAATGCGCTCGCCACCAGCACCGAGAACACGTTGCCGAAGTTCGAGCTGGCGGTCATGTTCAGGTACTTGAGGATGTTGCCGAAGGTTTCCCGGCCTTTGATCACGCCTTCTTCCAGCACCATCAGGCTCTTTTCGAGCAGGATGATGTCGGCGGTTTCCTTCGCGATGTCCGCGCCGCTGTCGACCGAGATGCCGACGTCGGCGTCGCGCAAGGCAGGGGCGTCGTTGATGCCGTCGCCGAGGAAGCCGACGGTGTGTCCGTTCGCCTGCAGCGCCTTGACGATCCGCGCTTTCTGCAGCGGCGTGAGTTTCGCGAACACCGTTGCGCGCTCGACCACCCGGGCGAGCGTCGCGTCGTCGAGGGTTTCGATTTCAGGGCCGAGCACGGGCTTGCCCGGATTGAGGCCGACCTGGCGGCAGACCTTCATCGTGACGATCGGGTTGTCGCCCGTCAGCACCTTCACGTCGACCCCGTTCTCGCGCAGCGCGGCGAGCGCCGGCGCGGCCGATTCCTTCGGCGGATCGAGGAAG
>NZ_JAWJWL010000149.1:0-897 GCF_034721475.1 Burkholderia alba | reverse complement strand
CGCTTGCGCCGGGCGTCAGCCCGTCGTCGCGGTCTGCTGCGCGGGCGCCGGCGCTGGCGCGTCGTTGGCCCGGCCGTAGTCGACCGGCGCATCCGCCGGCCGCGGCTGATCGCCCGCCCGCTCGATCCAGCCGCCGCCCAGCGCGCGGTACAGATCGACCAGATTGGTCCAGCGCGCGAGCCGCGCGCTGATCAGCGTCTGCTGCGCCGTGTACAGATCGGTCTGTGCCGTCAGCACCGACAGGTAGCTGTCGACCCCGTTCTTGTAGCGCAGGTCCGACAGATCGAAACGCCGCTGCTGCGCGTGCTCGTTGCGCTCCAGCGCCGCGATCTGCTGGTCGTACGTGCCGCGCGCCGCCAGACCGTCCGACACTTCGCGGAACGCCGACTGGATCGCCTTCTCGTAGTTCGCGATCTCGATGCGCTTCTGCACGTGGGCGAGATCGAGGTTCGCGATGTTCGCCCCGCCTTCGAAGATCGGCAGCGCGATGTTCGGCGCGAACGACCACGCCGCCGTGCCGGCCTTGAACAGGCCGCCCAGCGTCGGGCTGGCCGTGCCGAACGCCGCCGTGAGCGAGATCTTCGGGAAAAACGCCGCCCGCGCCGCGCCGATGTTCGCGTTCGCCGCGAGCAGCGTCTGCTCCGCCTGCATGATGTCGGGACGACGCGTCAGCAGATCGGACGGCAGGCCCGCCGGCACGTCGGTCAGCAGGTTCTGCGCGTTCAGCGGCAAGCCTGCCGGCAGATCGTCGGGCAGCGGCTCGCCGACCAGCAGCACCAGCGCGTTCACCGCCTGCGCGCGAGCGCGCGCCTGCGCCTGCTGGTTCGCGAGGGCCGTTTCGACCACGGTCTGCGCCTGGCGCAGATCGAGTTCCGAACCGGTGCCGTTGTCGAACTG
>NZ_JAWJWL010000148.1:0-913 GCF_034721475.1 Burkholderia alba | reverse complement strand
TGCTCGACGGGCTGCGCCGCGCCTGCTATCGCCAGGTGGTCCGCTACCGGCATGAACCGATTTTCGACGAACTGCTCGGCGCGGCTTTCATCGCTTGGGTGCGTCAGCCAATCCGGTTGTCGCAGCAACCCGTGTCCGAGCGGACCGCCCACTACTCGGCTCCGATTCAGGTCGCTGAACTGACCGCGCCGGTCGCGCCGCGCTCGACTGGCTTGAGAGCCTTGCCCAGGCGCCGCAGTGGGATACGCTGCGCGGCCTCTCATACGGGTACCGCCCACCGGCAGACNTACTCGGCTCCGATTCAGGTCGCTGAACTGACCGCGCCGGTCGCGCCGCGCTCGACTGGCTTGAGAGCCTTGCCCAGGCGCCGCAGTGGGATACGCTGCGCGGCCTCTCATACGGGTACCGCCCACCGGCAGACGTGCGATGACGACGCCGGCCGAACAACTGACCCTGCCGCCACCGCGCACCTATACGCGCAGCGATTTCGCCGCGTTGCGCGCGTGGGTCCAGCGCGTGCCGCCGTCGACGATCGCCAGCCGCTACTACGATCCCGACACCACGCCCTACGAGGATGATCCTGCCACACTCGAGCGGCATCTGAAGACGATGCGCGACGACCTGGTGCATCTCGCGATGCTGAACGGATCATCGGTGCTGGCCGAGCACCTGAAGACCTCGATTCGGCAGCACGGCAATGCCCGGCTGACCGCGGTCTCGCTGCGCATGGTCGAGGACGCGGCTAAACTCGCCGCGGCGACGCCGGCGGCGGAGCACCGGGTGAGCCTCTGGTTCCGGCCCGCGATCGCGCTGCGGTTGACGGGGGAGGGGATCGTCACGCTCGGTGAGCTGGTCGCGTTCTGCAATCGTCGCGGCGGCCGCTGGTGGCGTCGTGTGCCCCGTATCGGCGCGG
>NZ_JAWJWL010000147.1:0-925 GCF_034721475.1 Burkholderia alba | reverse complement strand
GAACACCATGCTTTATCCGGAACTTTACAAGTCGCTCGAAGCGGTCCGCTGGGATATGGAGAAGGATATTCCGTGGGACGAATTCGACGCATCGCTGCTGACGGACGAGCAGGCGACGACGATCAAGATGAACGCGATCACGGAGTGGTCGGCGCTGCCGGCGACGGAGATGTTCCTGCGCGACAACCATCACGACAGTGATTTTTCGGCGTTCATGAGCGTGTGGTTCTTCGAGGAGCAGAAGCATTCGCTGGTGCTGATGGAGTATTTGCGGCGATTCAAGCCGGAGATGATGCCGACGGAGGAGGAGCTGCACGCGGTGCGGTTCGAATTCGATCCGGCGCCGCCGCTGGAGACGCTGATGCTGCATTTTTGCGGGGAGATCCGGCTGAACCACTGGTACCGGCGAGCGGCGGAGTGGCACACGGAGCCGGTGATCAAGCACATTTACGAGACGATTTCGCGTGACGAGGCGCGTCACGGCGGGGCGTATCTGCGGTACATGAAGAAGGCGCTGACGAATTTCGGGGATGTGGCGCGCGCGGCGTTCGCGAAGATCGGGGTGTTGATGGCGTCGGCGCGGCGCACGGAAAAGCCGTTGCACCCGACGAACCTGCACGTGAACCAGGCGCTGTTTCCGCGCGACACGGTGCAGTCGAGGCTGCCGGATCCGGAGTGGCTGGAGCGGTGGCTGGACGAGCAGATCCGGTTCGACGGGGAGTGGGAGAAGAAGGTGGTGGAGCGGATTTTGCACAACCTGTCGATTTTGTTCGAGCGGACGTTCGCGACGGCGCAGGAGTTGAACCGGTACCGGAAGGAAGTGACGCAGAGGTTGCAGCCGGAGCCGGGTTCGGCGGCGCAGCCGGCCTGATCCGCGTATCGCACCCCCAAGCCCGCAGGCAAGCCCGGCGGGCTTTTTCTTTGG
>NZ_JAWJWL010000146.1:0-925 GCF_034721475.1 Burkholderia alba | reverse complement strand
CGAAGAAGCTCGACAAGGTGCCGTTCGACCAGATCGGCAACAACCTGAACGAAGCGCTGAAGAACGCCGACAAGCTGTTCAAGCAGCTCGACACGCAGGTCGCGCCCGAGGCGCGCGACACGCTGTCGGCGGCCAAGCAGACCTTCACCACCGCGGAAGCGACGCTGCAGCAGGATTCCCCGCTGCAGTCGGACGTGCGCGGCGCGCTGAAGGAGCTGACGCGCACGCTGCAGTCGCTGAATGCGCTGTCCGACTACCTGGAACGGCACCCTGAATCGCTGCTGCAAGGCAAACCCGGAGACAAGAAATGAACCCACGCACGCATCGGCTTGCACGCGGCCTGGCGCGCGCCGGGCTTGCCGCCGCGCTGGGCGCGGCGCTCGCGGCCTGCTCGTCGCCGCCCGCGCGCTTCTACACGTTGAACTCGGAGGCCGTCACCGCGAGGCGAAGCCTGCCGGCCAACCCGGCGCTCCTGATTCAGGTGCCGGCCGTCGGCGTGCCGGAGCAGGTGGCGAAAAGCCAGCTGGTCGTGCAGAAGAACGCCGCCCAGGTCGACGTGCTGGAACAGGAGCGCTGGTCGTCGCCGCCCGCCGACGAGATCCGGCGCGCGCTGTCGTCGGCGCTGACGCAGCGGCTCGAGACGATCGATGTGGCCGACTCGGCCTATCCGCCGGGCGTTCCGGTGTACCGGGTCAGCGTGAACGTGCAGCGGTTCGAATCGTGGCCGGGAGAACGGGCGGTGATCGACGCGGTGTGGAGCGTCCGTTCGCTGACGACCCAGGCGGTGATGACCTGCCGCAGCAACGTGGCCGAGCCGGTGCAACCGGGCTATGACGCGCTGGTGGCGGGCCACCGGCAGGCGCTCGGCGTGCTGGCCGCGCAGATCGCGGCCGGCGTGCGCGCGATGGCGGGGGCCGCGGCGGCG
>NZ_JAWJWL010000145.1:0-935 GCF_034721475.1 Burkholderia alba | reverse complement strand
ATAGACGCACAGCAACGGCTGGTTGGCTTCCAGCAGTTCATTCAGATGTACTGCCTGATCTGCCCGCAAGTTCTGGCGATTGCGCAGCAGCA
The DNA here is from genome assembly GCF_034721475.1 of Burkholderia alba. Taxonomy (NCBI): domain Bacteria; kingdom Pseudomonadati; phylum Pseudomonadota; class Betaproteobacteria; order Burkholderiales; family Burkholderiaceae; genus Burkholderia; species Burkholderia alba. Next base: position 843 of record NZ_JAWJWL010000145.1, on the reverse strand, counting down.
GCCAGCGGCTCGACTTCAGTACTTTGCGCGCAGGACGGTCGTGCCGAAGCTGATTGGCCTGATCGACTCGTACCCGGTCAATGACTTCACGTCCGTACTTGGCCACCACGTGGAACAAGTCATAGACGACTTCCGCCTGCGGGCAGTTCGCCTTGATTTCCAGCTCATAGGCGGTCGTCATATCGATGGCGACCGCCTCGATGCGCTCGGCAACGCCTTCGGGAAGCTGCTCGAAGAAGGCTCGGGCGGTTTCGCGTGAGCGGCCCTGGCCGATCCATAGCACTTGCCGGCTGATCGGCTCAACAACCACGGTGGCATAGCGATGGCCCTTGTGGAGCGCAAACTCGTCCATGGACAGATACCGCACCTGTTCCCAATCCGGCTCAACAAGGCTGGCTTGCAAACCGGCTTTGTCGATCGATTTGACAGTGTGCCAATTCAGACCATAGAACGCAGCAACAGCCTGTACGCTGGCGGACTTCAGCAAGATCTCGCAGGCCTTGGCAAAGCGGGCAGTGACCCGTTGGTAACGCCCCAGCCAATCCAGCCTCTCCAACCGAGGGCCGCCGCAGTGGTCGCACCAGACTCGTCGGCGCGGCACATGGAGCACCACCCGGTATTCAAATAAGGGCAGATCCCGCACCCGCCGAATGGTCGTCTCGTGAATCTGCTGGCACCGTTTGCCGCATTGCTCGCAAACCATCACTTTGCTGACCGGCTTGAGATACAGCGACAGGGTTCGGCTTGCCTCCGACGGCCATTCCACTCGCTCAACCCGGTAGCCCGTCCAGCATCCCAATGCCTGTAGTGCTTTGCGATCCAGCAATTTGGCCTCCAACGCCC
>NZ_JAWJWL010000144.1:0-962 GCF_034721475.1 Burkholderia alba | reverse complement strand
GGTTGTCAGGTGCTCGATGTCGGAACCGTGCGGGATGCCAGTGGCAAGCCTTCGAGTACGGACGATGCATCGGTGCCCGATATTCCTGCCTCATTGCACCCGGATCAGCTGGCATACGTGCTGTACACGTCGGGATCGACCGGCAGGCCGAAGGGCGTGGGCGTGAGTCACGGCGCGTTGTGGACTCACCTGCAGGACTTCCTCGATACCTATCGGATCAGCGCTCAAGACACGGTGCTGCACTCGTCGACGATCAACTTCGACGTGGCGCTGCACGAGACGCTGCCGGCGCTGCTGCGCGGCGCGACGGTCGAGATGCGCGGTGTTCAACCGTGGGATCTGCAAAGCCTGAGCGATCGGCTGGTCGAACGTCAGGTGACGTTCGCGCGGATTCCGACCGCGTTGTGGCAGCAATGGCAGCGACACGCGCCGGCCAGGGATCAACTGGCGCTGCGCCAAGTGACGGTCGGCGGCGAAGCGCTGCCGGGCGATGCGTTGCGGCGCTGGCAGGAAGGCCCGCTGACGGATATCCGGTTGGACAACCTGTACGGCCCGACGGAAACGACGGTTGCGGCACTGTACCGGGCAACGCAAGCCTCGGACGCGCAACAGGTGACGGTGCCGATCGGCCAACCGTATCCGGGCCGCACGGCGCGCGTGATCGACGCATTCGGAGATGAGGCGCCGGCAGGCGGCTTGGGCGAACTTTGCATCGGCGGTCCGACGGTGGCACGGGGTTATCTGGGCAGAGCCGGCCTGACGGCCGAACGATTCGTGCCGGACCCGTACGGCGAGCCGGGATCGAGGCAATACCGCAGCGGCGACTTGTGCCGGATGAGGGTGGACGGCACGGTGGAATTCCTGGGCCGACTGGATCAGCAGGTGAAGCTGCGCGGCCAGCGGATCGAACTGGGCGAGATCGAAGCGGTGCTGAGGCAGTGCGCGGGCGTACGCGAAGCGGC
>NZ_JAWJWL010000143.1:0-991 GCF_034721475.1 Burkholderia alba | reverse complement strand
GGGTGCGGTTCAGGGTGCGGATCAGGCCAGTGGGCCGCTCACGTGGGCGTCAGCACGCTATCGAATTTGTTGAGCACTGGTGTTTCGATGGATACGCGGTGACCCGGCTGTCGGACGAAGAATACGAGCTGGCCATTCCCTATCAGAACGATGACCAGCTGGCCGACGTCGTCTCCAATTTGCTGGCGGCGATCGGCAAGGCCGCTGAGGATCATCGGTGTGTGAGCGAGTCCGAGGCGCGACGTGTCACGGACGAAGTCGAATCGTAGGCCAGAAGAGCTTACTGTCTCAGCAGAAGCCCAATTGCGGCATAACCCAGTCCAAGATTTTAGCCGCACCCCCAGTGGGTCAGTTCTGTACGGACATCAACACGCTTCGTCGCCGACCCTAAATAGTGACGCGCCGCGATGCCTTGCGCATCGTTTGCAACAGATGCCTGGTTCGATGCTCCTGCATTATTTCCGTGGATCGTCTAGGCGGAGCGCGGCTGGTTCGGCGGTGATCGGGGATGTTCGCTGCAGGGGAGATAAATGGGGTCTAGGGGTTTATAAAAATATTGCGCTGCAGTGATTGAGCTGTTTCGATTATTGATTTCTCTATTGCCTTCAAGGGTAATCGCATTTCCCTTCACCCCGATAGTGCATCGCCTCTCCTTGCACAACACTTGCAGCAACGCGTCGTGGCGGATTCATGGACGGGACAGAACACCTGATCGTAATTGTCGAAGATGACGACGGCATGCGGCGTGCGCTCGAGCGTCTGCTTCGGATCTCGCGCTATCGAACATCTGCATTTGATAGTGCGGAAGCGCTGGAGGCTGCGAACGGCGCAGCCGGTGCTGCCTGTCTCGTGCTCGATATCGAGTTACCTGGACGATCCGGGCTCGAGCTTTACGCGCAACTTGGCGTGGGACGTCTGTTGATGTCCGTACAGAACTGACCCACTAGAGCTGTAAATTTTCATCGAATTTTGACCCACGTGATTGAATGAC
>NZ_JAWJWL010000142.1:0-1009 GCF_034721475.1 Burkholderia alba | reverse complement strand
TCGGCGGCGGCCTGTTCGACGTGCTCGAGGACGATTTCACGAGCCCGCTGCCCGACGGCAAGGGCATGCACCTGCGCATCTTCACGCCGCCGGGCATGCGCGACAGGGCGAAGCCCGCGATGCAGCGCACCAAGCAGGCGCTCGACTACTACTACCGCTATACCGGCATTCCGCTGCCGCTCACCAAGTTCGACACCGTCGCGGCCAACGACGCGTTCAAGGACCAGAAGGATCTGAACTTCGGCGGCATGGAGAACTGGGGGGCGATTCTTGAGTTCGCGGACGACATCCTGCCCGAGCCGGGCAAGCCGATGTCGGACTACGGCGACACGGTACTGACGCACGAAGTCGCGCACCAGTGGTTCGGCGATCTCGTCACGGCCGACTGGTGGGACAACGTCTGGCTCAACGAATCGTTCGCGACGTACTTCGAAACCCGGACGACGATCCAGTTCTTCCCGGACAAGTTCAACTGGATCGACGACGTGAAGGACCGCTACAACGTGATCCGCCTCGACATCGGGCCGAATGCGTTCCCGGTCGCACCGAACTTCAACGCGTGGGGTTCGAACGAATTCGTGCTCGGCGGCGGCACGTTCGTCTACTACAAGGGCGGCCACGTGCTGAAGATGCTCGAGGGCTTCATCGGCGACGAGACGATGCGCAAGGGCCTGCAGCAGTATCTGACCGACTACGCGTTCGGCAACGGCACGCCGAAGCGTCTGTGGGATGCGCTGTCGAAGGCGAGCGGTCAACCGATCGGTGCGATCGGCGACAGCTACGTGCGTCAGACCGGCGTGCCGCTGCTGTCGCTCGACACGCAATGCGACCTGACGAAGAACCAGAACGTGGTGACACTGAAGCAGGCGCCGTTCCCCAACAAGAACAAGTATCCGGGCTCGCAATGGACGATTCCGGTCACGCTTGCCTATGGTGACGGCCTCGTCAACCGCAAGACGCTGGTGTTGAAGGACACGCAGACGCAGATCCGTCTCGACGGCTGCTCGGC
>NZ_JAWJWL010000141.1:0-1009 GCF_034721475.1 Burkholderia alba | reverse complement strand
TTTGGCTTTCGGTTTGCGGGGCATATTGACTCCTTGGCGTCATGATATGCCTCGAACACGAAATTAATGACAGGCCCGCTCTGGCAGACGCTGCTGCAATCCCATTTGCAACATCATGTGCTACAAAGCTGCTATGCGAACGGCCTGCCGTACGGCACCGACGGTGCGGTTCACACCGATTCGCTTGCAGCGGGCGCCTGCACGGCCGTCTATTACCCGCACGAGCACTGGGATCCCGACTGGGGTGGAGAGACGATCCTGTTTCAGAAGGACAAAACCGACATCCTCGCCGCGATCTATCCGAAACCTAATCGCCTGCTGATTTTCCCGGGTTTCGTCTATCACGTCGCACGCGGTGTATCGCGTATCTGCCCGACCATGCGCATCACCCTGATGTTCAAGACGCGAATAGATTACTGATGTCTTCGACCCAGAGCCTGTCAGTAATTTCGTGTTTAAGGCATAACCTGCACTCAAGGAGAGTCTATGCCTCGCAAACCGAAAGCCCAGCCGGCAGACCTGGCGGCCATTCCCGCCGAGCTGCTCGAGCAGTTCGGCAATGGCCCGATGATGGCCGACGCTATCAATGCAGCCACGCTGGCGTTCAAGAAGGCGCTGATCGAGCGAGCGCTGGGCGGCGAGATGAACCACCATCGAGAGCGTGCAAAACTTGGGGAGGCACCCGNCAAGGTTGGCCGACAGCGATACGGTCACTGCCGGTGAGAGAGTTCTGGCTGTGATTGAGCGCCCTGATTGCAGTCTCGCCCAGTTGGGCCTGAGTCTTGCCGAGGGGCGCTCGCTGCTGGCCAGAGCGCAGGCAAAGCTGATTTCGAATCAGGTGGAGAGGTGGCTGTCGGGCCAGACCCATTGTCAACGCTGCGGCACGTACATGACCACAACCTTGGACTGATCACCGTCATCGGAAATGACACAAAATGCAACCCGGACCGATGTCGTTGCTTGTGTGGCGCGGGTTTCAAGCTCGTGACGGGGTTCCATGTTTGGTTCG
>NZ_JAWJWL010000140.1:0-1132 GCF_034721475.1 Burkholderia alba | reverse complement strand
ATGGCGTAGCTGTTGTAAACGGCGCGGGATGCTCCAGCGGGTCAAGTACGCGTGCCCATGCTGCGATCTCGGCATCAATGTCGAAGAACGAAATAACTGCGAATATGAACGAATAAACAGCGAATGAGCCTTTGTCGTGTAGTGCCGTGCAGCTTTCACGTACTGAATAGAGGAGGCGGCCTTATCGGTTTTCTTGATTGCTGCCGCTCGCGTGGCGCGCTGCGGGGACGTGGTGAGAGGTTCGATGCCGGTGACACCCAGCCGACTGCGGCCGCGGGCCAGCGAGCGAGTTGCGATATCGAAATTTCACGTGCGATCAACATCGTCAGCTCGTATAGTGGCGCCTTGTTTGCCGGCGCGAGGCGCAGATAGTAGCCGAGCAAACCATGGACGAATTGCCGATGCCGTAGATAATCGGGCGCCACAAACGACAAGATGCCGTTCGCGCCATCGTCAACGCGAAAAGTCTGGCAAGCTCAGCGTTGACGGCGCTCGGGAAGATGCCAGCGATCAAGCTGGTGCCGGACCATGTCGGCCGCGGCAGGTGACATCATGATCTGGACGAGGTGACGCAAGATTTTCGTGAACTGACCGGCGTTGGTTTTCCCCCAGGGCGGGTGATGCTGCGGTGACCCAATGACAAGAGCCTCGAGCCAGAGGGTGCTGTCGATCAGTGCCAATTCGCGTTGCCGTTGTCGTGCTGCATTTTTCGCGGGATAACGCGGCAGGGCACTGTCACGTTAGCGTAGGATGACGGGATAAAGACGACATCANGTTTTCCCCCAGGGCGGGTGATGCTGCGGTGACCCAATGACAAGAGCCTCGAGCCAGAGGGTGCTGTCGATCAGTGCCAATTCGCGTTGCCGTTGTCGTGCTGCATTTTTCGCGGGATAACGCGGCAGGGCACTGTCACGTTAGCGTAGGATGACGGGATAAAGACGACATCACTCTATCGTGGACATCGATTTCCAGCAGCCATCATCATTCAGGCCGTGCGTGGGTATTTCCGCTTCCAGCTGAGCCTGCGTGATATCGAGGAGTGGCTGTTCGAGCGCGGCGTGATCGTCAGCCATGAGACGATCCGCCGCTGGTGCGACAAGTTCGGTACGGGGTTCGCCCATCGCGTCAAGGC
>NZ_JAWJWL010000139.1:0-1179 GCF_034721475.1 Burkholderia alba | reverse complement strand
TTACTCGATGACCTTGGCGACGACGCCGGCGCCGACGGTACGACCGCCTTCACGGATGGCGAAGCGCAGACCTTCTTCCATCGCGATCGGAGCAATCAGCTTCACCGTGATCGACACGTTGTCGCCCGGCATCACCATTTCCTTGTCCTTCGGCAGCTCGATCGAGCCCGTCACGTCCGTCGTACGGAAGTAGAACTGCGGACGGTAGTTGTTGAAGAACGGCGTGTGACGACCGCCTTCATCCTTGCTCAGCACGTACACTTCTGCCGTGAAATGCGTGTGCGGCGTGATCGAGCCCGGCTTCGCCAGAACTTGACCGCGTTCCACGTCTTCACGCTTCGTGCCGCGCAGCAGAATGCCCACGTTGTCGCCCGCTTGACCTTGGTCCAGCAGCTTGCGGAACATTTCCACGCCCGTGCAGGTCGTCTTCACCGTCGGCTTGATGCCCACGATTTCGATTTCTTCGCCAACCTTCACCACGCCACGCTCGATACGACCCGTCACCACCGTGCCCCGACCCGAAATCGAGAACACGTCTTCCACCGGCATCAGGAACGCACCGTCAACCGCACGCTCCGGCGTCGGGATGTACGTGTCCAGCGCATCGGCCAGGCTCATGATCGCCACTTCACCCAGCTCGCCCGTGTCGCCTTCCAGCGCCAGCTTGGCCGAACCCTTCACGATCGGCGTGTCGTCGCCCGGGAAGTCGTACTTCGACAGAAGTTCGCGAACCTCCATCTCCACCAGTTCCAGCAGTTCGGCATCGTCCACCATGTCGCACTTGTTCAGGAACACGATGATGTACGGCACACCAACCTGGCGCGCCAGCAGAATGTGCTCGCGCGTTTGCGGCATCGGACCGTCTGCAGCCGAACACACCAGGATCGCGCCGTCCATCTGCGCCGCACCCGTGATCATGTTCTTCACATAGTCAGCGTGGCCCGGGCAATCGACGTGTGCGTAGTGGCGGTTCGCCGTTTCATACTCGACGTGCGCCGTGTTGATCGTGATACCACGCGCCTTTTCTTCCGGCGCCGCATCGATCTGATCGTATGCCTTCGCTTCGCCGCCGAACTTCTTCGTCAGCACCGTCGTGATCGCTGCCGTCAACGTCGTCTTGCCGTGGTCAACGTGACCAATCGTACCAACGTTCACGTGCGGCTTGGTCCGCTCAAATTT
>NZ_JAWJWL010000138.1:0-1202 GCF_034721475.1 Burkholderia alba | reverse complement strand
CGATCTCGAGGACATCTGGACCTATACGTTCGAGCAGTGGTCACTCGAACAGGCCGAGCGCTACGTCGGCGACCTGGTTGAGGCGTTCGAGCGCCTGGCGCGGGGCGAGTGGGCGGGGGCGGCCGAGCCGCGCGCGCGATGACTATCAGCGCTACCTGGTCGGGTCGCACGTAGTGTTCTATCGTGCAACAACGGCCACGCTGGACGTGATCCGGGTGTTGCATCAGCGCATGGACGTCGACCGGCATTTGTAGCCGGCCTGGCGCGCGGCGACGCGCTCACCCAACAGTAGCAACGCCTCCACACCCGGCCTCGGCCGGGTTTCCTTTTGGTTGGTGCCCGCCGGCGGCGATCGGATCCCGTCCGGGAGGCAGCCGCCCGGCGGCTGCCAGAGCGCACTTGATCGCCAGATTCCGCAGCAAAACGACGAAGATCCCTGGGCGCGCCTGCGGCCGCTGGCCGCCCCGGTGCGCCGCGCGACGCGTCGACGCTGCCCGTCACGCGCGGCGGCCGCGTGAGCGGCAGGTGGCCACGGCCGCCCGACCGGCACGCGGTCGCGGCAACGGGAAGTGCCGTCAAGTGAAGGGGTGGATTGCTTCCAAAACCCCCCCATCTGATAACTTTGCTGTATGTGATTAGGAGGGGATGGTGTCTGACCATGCTTGACGTTTCATACTGACCGGCACGGGAGGAGAGCGGGTAGAGTGAGAGTTGGTCTCCTCGACCTCCTCCCCGGGAGGCGTAGGATTGGGATACCCCGGCTACGGCCGGGGTTCTTTTTAGATGTTTCGTCTTTGTCGCCAGGGCGTCCACGCTGGTGAGGCAGCACCCCACGGCACTCACCAGAGGGCGACTTACTGGCGATGAATCGACCGAGGAGGCGATCCATGGCCCCTGCCTGTTTTGAGTGCCGTGAAGCGGCCGGTGATGCCTCGTGTACCATGGCCTCCACGCGGCTGCGACTGGCTGGCGTGGGCACGTTGGCGGATCGGCCCGCAGTCGAGCTGTACCGGTGCCGGGACTGCCGGACGTGGCTGGTGCGGATTTTGATCGACCATGACGCCAAGTGGGTGAGGGCGTAGCCAGCGGGTCGGATGTGAGCGAGCGGGGCACCGCCTTTCTGGCGCCGGCTCGGCCTGACGCCTATAGTGGGGACGCGTCTAACCTCCCCGGAACGACGCAGTAGCAAATAGAGAACGTAT
>NZ_JAWJWL010000137.1:0-1238 GCF_034721475.1 Burkholderia alba | reverse complement strand
GCGAGATCGAGGGAACCGTACTTGATCACCCCGCTGCCATCGACACCGGACGCATAAACCGCCTGACCGCCGGTCTGTTTGGCCACCGTGTCCACGAGGCCCGCGTTCGTCACGAACAGCTTCAGCCGGGGCGGCACCAGCACGGCCTCGCCGGAACGCTCGTTGATCGCCACGGCCAGCCCGGCGCTCTTCGCCGCGCCGCCCACGGTGGCGCCTTGCGCACCGAGGGCGCCGGCTCCGGGCAGCACGATCGCGTATGGGCCCACTTGTGCCACGGCCCCGTTGCCGCCGGCGGCGCCCGCCGCGCGCATGCCGCTCTTGCCCGAGGCGTCCGGCGACGGGCCGGCGGCGCGCTGAACCACGGCGCCGGGCACCAGACGGAAGCTCGTGTCGCCGATCTGGAAGCGCGCGCCGACCGCCGCCTTTTGCAGCGCCTCCGACTGGGTGGTCTGCGCATGCGCGGCAGACATCGCCATCACGGCCGCCGCCATGACGAAGCAGAAAAGAGTCGTCTTCATGATCAGTACCCCACTACGCGAATTTTAAAGGCCTGCAGCTTGGCCGTCCCGCCGGCATCGACCACGTCGGTCAGCTGGAGCTTCCAGTCACCGAGCGAGGTCTCGTCCAGGAAGGCATTGCTGGAGGTCAAGGGCACCTCGAAGCCATCGCCCGACGCAATCGGCGAGAGCGTCGAGAAGGGCGTCAGTACGTAGCTCTTCGTGCCGTCCGGGGACGTCAGGGTCGCCCGCAGATTCGCCGGCGTCTTGTGCGTGGTGCGGAAGCTGATCTGCACGGCTTCGACCTTGAACTTGCGGTCGATGCTCACGGCCATCTCGGCCGGATTGCCGATTCCGCCGATCGGACTCCCCGCGCTCGCCGACGCCAGCCAGNGGTCGCCCGCAGATTCGCCGGCGTCTTGTGCGTGGTGCGGAAGCTGATCTGCACGGCTTCGACCTTGAACTTGCGGTCGATGCTCACGGCCATCTCGGCCGGATTGCCGATTCCGCCGATCGGACTCCCCGCGCTCGCCGACGCCAGCCAGCCGCTGTCCTGCATCGCCGGCAGCGATTTGAATTTCTGCGCCTTCTTCACCGCCTCGGTGGCGTCCACCAGGCCGAAACCGTACCAGTTGCTGAAGTGATGGCCCGCCGCGTTGGTCAGCCAGCCGGGGTCGAGTATCGCGCCGTTGTAGACGGCCTTCGACTGCAACAGGTCGATCTGCCGCGCGGTGCTGGCCA
>NZ_JAWJWL010000136.1:0-1267 GCF_034721475.1 Burkholderia alba | reverse complement strand
ACCAGAATGATCGGATATTGGGTCGCCGCGTAATTGTCGGCCGCGACACTCGCCGCCACCGCAGCCTGCGGGACCGCCAGCGACAGGAATGTCGTCAGCCCCGCGAACGGGGTCACGCTCATCGCGCACGCCACCGCACCTGCCATCACCCGTGAACGTATCGATCTGGCCATCTTCATCTCCTCATTAATTTCATTAAACCCGAATAGCATGCGCTGAGTGTGGCAGTAGTTGACGACTAAGATAAGCACGCGTATGTGCGTAACATTACAAAGCAGCGCTAACGTTTTGTCGGTAATTGGAATCGAACACTTAATCTATTTTTGGTTGATGTTTCAGTGCGATATTGGCGTCGACTGAGAAATGACCTAGTGGGGGAGGTTCTGCCGGTTCTCGATGGACCTACTTCATTGCAAATCGTAGTCTACAAGAGACGCAGCGCGGCTTTGCTCATGATCAATGGCAAATCGGCGTGCCCGGGGGGCGAGCATTCCATTTCTTCGATATTTGGGAGCCGTGCTCTATGAAGGAATTTCGCCTAGGTGATCGTGGTGACGACGTAGGGCTACTGCAACGTCATCTGCTGCGAGCAGGATATACGATACCCGTCACGGGGCTCTACGATGACGCCACGGAAGCTGCGATTGTGGCGTTCCAAATCAAAACCGGGCTCGCTGAAACAGGGATTGCTGGCCCTAGAACGCTCGCGACGCTTGCAACAGGCCTGCGTGATCCTAAACATCTGTCCGGTAGCGATTTCCTTAATGCTGCTGGCAAGCTTGGCGTGTCCACCGAGTGTTTGTTCGCTATCTATGAAAGCGGCTCGCATAGATTCGGATTTCTACTGGACGGGCGGCCCGTGATCCGTTTCGAGCAAGATATTTTCTGGGAACGTCTCAGGGCTCACGGCATCAATCCGGGGCCGTTAGAGAACCTCTATCGAGGCACCTTGTCTCCCTGGCTTAGAAGTCCTCAAAGAGAGGAGACTGAATACGCTCGTCTCAGGGCGGCCGAAGTGATCGATGCGCGGGCCGCATGTGAATCTACTCGCTGGGGTGGATTGGGGATCATAGGTTACCACTGGAAGCGAATGGGCTATGCTACTGTCGATGATTTCGTCTCGTATATGGAACAAGACGAAGGTAATCAACTCGATGCCTTTGTCCGCTATATCAAGGCCGACTCGGACTTGGTAGCGGCACTGAAAGCTCAAAAATGGGGCGAATTTACGAGAAACTACAATGGCTTCGATTACGCTTATCATCTT
>NZ_JAWJWL010000135.1:0-1339 GCF_034721475.1 Burkholderia alba | reverse complement strand
GTGCTGTCGACGGCCGTCACCGATGCTTCGCATCCGGCTGGTAACGGCAAATCTCGCGCGTCCCATGCCCCGTCGCTCGAGGTCGGTGGACACCAAAGCGTCACGCAGGTAAGGCTTTCGTTCTTGTGGGAGACGAACAGCCAATGCTTCGTGTACCCCACGCTCGATAATACGTTCCTTTCCGTTGGCTCGAAAAGGATGGTAAAGCGGCGGTCGCCGTCGAGAAACGCATCACGTCGGATGGCCAGTAAAGATCCGCCTCGATATATCGTTGCGTTGATNGTCGTCGCTGTGCGACAAATCCGGTTGCATCGAACCGTGCGGGAAGATGCCCGAGCAGGCACCAGGGCGCATCGCTGGCAAGCTCGGCAAGATACAGCGCAGGCGGCGCCAGGAAGTGATCAACGTACACCAGCACAGCGTCGTCGCGAGTGCTGTCGACGGCCGTCACCGATGCTTCGCATCCGGCTGGTAACGGCAAATCTCGCGCGTCCCATGCCCCGTCGCTCGAGGTCGGTGGACACCAAAGCGTCACGCAGGTAAGGCTTTCGTTCTTGTGGGAGACGAACAGCCAATGCTTCGTGTACCCCACGCTCGATAATACGTTCCTTTCCGTTGGCTCGAAAAGGATGGTAAAGCGGCGGTCGCCGTCGAGAAACGCATCACGTCGGATGGCCAGTAAAGATCCGCCTCGATATATCGTTGCGTTGATGTTCCAGTCGGTACGTGGCGTCACGAACAGCCATTCGTTCCACTCGAACAGGCCCGCATCGCGCTGAACATCGTACAGCCGCCATTCACCGGTCTTCTCGTTGAGCCAGAACTGCTCTGCTTCGAAAAACGTGGTGCCGCGGCTTGCAATATGACGCGCTTGAATCGGGTCGTAACCGGCCGTCACAGACAAATCTTCGGGCTGGCATTCGAACACCACTGGCGCATCTGCAACCGGCGTTCCGCGCCTCCATCTACGTACCTGCCGCGGATAGCCAGCGTGGGTGAGCGTAGGAGTCGCGCTTGCTGAACTGTCATCCCAGCTCACATAAACCGTGTCCCGGTCGATCCATGTGACGCTGTGATGGCCAGGCTCAGGCAGTTCGAACCCATTCTCGACAAATGCGCGCGCCTCTACGTCGAATTCCCGCACGATCTGAGCGTCGGAACCACCAGGCGACAGGAAGACCAGCGCGCGATCGGCAATGGGGTAAATCAGTTGAAAGTCGGCCAGAACCCAACGCGGGTCATCGCCATCCCGATTGTTTAGGTCAAGCGCATCGATCTCCAGCACGGTTTCCCATTTGGGAGTGCCCTTAATCCACGCGTTCCATGGCGTACGCCGTAT
>NZ_JAWJWL010000134.1:0-1409 GCF_034721475.1 Burkholderia alba | reverse complement strand
ACGAGTTCGATCACGTCGTTGTCCACGTCGACTTCGACAGGACTGTCGAGCGCGAACAGCTCGATTACTTCTTTGTCAACGTCGACCTCGACGGGCCTGAGCACGGCAACGAGCGGAATTACCTCGCTGTCGACAGGGCTGAGCACGACCAACAGTACGGTGACATCGCTGTCGTCGTCCACCTCAACTGGGCTGTCGACGGCCACGAGTTCGATTACGTCGTTATCCACATCGACTTCGACAGGACTGTCGAGCGCGAACAGTTCGATTACTTCTTTGTCGACGTCGACCTCAACTGGGTTGAGCACGGCGACGAGTGGAATCACCTCGCTGTCGACGGGGCTGAGCACGACCAAGAGCACGGTGACATCGTTGTCGTCGTCAACGTCGACTGGGTTGTCGACGGCGACGAGTTCGATTACTTCTTTGTCGACGTCGACCTCAACTGGGTTGAGCACGGCGACGAGTGGAATCACCTCGCTGTCGACGGGGCTGAGCACGACCAATAGCACGGTGACATCGTTGTCGTCGTCAACGTCGACTGGGTTGTCGACGGCGACGAGTTCGATTACTTCTTTGTCGACGTCGACCTCGACGGGCCTGAGCACGGCAACGAGCGGAATTACCTCGCTGTCGACGGGGTTGAGCACGACTAATAGCACGGTCACATCACTGTCGTCGTCCACCTCAACTGGGCTGTCGAGTTCCACGAGTTCGATTACGTCGTTATCCACATCGACTTCGACAGGACTGTCGAGCGCGAACAGGTCGATTACTTCTTTGTCGACGTCGACGTCGACGGGCCTGCGCACGGCGACGAGCGGAATTACCTCGCTGTCGACAGGGCTGAGCACGACCAATAGCACGGTGACATCGTTGTCGTCGTCCACGTCGACCGGATTGTCGACGGCGACGAGTTCGATCACGTCGTTGTCCACGTCCACATCGACGGGTCTTTCAAGCGCGAACAGTTCGATTACTTCTTTGTCGACATCGACCTCAACGGGGTTGAGCACGGCGACAAGCGGAATCACGTCGCTGTCGACCGGTCTGAGCACGACCAATAGCACGGTGACGTCGTTGTCGTCGTCCACGTCGACGGGGTTGTCGACCGCCACGAGTTCGATTACGTCGTTGTCCACGTCGACATCGACGGGACTGTCGAGCGCGAACAGCTCGATTACTTCTTTGTCGACATCGACCTCAACGGGGTTGAGCACGGCGACAAGCGGAATCACGTCGCTGTCGACCGGTCTGAGCACGACCAATAGCACGGTGACGTCGTTGTCGTCGTCCACGTCGACGGGGTTGTCGACCGCCACGAGTTCGATTACGTCGTTGTCCACGTCGACATCGACGGGACTGTCGAGCGCGAACAGCTCGATTACTTCTTTGTCGACGTCGACGTC
>NZ_JAWJWL010000133.1:0-1432 GCF_034721475.1 Burkholderia alba | reverse complement strand
TGTCCGTGCGCAGCGGTGGCCGCACCGTGCTCGCCGCCGCGGTTGCCGCGCTGGCGCTCGCGGGATGCGCGAACTACTTCGGCATCAAGAGCGACAAGCAGATCGCTCCCGCATCGCAGTTCGAATCCGCTCAGAGCCTGCCGGCCGAAGGCGGCCAGTGGCCGTCGCTCGACTGGGCGAACCAGTTCGGCGATCCCCAACTGCCCAAACTGATCGACGAGGCGCTCGACGGCAATCCGTCCATCGCCCAGGCCCAGGCCCGGATCGCCAAGGCGTCGTCGTATATCGAATCGTCGCGCTCGGCCCTGCTGCCGAAGGCCGAAGCCAGCTATTCGTGGACCCGCGAGCTGTTCTCGGGCACCGGCCTGTATCCGCCGCCCTACGGCGGCAGCTGGTACAGCGAGAACAACGCGCTCGCGAGCGCGTCGTGGGAGCTCGACCTGTGGGGCAAGAACCGCGAACGGCTGCGCTCGGCGGTGTCCCAGCAGAAGGTCGCGCAGGCCGAGATGCAGCAGGCCCGGGTGACGCTCGCGGCGTCGGTCGCCAGCACCTACAACCAGCTCGCGCAGCTGTACGCGCTGCGCGACATCGCGCAGCGGGAAATCAGCAATCGCCAGACGGTCGGCCAGATCACCGACGGCCGCGTCGGCGCGGGCCTCGACACCAACGTCGAACGGCAGACCGCGCGGGGCAACGTGGCGACCAGCCAGTCGACGCTGTCTGATCTCGACGGCCAGATCACGGCGGTGCGCTACCAGCTGGCCGCGCTGCTCGGCAAGGGGCCCGACCGCGGCCTGCAGATTGCCGCGCCGGTGCTGAATCCGGGCGGGACGGTGGCGCTGCCGGGCAACCTGCCGGCGGACCTGGTGTCGCGCCGGCCGGATCTGGTGGCGGCGCGCTGGCAAGTGGAATCGTCCCTGCACGACGTGAAGGAAGCGAAGGCGGAATTCTTCCCGGACGTGAACCTGGCGGCGGGCTTCGGATTCGATGCCTTCGGTTGGGGCAAATTTCTGAATTTCGCGAGCCGCCAGGCGCAGTTCGGACCGGCGATCCACTTGCCGATCTTCGATGCGGGCGCGTTACGGGCGCAATTGAAGGGCCGCTACGCGGACTTCGACCTGAACGTGGCGAACTACAACCAGACGCTGATCGGTGCGCTGAACGACGTGGCGACGCAGGTTGCGTCGATCCGGTCGATCGACCGGCAGATGGGCGATGCGCAGCGGGCGCTGGATGCGTCGACGCGGGCCTACGAGCTGGCGGTGATCCGCTACAAGGCGGGGCTGTCGCCGCAGCTGCAGGTGCTGAACGCGGACAGCAACCGGCTGACCGCGGAGCAGACGGTGACGAACCTGAAGATGCGCCGGCGGGATCTGCAGATCGGCCTGATCAAGGCGCTGGGCGGCGGTTTCGACGCCACCGGCACGCGGCT
>NZ_JAWJWL010000132.1:0-1453 GCF_034721475.1 Burkholderia alba | reverse complement strand
TCATGAAGCTTTCCTGAAGCTGGCCTACTGCATCATTTGCTGGCGATACTTGCAAAACTCATTTTGTTAACATCTCTTAGCATTCAATGCTGTTTGTCTCAAATAACAGGATGATGTATCTCAAAAACGTTGCGACACCGCCTAGGAATAAATTATCTTGGCTAGCGAGGTGTATCGTTATGCTTACTAGGAGATCGGAAAATAATTTTCGTTAAGAAAGGCATACTTATTTTCTATTATTTGTTTGTTGGAATAATTAAAATATTTTAAAAATTAATTTCATATCTAATTCGATTTTGTGAAAGATCGGATGTTAATCTCCTGTGGAAGTGCTTCAGACGTTGACTTGGGTACGTACATTCGATACAGGAATTTGGAATTCTAGTTTAGGACTACGATATGAAAAAAAGAAAAGTATGTTGCTCGTCGTCAACTGCGCCGCCAGCTCGGCCAGGGGATGACCGAATACACCATCATCGTCGCACTGATCGCAGTCGCGGCGATCGGGCTACCTTGAAGCCCTGGCCGACGAGAGCCTGCTACGCGCCGCGTTGACATCGTTAGCGTTGGCGGGGGCGACGGTCGGCATTGTGACGGTAATTTCTGTCGCCGCGGGAGCTGCGCTCGGCACCCGGTCGACTCCACGCATGTCCGCATTCGAAGCCGTTGTGAAGATTCTGCTCGTCGTGCCTGAGATTGTCCTCGCGATTGCGACGTTACGCGAAGATGCTGCAGTTGGTCGGCTCACATCAAGTCGAAGTCTCTCGTGCCGGTGGTTTCTCGACCACGGGTAGTTCGTCTGGTAAAGGCCCTCGGATTGGCCAGACGATTTCGCGCGACCCGTCAACCGACGACCGTCGCGCGCTTTTTATTCCTAGCGGTTCGGCCGGCGCGGAGGGGCAATGACCGGTCAACACTGGTGTTGAAGGAAGCCGTTAAAAAGCCTGGGATGCTATTTGCCATGGCCACGAAACGCGCCGGTCGCCAATCCATGGAAAGTGGTGCTGGGAGAGTTCGAGGAGCTTCTGATTCAGGACGGCTACGCGCGAGATGTGTGCCCCAACATGACTCCAGCGGATGTGCTGGCCCTTGCACATCCGGCGACCAATGATTCGGTTGATGGAGGACTCAACGAAGTCGGTCGAGATTCGTCGGCCTGCACGCTGGCGTGTGCGGTAGTCGATCAGCGAACCGCGGTTAGCCTGCAGATGCGTGATCACGTCCATGAGCTTGCGACGTGGTACTGTCAGGTTGTTCGGTGACCGGACAAGCAAGGACGAGTATCGATCGGCTTACGCCGGCATCTGGTCGCATGCAACCCTCTCCCAGGTCGCGATGGCCTGGACACGTGTTTCGTTTGCACTGCACGCTCCGATTGTAGCGGCACCCCATGAACAGATTCGAAACCTGTCCGTGGACCGAGCAAAATCGTTGCAACTGCCGCGCCGATTTG
>NZ_JAWJWL010000131.1:0-1476 GCF_034721475.1 Burkholderia alba | reverse complement strand
CGCTCGCCGCGCTGACAACGCTCACCACTGCGCGATCGGCAACCTTCAACCAGAACTACCCGAGCGCGGGCTTGGGCACACCGGGCTCGTGCCAGACCGGCGCCTCGACCGAGACCGTCGATGGCTATAAGCATTTACTGTATTCGTGGGGCGGCACGGCGATCCAGCCGACTTCATCGTTGCTCGGCATCGTCACAGGAGCAATCGATACCAGCACGATACCAGTCGTCGATCCCGCCAACGTCGCTGACCCGTCTACTCTTGCGATGCTCGGCACCGGAACGGCGATGATCAATCGCGCGTCCGGTCCGAACGACGGTCTGGTGTCGCGCTGCAGTTCGCTGTATGGCCAGGTGATCAGCACGAGCTACAAATGGAACCATTTAGACGAAATCAATCAATTGCTGGGAGTCCGTGGCGCATATGCGGAAGATCCGGTCGCAGTGATCCGCGCGCATGCAAACCGGCTTAAAAATCAGGGCGTCTGATGGGTCTGGTGGAGCTATTGTCGAAATTCTGGCACCCCCACTTCGAGCGCAGAAACATCAGCCTCACTAGAGATTGGGGTGGCCTCAAGAAATCTATGGTCACCCCCATTTTTGCAAGACTGCTTGTCGATGTCGTTGTTGGCTTGCGTAAATCTATTCGGCGTCGTTTTGGGGATAGCTCCCCGCGCCACGATGAGATTTGCGCCTGACGGTCCTAAAAACGGACACAGTCTCGAAGACTTGTTTCTTGATCAGGTTTGCCGTCAGGCCACTGTGCCGTTCACGTCATCAATTTTCAGTCGTCGCTAAACCAGTTGGGTGATTCGTAAAGTGAGAGTAGAACCGCTCGATCAAGCCGGAGAGTCGGCCGACCCAGTGTCAAACACGGTATTGGCTGCCGTGGTCTCTCCNTCGCTAAACCAGTTGGGTGATTCGTAAAGTGAGAGTAGAACCGCTCGATCAAGCCGGAGAGTCGGCCGACCCAGTGTCAAACACGGTATTGGCTGCCGTGGTCTCTCCCGTGATCGCAATTACGCAGCCACGCTGAGTCGACACTCACGGCGGCGACATGGTTGCATGTGCGAACCTGCCCGTCTGCAACGGACTGGGGCCGCCGCCCGATGTCTCGTTCTATTTCGGCGTCGAGTTGTTTTCCGATGGCGAGAATCCGGTCCCGAATGCCGCTGAACGAAATGCCCTTGTCCAGCGGCAGCACTTCCTCGAGCATGGCAGTGGCCAGCCGGTACGGTAGATGTGCTGCCCATTTCGCCTCGAGGTATTCCAGCTCTGGCGTAGTCCGGCTGGTCAGTGCTTTGGGCAAGGGATGCACTACACGCCGCGGCATCCGCGCGGTCCGCTGGCACGTACATGACCACAACCTTGGACTGATCACCGTCATCGGAAATGACACAAAAATGCAACCCGGACCGATGTCGTTGCTTGTGTGGCGCGGGTTTCAAGCTCGTGACGGGGTTCCATGTTTGGTTCG
>NZ_JAWJWL010000130.1:0-1516 GCF_034721475.1 Burkholderia alba | reverse complement strand
TCGCGGTTGCAGTTTGACCAATTGCAACAGCACCCGCGGAATTAGCCAACGCATTCGAACCTTGCGCGATCGAATTGCCCCCAGTTGCCTGCGCGCCACTTCCTATTGCAATATCGTTGTTTAACGTCGGATCAGACGACGATCCAGCCGTTGATGCAGCGCCGATCGCCACTGAATTAGCGCCATACGCGTCAGTAATCTGCGTATGCTTTCCATCTCCGCCTCCGACCGCAACGGCGCCATTTCCAAAGGTCCGAGCATCGTTCCCCAAGGCGGACGACCCGATGCCTTTGGCCCAAGCTCCGGAACCCAAGGCCGTCGCACTATCAGCACTCGCACTAGCTTGATGACCAATAGCCACCGCAGAAGGTGCCGTTCCGACACCATTCATTCCTTGCGTGGTAGCCAAATTGCCAATGGCAATACTATAGTCTTCCGCGGCGGTAGCACTATCCCCAAATGCAACGCTACGAACTCCCATCACGCTGGCATGGTTGCCGATCGCCACCGCGCCGAGCGACTTCGCGTTCGCACCGTCGCCGACGGCCACGGAGCTCGCGCCTGCCGCCGTTGCGTTAGTGCCCGCTGCCAGCGCGTTGATGCCGGTGGCGCCGTCATTGTTGTAGTTACCCTGTTGCGTGCCGTTGTCGTTCACGCTGTAGTAATGCGTCTTCGCTGCATTAATCGCGGTCGACGTCGAAGTCGACAACGAGCCGATGCTCGACGAGGTCGATGTAGACAAGGACGTGATCGAGCTCGTCGCGCTCGACAGACCTGTTGAAGTTGAAGTCGACAGCGATGCGACATTACTGTCTGTGGTCGACAGGCTGGTCGACAGCGAGTTGATACCAGTCGATGTCGAAGTGGACAGCGACGAGATCGAGCTCACCGCACTCGACAAGCCAGTCGATGTGGACGTCGACAAACTGTTGATCGCTGTATTCGTCGCGTACAGCTGCGAACCGTTGATCGCATCCGTGCTCGTCGCTGTTACCCGACCCGCCGCCACGTTCGTGATCTGGCGCTCCGCACCGGGTGCACCCACGCTCACCACGCTCGACGGCGTCGCGCCCGCGTAGCTGTACGTCGTACCACCAACCGTCCCGGTCGCCGTCGGATTCGCTGCCGCTGTCACCGAGTTCGAACCCAGCGCAACATCGTTCGCGTTATTCGCCACTGCGCTCGAACCAAGTGCGATCGACCCTGCACCGTTTGCAGACGACGTGTTGCCGAGCGCCACGGCACCTTGGCCGGTAGCAATGTTCGCGTTACCCAACGACACCGCACCCTGACCATTCGCCGTATTGTTTGCACCCAACGCCACTGCGCCCGTCCCAGTTGCCGTGTTCGGGTCACCAATCGCGACTGCGCCGTTACCGCTCGCCGTGTTACCCACGCCAATTGAGACGGCTTGTCCACCAGTTGCCACGGCATTCTGGCCGATCGCCACAGCACCGTTAGAACTCGCGTTCGCACCATCGCCGACCGCCACCGAGCTTGCACCTGCCGCGGTGGC
>NZ_JAWJWL010000129.1:0-1519 GCF_034721475.1 Burkholderia alba | reverse complement strand
AGTTCGGTGAAGGTGCCGACCCCCGCCTTGTAACGTCCGCGCGCGATCTCGAGCGAGTGCTGCGCATCGGTGAGCAGATCCTTCGAATTGCCCAGGTTCGCGGTGTCGGTCTGCAGGCTCTGATAGCTCTTCCACACGTCGAGCGATACCTGCAGCTCGGTGTTCTGCACATCCGCTTCCTGTGCGTCGGCCTGTGCTTGCGCTTGCGCGGTGCGATAGCCGGAGGCGAAGCCTTCGAACAGCGGGATCGTTACCTGGATGCC
Source organism: Burkholderia alba (assembly GCF_034721475.1). NCBI lineage: Bacteria > Pseudomonadati > Pseudomonadota > Betaproteobacteria > Burkholderiales > Burkholderiaceae > Burkholderia > Burkholderia alba. The sequence goes on along the minus strand of NZ_JAWJWL010000129.1, from coordinate 1,256 downwards.
GATGGTGCTGCCTCGGCTGTTGGCGATCTTGTAGTTCTGGAACGGGTTCGACGAGGGTTGTTGCTGGTATGACGGATTGTTCTGGGTCAGGCTACCTATCAGCGAGATCGTCGGCCGGCCCTGAGCGCGCACTGCATCGACATTTGCGCGCGCAGCTTCGAGCTTTGCCCTGGCGGCCACCAGTTTCGGTTGCCGTGCTTTCGCCTCGTCGATCAATTGATCGATCCCTTCGGAGAATTCGGTATTGTCCGCCGTTGGCTCGGATGCTGCGATTCGTACCGGTGTGTTCGCATCGAGTCCCATCGCGGCGGCGAGTGTGCCGGCTGCCGAACGCTCGTCGCCCTCGGCGCTCACTCGATCGAGCAACGCGCGGCGGTAGGTCGTCTGTGCCTGTAGCTGGTCGCTCAGCGTACCCGCTCCAGCGCCATGCTTTGCGCTGGCTTCGGCAAGGCTTTCCTTCGCGATGTTTTCCGACTGCCGTGCCGCATCGACCGACGCTTGCGCATCGCGTACCGCGTAAAAGGCCTGCGCCGCGTTGAAGAACACGGTCTGCAACGCGTCGTCCTGCGTGGCATTGGCGGCGGCGAGAAGCTGGCGTGCCTGACGCAGCGCGGCACTACGCTTGCCGAAATCGAACAACACCCAACTCAGGTTCAGCATCCCGTACTTGCTGGATGAGTTTTGCGATTGCGGGAACGAGACGCCCAGGCTGGGATAGTCGTAGGTTGTTCGCAGCGTATCCCGCTGAACCCCTCCCGTCGCATTGAGCGTGGGCAGATAGGCGGCTTCGCTGACCCCGACGGCGGCGGCCTGCGCGCGGGCGTTCGCCCACGCCTGCCGCGTCTGCGGATTCGCGCAGACTGCCTGCAGGATCGCATCCTCCAGTTCGATCGGGCGATCGACCACCTCCGCCACGCAGGATGCGTTCTTCAGCATCGGCGCGGCCGGGGTGTCGGAGACCAGTGTGTGCGTGCGGTAGACGTCGAGCAACTGCGCGCCGGCGGGCGGCGCGCCGAGCAGCGCGGCCGCGCAGGCGGCGATCAGACGGGTGCGGGCCATCGGCATCACCGTCCGGCGGCGGGCTCGCGCTCGGCGGCCTCGGAGGTGGGGGGGACCGCCGGCGAGGGCGCTGACGAGGCCGGCGCGGTGGGTGCCGGAGCGGAAGGCGCGGGCTGCGCTGAAGCGCTTTGCGCCGGTGCGGCTTGTCCGTCTCCGAGCGCGGCTTGCGCGGATGCGGGTTGTTGTCCGGGCGCATG
>NZ_JAWJWL010000128.1:0-1616 GCF_034721475.1 Burkholderia alba | reverse complement strand
TAATGCTTATTAGCGGCATGGTATTTGATGGGGTGAAATGGGGGAAATCCCATCGTGTCTCGGGTAGCGTAATGACATTGTCGTTACGTTTGGCTAGAGTGGCACTTTCCATGCCTTTTCTGGAGGGTCTCCGCCATGTCACTCGCCCACCCGTCGCGCCACACCTTGAACATGCGCATCCGCCCTGATGAGCGGGGGCTGATCGATCGCGCCGCGGCCGCGGCCGGCAAGACCCGCACCGATTTCATTCTCGATGCGGCTCGGGCGGCCGCCGAGCAAACGCTGCTCGATCAAGTCGTGCTGGTGGCCACGCCGCATGCGTACGCGGTCTTTCTCGCGCGCCTGGATGCCCCGGCCCAGCCGAACGCCGCGTTGCGCCGGACCATGCAGACCCCGGCGCCGTGGGATCCGGCTGCATGACGTGGACCGCCCCAGAGCCGCTGACGGCCGAGCATCAGCTGGATGGGTTCGATTCGGGCGTCGCCAGTCTCGACAGCTGGCTACAGCGTCGTGCGCTCGCGAATCAGCGCAGCGGAGCCTCGCGCACCTTCGTCGCACGGCAAGACGGGCAGGTGCGTACTACGCGCTGGCGCCGTCGCGCTCGAGGCGGCACTGGGCCGGTTCCGGCGCAACATGCCCGATCCGATTCCCGTCGTCGTGCTGGGACGGCTCGCTGTCGACCGGCGCGCGCAGGGCTCCGGCATCGGGCGCGCGCTGGTGCGCGACGCCGGCTTGCGCGTGCTGCACGCAGCTGCAGCGATCGGCATTCGCGGCATGATCGTGCACGCGCTGTCGGACGCGGCCAAGACGTTTTACGAGCGGGTCGGCTTCGAGGTGTCGCCGCTCGATCCGATGCTATTGCTGATTACGCTGGCCGATCTCGAGGCGGCGCTGTAAGTGTTCATGACGGAGGCAAGCGGATGATTCACAACAATGGCGATGAGCGGGTTGCCGAGAGGGTCATCGGGTTGGGCGCGGGACGACTGGCCGACATGCTAGTCGAGTGCGCCGAAACAAATCCGAGCTTGCAGCGACGGCTGCTGGCTGAGCTGTTTGCACACGCGGCTGCGGATGTGATTGCGCCGATCCGGCAATGGATCGCCGACTTGCGCGATGACGCGTCGCTTCTGAATAGGGGCGCGTATCGGGCACCCACCGGCTGGACGATGATGGACTCTCCGAAAAGCTTAAAAAGGTCGATGAGCGCATCGGGTCGTCTTGCTTGAACACGACTATCAGGTCCTGCTCGTCTGGTTGCAAGACAGGTACGGGATTTTGAGGCAGACCGGCGTGAGCCCGCGGCCGCAGCATCAGCGGTCTTCGTGGCGTGGGGTTGAGCCACGACCGGTCGATTGGGATGCTCGTCTGTTTATTGCGCGAGAAGGAGAGGCATGAAAATCACGCACGACACCCGGTGGAACCGGCCGCGCCATGTTCCTGTCTGGGTCAACCGGCTGGGGTGGGGCACGCTGATGGCCGGCGTCGGTTTGGTGGGCCTGACGATCGGCGCTTGGTTGGCCCTGGGCCATTGGCCGTGGTCATGATGAGCGCGATCCCCACGCATGCCGACATGCTCGACGGGCTGCGCCGCGCCTGCTATCGCCAGGTGGTCCGCT
>NZ_JAWJWL010000127.1:0-1780 GCF_034721475.1 Burkholderia alba | reverse complement strand
TCGCCCTTGCTCTGAACCGCTTCGCGGAAGCGCCGGCCGAGCCGCTCGGGGTAGACGTTCATCGTCACCGGCATCGTGAACGACTTGGTCTTCGGGTCGTAGTCGATGCCGATGCTCGTCACCTGGCCGAACACGACGCCGCGGAAGTCCACCGGCGCGCCGACCGCCAGCCCGCGCAGCGACTGGTTGAAGTTCATCACGACCTGCTCGGGCCGGCCGTCCGGATCGCGTATCGCATCGCCTTCGTCGGAGCCGAGGCGGAACGTCGTGTTGTTCGGCGCGGGCGGGCCGGCGCTCTGGTCCGGCGGCGCCTGGAANGCCGCGGAAGTCCACCGGCGCGCCGACCGCCAGCCCGCGCAGCGACTGGTTGAAGTTCATCACGACCTGCTCGGGCCGGCCGTCCGGATCGCGTATCGCATCGCCTTCGTCGGAGCCGAGGCGGAACGTCGTGTTGTTCGGCGCGGGCGGGCCGGCGCTCTGGTCCGGCGGCGCCTGGAAAGCGATGCCGCCGAGGATCACCGTGGCAAGCGACTGCGTGTTGAGCTTGAGGCCGCTCGAATCGAGCCGCAGGTCGACGCCGCTCGCCTGCCACCAGCGCGAGTTCAGGCCGACGTACTGATCGTACGGGGCGTTGACGAATACCGTGAACGTGACGCCGGTGCCTTCCTTGTCGAGCGAGAACCCGACCACCTGGCCGACCTGCACGCGCCGGTAGTAGACCGGCGAGCCGATGTCGATCGACCCGAGCGAATCGCCGCGCAGCACGTACGAGGTGCCTTTCTGGTCGCCGGTCACGGCCGGCGGCGCTTCGAGGCCGATGAAGCTGTCCTCGCCGTCCTTCGAGCGGCCGGCGTCGACGCCGATGTACGCGCCCGACAGCAGCGTGCTCAGGCCGGACACGCCGCTCGCGCCGACCCGCGGCCGCACCACCCAGAAGCGGCTGCCTTTCACCGCGAAATCTTCCGCTTCCTTTTTCAGCTGCACGTCGACCAGCACATGCGACAGGTCCTTCGACAGCGTGATCGCCTTGACCATGCCGATCTCGACGTCCTTGTACTTGACCTGGGTCTTGCCGGGTTCGAGCCCTTCGGCGCTGCGAAAGCTGATCGTGATCTCCGGCCCGCGTTCGAGCACCGACTTGACCACCAGCCCGATGCCGATCAGCGCGGCGACGAGCGGCACCAGCCAGACGAGCGAGGGCAGCCAGCCCGAGCGCCGGGTGATGACCGGGTCCGACGGGCCGCCGGGCGGCGTGGGGGGAGCCGATCGGCCGGCCCCGGCATTCGGGTCGTGTTGCGGGCCTTGCGGACTATTCATGATGATTCCCTGAGGTTTCGACGTTGTCCCAGATGAGGCGCGGGTCGAACTGCATCGACGCGAGCATCGTCAGGATCACCACCGAGCCGAACGCGAGTGCGCCGGGGCCCGCCGTGATCACCGCCAGCGAGCGGAAATGCACGAGCGCGACCGTCAGCGTCACGACGAAGATGTCGAGCATCGACCAGCGGCCGATCCGCTCGACGATCCGATAGAGTTTGGTGCGCTGTATCGGCCGCCACGCGGAGCGGCGCTGCGCGGTGGCGGCGAGGATCACGAGCACGCCGAGCTTGAGCATCGGCACGAGGATGCTGGCGACGAACACCACCACCGCCAGCGGCCATTCGCCCGACACCCAGAAATAGACGACCCCGCTCATGATCGTATCGTTCTGCGAGCCGACGATCGACGCGGTACGCATGATCGGCAGCAGGTTCGCGGGGATGTAGAGGATCGCGGCGGC
>NZ_JAWJWL010000126.1:0-1816 GCF_034721475.1 Burkholderia alba | reverse complement strand
GATCGTCTCATGGCTGACGATCACGCCACGCTAGAACAACAACTCCTCAATGTCACGCAGGCTCAGCTGGAAGCGGAAATACCCACGCACGGCCTGACTGATGATGGCCGCCGGGAATCGATGTCCACGATAGAGCGATTGCTTTTTCATTTCGACATCCTACGCTACCGACCATCTCGTCAACGTGACAATGCCCTGCAGTCGCTTCCCGGAGGCGACATGCGCGACGATATTGCGGGATGGTTCGGAGTTGGCGATATGCCGGCGAGCGAACGATCATCCCCGGCGTGCGATACCGTGGCTGCCATGTCTTGCTTTTCTTGATTTGACATAAACTAATTTATCACCATATTTGATTGTAGTGGCTAGACTGAAATGTCCGCTTTTAGCTAAATAGAAATGTCCGCTTTCGTGCCACGTAAGCTGTTGGGCCGCCGGGTGTCCGGCGCCGGAGGCTGCGATGGCTGCAACGGAGCGGATCACGTGACGATGCGCGAGCTGGACAGATTCAAGGTCATTCAGGACGTGGTGGACGGCAAACTCAAGCCGTGGCGTGCTGCCGAGCGACTCGAACTGACGACACGGCTGATCCGGCGACTGGTCGGCCGATTGCGTGAGCACGGGCCGCAAGGTCTCGTGTCGCAACGGCTTTGTCACGTTGACGCCTGGTTCGGTTAGGATGGAGAGATGGAAAAGAGGAAATTNACTGGTCGGCCGATTGCGTGAGCACGGGCCGCAAGGTCTCGTGTCGCAACGGCTTTGTCACGTTGACGCCTGGTTCGGTTAGGATGGAGAGATGGAAAAGAGGAAATTGCTCTACCATGGCCATCGGTTTCCAGCTTCGGTCATCAGCCACGCGGTCCGGTGGTATTTTCGTTTCCAGCTCAGCCTGCGCGACATCGAGGAACTGCTGTAACTGCTGTTCGAGCGTGGTGTGATCGTCAGTCATGAATCCATTCGCCGATGGACCGAGAAGTTCGGCGCCAGCTTCGCCCATCGTATCAAGGCCGCCCGGCGCCAGCCGGGTAGCATATGGCATCTGGACGAGATGTTCGTGTCGTTGCGCGGCGAGCCCTTTGTTCTCTGGCGTGCGGTCGATCAACACGGCATTGAACTCGACATCCTGTTGCAAAAGCGACGCGATAAGACTGCAGCGAAGCGCTTCTTCAAACGGATACTGTCAGCCAGTGCCGAGGTGCCGAAGAAAATCGTCACCGATCAACTGCGCAGCTATCCTGCGGCCAAGGCCGACATTCCAGAACTCGCGAATGTGAAGCATGTATTTGTCAAAGCCGCCGCCCTTATTGTGGCAGAAGCTTTGCCAGTCAGACGCATAACAACTACCCCACAAAAATTGATAAATGATGCTAAATACTAGTCGTTGAATACTACCAAGATGCAATTGATCAATGTTATCTCAATAATAAGAATTCGATAACATACACCTTCCATTTCAAAATATTACAGGATATATTTGATCGTAAATTGGCTCAATGGACCAACCTTTGAGCTAATAGAGAGGCGTTTGGTGTGCTCTCAGATCGCTGGCTGGCGTCCTGCAGTTGTCTTGACGCTATTCATGACTAGCATGGACATGCACCAAAAACGATAGCCATTTGTTTAGTATTTCTAATAAACAATAGGGCTGCCGCACATGAATCCAGCATTTAGTTTGCCGTAGCGCTTCTTAGGCACTCAGCATCCTCCGATTTCGCTGCTGATTAACGGCGCCGGATAAGTATTGCCGGCGATTTCATGCAGGACTCATCTGTCTTCTTCCCATTCGAGGTTTCAGCATGTGGATAACCGTACGTAA
>NZ_JAWJWL010000125.1:0-1897 GCF_034721475.1 Burkholderia alba | reverse complement strand
GAATACGCTTTTATTGGCGGGCTGCGGCGACGCCTGGAGGTCGCCCACGTCAAACTTAACTCCAGCCGCGCGTTCTGGCTCGTCGCCTATCCCACACAGAGTCACGAGATGCTGTTCGATGCGCACGCCCGCGCATTCGCCGCGTTCGGCGGCGTGCCGCGGCGCGGCATCTACGACAACATGAAGACCGCCGTGGACAAGGTTGGTCGCGGCAAAGAGCGTGCGGTCAACGCGCGCTTCGAAGCGATGTGCAGTCACTACCTGTTCGAGCCGGAGTTCTGCAACCGGGCTGCAGGCTGGGAGAAAGGCATCGTCGAGAAGAACGTTCAGGACCGGCGACGTCAGATCTGGCACGAAGCAGCGCTACGGCGCTGGGAAACGCTGGAGATCCTGAACGAATGGGTCGCTGGTCAGTGTCGTGAGGCGTGGCACATGCGGCACCCGCAGTGGCCTGAGCTGACGGTCGAGGATGTGCTGCAGGACGAGCGTACCCGGCTGATGCCCAATCCACGGCCGTTCGACGGCTACATCGAGCAGACCCTGCGAGTCTCGTCGACCAGCCTGATTCACTTCCAGCGCAACCGCTACAGCGTGCCCACCGAGTACACGAACCAGCTGGTGAGCGTGCGCTGCTATCCGGCATATCTCAGCGTCGTCGCCAACGCCCAGGAGATCGCACGCCACGAACGCAGCTTCGAGCGGCACATGACCTTCTACGATTGGCGCCACTACGTCACTCTGGTCGAGCGCAAACCCGGCGCACTGCGCAACGGCGCACCGTTCATCACAATGCCCCAGCCGCTGCAACTGCTGCAGCGGCATCTGCTGAAACACCCGGGCGGCGATCGCGTCATGACGCAGGTGCTCGCTGCGGTGCGCGAACACGGGCTCGATGCGGTGCTGCTCGCCGTACAGGCTGCGCTGGATTCAGGACGCCCCAGCGCAGAGCACGTCCTGAACGTGCTGAGCCGGCTGAAGGCGCCCGTCACGAATGGCAACCTCGCCACGACGAAACTCCAGCTCAAGGAAGAGCCCGCGGCCGACGTGAGCCGTTACGAGACGCTGCGCGCCAACCCACCGGAGGATCGTCATGTCTAACGATATCGCGGCCCAGTTCAAGGGTCTTAAACTGCACGGCATGGCGAGCACGTGGCCGGAGCTGCTCGCGCAGTCGCGCCACACGGACTTCGAGCCGGAGCGCTTCATGAAGCAGCTGTTGATGGCTGAAACCGCCGAACGACAGGTGCGCTCGATCGCCTATCAAATGACCGCTGCGCGCTTCCCGGCCCACCGCGACCTGAAGGGCTTCGATTTCGCGCAGGCACACGTCGACGAAGCGCTGGTGCGCGAACTGAGCGAGCTGTCGTTCCTCGCAAGCGCGCACAACGTCGTGTTCATCGGTGGTCCGGGCACTGGCAAGACGCACCTCGCCTCAGCGATCGGAATCGAAGCCGTACAGCGCTACGGCAAGCGTGTGCGCTACTTCTCAACCGTCGAGCTGACCAACGCCCTGGAGCAGGAGAAGTCCATCGGCAAACAAGGCCAGATCGCCCACAAGCTGATGTACGTCGACCTGGTGATTCTCGATGAGCTGGGCTATCTGCCGTTCAGCCAGGCCGGCGGTGCATTGCTGTTCCATCTACTCTCAAAGCTTTACGAGCACACGAGCGTCGCGATCACGACCAATCTCAGCTTCGGCGAGTGGGCGAGCGTGTTCGGGGATGCAAAGCTGACAACAGCGCTGCTAGACCGCGTCACCCATCACTGCCACATCGTTGAAACGGGCAATGAATCGTGGCGCTTCCGGACCAGTTCTGCCAAGGCGAAGACAACAAAAAAGAGAGCAGAAAAACCAGCGGGTAACGAAGAGTTATCCACACCGGAATAGATGTACTAC
>NZ_JAWJWL010000124.1:0-1984 GCF_034721475.1 Burkholderia alba | reverse complement strand
GCCGTCAACGTCGTCTTGCCGTGGTCAACGTGACCAATCGTACCAACGTTCACGTGCGGCTTGGTCCGCTCAAATTTTCCCTTGGCCATTTTCAACTCCTAACAGGAATTTCACATGTTGCGCCGCGCGCAAACAGACACTGACTACTTGCTGGTGCCCATGGGCAGGATCGAACTGCCGACCTCTCCCTTACCAAGGGAGTGCTCTACCACTGAGCCACATGGGCGCTTCTACGCTTCAAACTTTCACGGACTGGAGCGGGTGAAGGGAATCGAACCCTCGTCGTAAGCTTGGAAGGCTTCTGCTCTACCATTGAGCTACACCCGCACGGGCCACTAACGATTCCCTACCGCTCTTGCGCTTATGTCTTGGTGGAGGAGGTTGGATTCGAACCAACGTAGGCGTAAGCCAACAGATTTACAGTCTGCCCCCTTTAGCCACTCGGGCACCCCTCCGTAGAGAACTGACGATTATGGGGGTGCATCGAACTCGTGTCAAGCACATCGTCAAGAATATTTGCATTATCTTCGAGTGCCCCGACGCTATTCGGCTACCGCGCGCCTCCCGCAAGTCCCGCTGCCACAATCGGCGAAACCGAACCTGATCCAGGAGAAGCCGGGGAACCCATTCGGTGCCCGCCCTGCTTCGTCTGCTCCCGTCTCGCCGGGCTCGCACCCCGAAAACGGAAGAACGCCATCATACGGGGTCACGGCAACTGCGCCAAGAGAGAAACGAGGATTGAAGCAAAGAAATTCGAGGGATAGCAGCCGGCGCGGGTTGTTGCGCCCTTTCGAGGCGCCGACTGACGTCAGATTAAATCGGATGGGTTGATTAGTGCGGTCAGCACGTGATCCGTCCAGATTCCGCCGATCTTCAGGTATCGCCGCGCGTATCCCTCCCGCTCGAAGCCGAGCCTCGCCAGCAAAGCCCCACTGCGTTCGTTCTCCGGTCGGTAGTTCGCCATGATTCGATGTAGTGCCAGTTCGGTAAATACGTGATCGATGGCTACGCGTAAGCTGGCGGCCATCAAGCCCCGCCCCTCCAGGCGACTGTCGATCGAAAAACCCAAATGGCAGGCCTGAAACGGTCCACGCACGATGTTCGTGAAATTGCATTCCCCAATGACACTCTGTTGATCGTCGTCCAGCAACAGGAGATGGAGCGCGCTTTGCGCGTCGTGCTGGCGCGTCATGACGCGCAGCCTGGATTCGACCGCCTCCGGCGTGTAGAAATCTTCCTGCCGCAAGGGTTCCCAGGGTGACAGGTGAGCCCGGTTCGCTATCTGGTAGCGGAGCAGCGCGGGGCCGTCACGCTCACGTGCGAGTTGCAACGAGGCAGTCGGACCAACCGCCAATCCGTCTATTGGAAACCTGGCTGCGATTGGCATAAGGAGATCTTTGATTGGCCTTCTGATGGTTCTGCCGCCTGTGGCTCCTGGAACCTCTTTCGGGAAATACGCCGGCTACATCAGTTATTTGAATTGCGTTGCCTGATAAGGTCCGCCCCGGCGGCAATTTACCGGAACAGTGATATTCACGTGATTTCGCATCGCAGGCAATGCCTTCCACTCCCGCTTTCTCTCGTGTGCGCGCAATTCCTACAGTACTTCGAGGTTGTTTGCGAAGCTTGGGCGGCCAAAGGCAATTCTGTTAAAAGTACCTCTTCTACCCTCTTCGTTGGCCATCTCTTTGAAATTCCGCTGCGTAGAAACTAAACAGCGACTTATTCATCGCTTAGTTTGAACCGATTCGATTGAGTGACATCCGGAGAATCCCGAGTGTGGTTTCCTCGAAATGCAAAAAGCAACGTGAGCGAATAAGCCGTCAGCTATTCGAGCGAGCGACAGTGGAGGCGTGTGTAGAACGAGAGAGGCGAAGTAACGCGAGAGGAGGAGGAGGAGGAGAAGCGAGAGAGGAAGGAGTGGGAAGGGGGTTTTTCTTTTGTCGAAACCAATAGCAAAACCCCCGCCGAATGGGCGGGGGTT
>NZ_JAWJWL010000123.1:0-1997 GCF_034721475.1 Burkholderia alba | reverse complement strand
GCTCACCGACAAGCCCGTGTACGACACCGAAATCCCCGTGAAGCTGACGGAGATCCCCGTGACCGAGGTCGACGTGCTCTCCACCGACACATTCAGATCCTGTCCGACCGCTGTCGAACTGTTGCGCTCGACGGTCTGCTGCATGTCGCGTTCGGCGTGGATCATCACGCGCTCCGCCCCGCGCTGGTCGTCGAACGTCAGCTGGCTCGCGTTCTGCACTTGTCCCGCCTGCTTGATCGAACGCGATACCAGCCCCGTATACNACGGTCTGCTGCATGTCGCGTTCGGCGTGGATCATCACGCGCTCCGCCCCGCGCTGGTCGTCGAACGTCAGCTGGCTCGCGTTCTGCACTTGTCCCGCCTGCTTGATCGAACGCGATACCAGCCCCGTATACCGGACGTCTTTCGGCAGGTCGTACGGCGTCGGGTTCTCGCCGTTGTAGACGATCCCCGTCGCGAGCGGCCGGTCGAGATCGCCATCCACGTAAGTGACGATCACTTCCTGGCCGACACGCGGCATCGCCAGCACGCCCCAGCCCTTACCCGCCCATGCCTGCGATACGCGGATCCAGCACGATGCGTCGGCTTCCACGGTCTTGTAGCGGTCCCAGTGGAAATGCACCTTGATGCGCCCGAGCTTGTCGGTGTAGACCTCCGAAACCTGCGGCCCAACCTCCTTCTCGCTCTGGATAACCTGTACCCTCGGCCGCTTGGTCACGAGCAGCGGCCGGTACGGCTGGTCGTCGGCCAGCGCGCGGAACTTCACCGCGACGTTGCGCCCTTGCGACGTGCTGTCCGGGCCGTCCTGGACGAACGACAGCTCGCTGTCGATCACGTAGTAGCGGCGATTGCGGCTCGCGGCCGGATAGCCGACCAGCGTGAAGGCCCCGCCGGTCGCCAGACCGCGCGCGTTCGCTTCGCCCGCCAACTCATGCACGTCCGCCTGGAATGCCTCCAGTCGCAGCCGCGCGAGGCGTTCGCCGTTCTGCTGATCCTGATAGCCGGCCGCGTAGTCGTAGTATTCGAGCGGCACGCCCGACAGCGCCGGCTCCGGCGGCGTCTGCGCATCGCTGTCCAGACGGTTCGACGGCACCCAGTAGTTGAAATCGCGCAGCGCGACGTTGTTCGAGCGCACCCGCCGCGTCCGCTGCAGCCGCTGCACCCCTTCGCGCCCCTGGATCGCCCGCGCTTCCTCTCCGTCGGGCAGATATTCCAGCTGCCCATACGGAAACGGCAGATCGTCGAAACGCTGCGTGTCCGACATCACCACCACGTGCCGATCCGTCTCGTGCTCGATCCAGAAGTAGATGCCCTCGTCTTCCAGCAGCCGCTTGACGAAGTTCAGATCGGTTTCCTGAAACTGCACGCAGTATTCGCGCGGCTCGTAGGCGCCTTCCAGCTCGAAGCGGTAGTCCGTGCGCTGATGCCCCTGGAACACCTGCTCGACGATCTCCGGCACCGTCAGGTTCTGGAAGATCCGGCTGTTCCGGTTTTCCTCCAGAAACGACAGCCAGCTTCTCAGGTCGAGCGTGTAGGTGTACTGCCCGCTCAATTGACCGGTGTCGTAGCCGCCGAACACATAGGTGCTGAAGGTCCGCACCGTGCCGTTGCCCAGGTCGATGTCGGCCGACAGCGGCGTGCCCAGCAGCGCGTCGAAGTCCAGCTCCGGATCGCGGCTCAGCACGTCGAGCCGGTACGACGGCTCCCGTGAAAAATGCTCATGGACCGTCAGGCCGAGCGCGATGCAGCTCGGGGCCAACGCGTCGCTGCGCAGTTCGATCAGACGCATGCAGGCTCTCCCATCAGTTTTTCACCTGCATGCCGAGTTTCTTCAGATCCACGCCCACCTCGGAGTAACTGACGCCCGTGTAGGAGTAGGCGAAGCCCGTGACCGATATGTCGCTGCCGGTCGTCGACACACTCGAACCCACGGTGCTCGTCGAACTGCCGGTCGTCGACATGCTCGATCCGGTCACGCTCGTCGAGCTTCCCGTGGT
>NZ_JAWJWL010000122.1:0-2131 GCF_034721475.1 Burkholderia alba | reverse complement strand
GCGAGGCAGCCCCGTGACGGAAAGATGAAATGCGGTAACCAGCCCGCGGATATGAGCTTGATCCATCGTCGACAAACGTAAGCGATCCATTATCGACGTCTACCCAACGGCGCTCTGAGCGAGGAACATAGGTGTCCACCTATTTGGGAGGTGGACACCTATGGCTGACAAAGACTCAGAGTTGAGAGTAGTTCGTCAAAACAGCGACGGCCGTCGCCGCTACGACGAGAAGGGCAAACGCGCATTGGTCGAGGCGGCGTTACGCCCGGGCGTGTCGGTGGCTCGCCTGGCGCAGGAACACGCGATCAACGCCAACCTGCTGCGCAAGTGGATTTCGAAATATCTGATGGAGCGGGAGAAAGGCCTGGTGCCGGCGTCACAAGATAACGACGATGACGAGCGCAATTTGCCGCCCGCCGTCGAGGTGATCGATGGTGTGGCTATCGATCTCCCAGGTTCGCTCAAGCGCATCTCGGCCACGGTACCACCATCTGTGTTTGTGCCGGTCGTTCCAGCGCCGTCGTTGACATCGCCCACACCGCCATCAGCATCGATGACGCTCGCGTTGCATGTGCGTCTGTCCAACGGTGTTGAACTTGAGCTGGGCAAGGCCATCGCGACTGTCGACGAACTGACGACCTTGGTTCAGATCCGGGGGAGGATGCCGTGTTCCGGTTCGACGAAGGCTTGAAGGTCTACTTGCACCGCGATCCTGTCGACTTCCGCTACGGCATGAACAGCCTGTCGATTCTCGTCGAACAATCGATGCGACTGAACCCGATGGATGCTTCGCTCTACGTATTCGGCAATCGGCGTCGTGATCGGATCAAGATCCTCGGCTGGGATGGGAACGGCTTCTGGCTGCTGATGAAACGCCTCGAGGCCGATCGCTTCACTTGGCCAGACAAGAAAACCGAAGTCGTGACGATGACGACGGACTTGTTGCACGCGTTGCTCGACGGTGATGACATTATCACGATCCAGCGGCATCCGAGACGCGAATATCGTCGCGTCAGTTGAACGCGGGATCGGCCTGTCTGTCGAATCGGAATGCCGATCCAGGTCACCGTTACCGCCGACGAACTTGCCGCGCTGCTCGCGATACGCGAAGCGTATGGTTCGCTTCAGCGCGAGCATGAAGAGGTTCGCGGCACGTTGCGTCTCGTGACGGCGGAACGTGATCTCGCCGAAGAGCGGCTGCGTGCCTATCGACACGAATTGTTCGGCGCCAAAAGCGAGGCGCGAGCCTCGGAACAGCTCGGTCTGTTCAATGAAGCCGAAGCGCTGGGGGCGAACGCGACGCCGGCGCAGGAAGACACTCCGGATTCGACGGTCGCTGCGCATACGCGCAAGAAATGCGGCCATCGCAAGCCGCTCGACCCGAATCTGCCGCGAGACGTTGTGCGACACGAACTGCCCGAAGCCGAACGCTTCTGCGCGAACGACGGGCACGCGCTCGTCGAGTTCGGCGTGGAGATCAGCGAGCAGCTCGATGTGATCCCCGAGCAGCTTCGTGTGATCCAGCACCAGCGCGTCAAATATGCGTGTCCGTGCTGCGATCTCGGCATCAAGGTCACGCCGGCGCCGCCGCGCATCATCCCTCGCGGATTGTTGAGCGAGTCAGCACTCGCGTGGATTGCCACCGGCAAGTACCAGTTCGGCATGCCGCTGTATCGCCAGGCCGGCCTCCTGCGGCGTTTCGGCGGCGACATCTCGTCGAACACGATCGCCGCCAGCATGGTACGCGTCGGCCTCGCAACGCAGCCCGTGATCGACCTGATGCGTTGCTCGATACCGAGCTGATCTACTGCGACGAGACGACACTCCAGGTGCTGAAGGAGGAAGGCCGACGGCCTCAAACGAAGAGTTACCTCTGGGCGCAAATGACCGGTTCGGGCGTCCCCATTCGCTGCTTCACCTATACGCCGGGGCGCGGCACCAAGCTGGCCGACAAGCTGTTCACCGGAATCCACGAAGGCGCGGTCATGATGACCGACGGCTACGAGCCCTACAACGACATCGCTCAGCGTCACCGGCTTGTGCACCTTGGATGCTGTTGACGGCGACGTAAAAGCGCGGGTAAATGACGACGGAAGGTTGAGAGAGTTGCTCAACGAACAAGGGGCCGTGA
>NZ_JAWJWL010000121.1:0-2230 GCF_034721475.1 Burkholderia alba | reverse complement strand
TGTCGCTGATGGACAAGCGGACCAACTCCCGCGTGTTCCGCACGAAATCCGTCGTCGATATTCTGAATGTGATGCTCAGCGAATGGCGTCAGCGTAGCCCGGCGCTCGCGCAGGCGTTCGAATTCGATCTGTCGGGTCTCAATGCGACTCGCTATCCGGCCCGAGAACTGACCCGGCAGGTCAACGAATCGGATGCGCGTTTCGTTCGCCGTCTGCTGCGGCGCGAAGGCGTGACGGTCTTTGCCAAGGCGGGTCCGGCGAAAGGGGCGAGCGGCGCGGCCAACGAGCCGCCGGTCCACACCCTGGTGTTCTGCGACGATCCGATGCAGTTGCCGCAGTCGTCGGCGGGCACGGTACGTCTGCACCCGCGCGATGCGGGCACGGAAGAGCGCGATACGATCACGCTGTTCGCGTTGCACCAGCGTCTGATCCCGGGGAAGACGGGCCGTCCGTCGTGGGATTACAAGAACGCCCGGATGGATGAATCGGAAGCCGTCGCGAGTATCGATCAGGGCGAGGCGGGCAACGACCTGGCGAAGCTGCTGACGGACACCGCGATCGACATTCCGCACGTCGGCGATTCGTGGAGCGATCACGACCGGCTGACCCATGCGCGCATGCTCGCCCATCAATTCGACGCCGAGCGCTATGACGCCGTGAGCGGCGTGCGGGATCTGTCGGTCGGCAGCTGGTTCACGCTGACCGGCAATCCGGAATGGGACATGCAGCCCGCGGAAAAGCGGCAGTTCGTGATCACGTCGCTCGATCACGATATCTGGAACAACTTGCCCAAAGGGCTGACCGGCCGGGTGTACGCGCTGTTCGCGGCGAGTCGCAACCTGAGTCACCCCGCGTCCGCATTACCCGCCGCGCTGTCTTCCGAATCGGATACCCGTTACGAAAACACGTTCACCTGCGTGCGGCGCGGCGTGCCGCTGACCCCTGCCTACGATCCGCAAGTCGATCTGCCGCCGGTCCATCTGCTGACGGGCGTGATTGTGGGCCAGGAAGGGGAAGAGGTGTTCTGCGACGAGCAGGGCCGGGTGCGGGTGCGGATACAGGGGCTGGATCCGGCCGATCACGCCCATGCGCAGGGCGCGGGCACCAACGACAACGGGGGCGACAGTGCGCCGGTGCGCGTCACGTCCAGCCTGGCGGGGCCGAACTTCGGCGGGTCGTTCTTGCCGCGCGTGGGGATGGAAGTGCTGTTGGGCTGTATTGCGGGGGACCCGGATCGTCTGGTGATCATCGGGGTTCTGTCGAATGGGGTGAATCGGCCCGCGACGTTCAGCCATACGGGGAGCTTGCCCGGCAACCGGTACCTGTCCGGGATCAAGACGAAGGAAATCAAGGGTCAGAGATATAACCAGCTCCGGCTCGACGACACGCCGCAGCAGATCAGCGCGCAACTGGCGAGCGAACACGGGTTCTCCCAACTCAATCTGGGCTACCTGACCCAGCCGCGCAGCGACGGCCACGGCGCCGATCGCGGAGAAGGGGCGGAGCTGCGCACGGACGCGGCGGCGGCATTGCGGGCCGCGCAGGGGATCTTGCTGACGACCTATGCCCGGACGCAAGCGAGCGGCGGCCAGTTGGACCGCGATGAACTGGTGCAGCTGCTGGGCGAGTGCGGGGAGCTGTTCAAGGCGCTCGGCGACTATGCGGGACAGCATGGGGGGCAGCCGGCCGATGCAACGGGCCAAAGCGGGGTGGCCGCCGTATTCAAGGGGTGGTCGCCGGGTAGCGGGACGGCATCGAGCCCGCCGAGCACGAGCGGCTCGCAAGCGTTGATGGCGTTCGGTGCGCAGGCGGGGTCGGTGAACGTGACGCCGAAGACGCACGTGACCTATGCGGGCGAGAACATCGATCAGGTGGCGCAGCAGCATCTGCAATTGATGAGCGGGCAGCGATTCAATGCGACGGCTGGGCAAGGCATGCAGTTGTTCGCGCGGGGAACGGGGGTGCAGGCGGTGGCGGGGGAGGGGCCGGTGTTGTTGCAGGCGCAGGCGGACACGCTGACGGCGAACGCGCAGAAGGGCATCAAGATCGCGACGAACGAAAGCGAGGTGCTGGTGACGGCGCCGACGATCCGGCTGGTTGCGGAGGACGGCAGTTACGTCAAGATCGGCGGAGGGGTGACGCTCGGGACGAACGGGGATATCAAGCTGCTGTCGGCGTCGCACCAGTGGGGCGGGCCGTCGACGGAGCAGGCGACGAAGACGGCGTTCGG
>NZ_JAWJWL010000120.1:0-2261 GCF_034721475.1 Burkholderia alba | reverse complement strand
TGCCCGAGAACACGCCCGGCAGTTCCGGGTGGGGGATGTTGGGATTGAAGGCCGGCCCCGGGGTCGCGGGCGAGCCCTGATTGCCCGGGAAGCTCACGACGCCGCAGGCCGATGCGCTGGTTGCACCGATATACCCGCCTTGCAGCGAATTGGCGGCAATCGCCGTGGCGGGCGACAGCACCGAAATACCGATTTCCGGGTCCGCGACCGACGCGAACGGATTGCTTTCATTGACCGCCGTATAACCAACCCGGATCACGATCGGCACGAGCACCCCATTGAGCTGCCCAACGATCATGATGCCCTTCGCCTGGCTAGGCGCGAGGATAAGCGTCAGTGACTGCCCCGCGATCGGATAGGCGGAGCCGGCCTGCGGCAAACTGACGAACACGCTGTCTGTCGAACCGTCCGCGTTCTTGCGCAGCGACCACGGTGATCCGGTGGTCTGACAGGAATAGTCGCTGCCCGGCGTAATCGTGCAGGACCCGTCCGCGTTAAGCGTCTCGTTCCAGTTAATGACATCCGGCTCCCAGCCCAGCGGATTCGTGCTGCTCTGGTAATTGCCGCCGGCCGGATTGACGTGCACGCCGACTTCGTTGTAAGTCCCTGCGACCTTGGTGAAGTCGGTTTCCGTATTGGTGAAGCCGATGAACGGATAGAAATCGAAGCTGCGCGGCGGCACTACGCCGAGGACGAGGCCGGGGAACGGCTCGATGCCGGCGAACGAGATCGTCGCACCTGGAATTCCGCCGCCGACCACGCCCTGGCCGATGAACATCATCGGCGGATCGGCGCGGTTGACGGTAATCGCGTAGGTGCCGTCGGCGGTCGCGCCATTGTCGAGCACCACCGCGCAGCGATTCTGTTCAGCCGTCGGCAGATTGGTCGGATTGTGGAACGTGCCGTTGATTGTGAGGCCGGCGCGCGTGGTATTGATCTGCCCGGCCGTGGTCGGTACCGACGACTCGACGAACTGCATCTGGTAGGTCTTCTTGGTCGAGTCGAACTTGACCTTCACGTACTCGCCGCTGCCCGACCCGCCGGTATAGGTCGTGGTGTAGTCGAGCACTGCGGGACACAGCACGGTCGGCGTGGTGGGCGTCGTATTCGATCCGCTCGGCGGACAGCTGCTGCCGGAGCACTGGGCGACATTGATCGGGCCCGGATCGTCTCCGCCGCCGCAACCCGAAAAGAACGGCATGGCGAACACCACGCAAGACAGCATGGCCGCGCTCAAATTAGGAATGCGAAACATTATCTCCTCCGTTTTGTTAATTATGAAAATATGCCCAACGAGTCAGCGCACCGCCGCCCAATCTTTTAATCAGATCGCGCACGAATTTCCGCACGGCAGGTCAGCTAACGACACACGAACCATGCCGTGCGAGATAGCTTACGAATTAATTACCAAGTGAATGTTTATAATGCAGACGGCAACGCGAACGGGCATCGCGCACCGCAACGGAACGTTAGGGAGGGAAGCGAAACAGTGGCCCAATCGAACTCTCTTCGATGCATATTAATTATGTCTCTTTAGATTCACGCCAATCGTACCGTGCACCTTTATTCGTGCGCCGAGTATGAGCCGAGGTGCTTCTGATGTAAATCGACAGATATTTCCAAACACCGCAACCTGGCTTCCCCCTTATATCGATTGACGTTTATGGGTTTTTCAAACACATTTTGGATATTGATAATACATTCATATAAAATACATCATCTCGCATCGAGAAGGGATTGACTCCTGATATTGTTTAATAAACGTGATTTGAAAATCAACGCCGTTCTATAGAGACTTAATTNGACGTTTATGGGTTTTTCAAACACATTTTGGATATTGATAATACATTCATATAAAATACATCATCTCGCATCGAGAAGGGATTGACTCCTGATATTGTTTAATAAACGTGATTTGAAAATCAACGCCGTTCTATAGAGACTTAATTGGTACTATCAGGTTGTTCCAGAAGTCGGCGAATATAATGGGGCATGAAGAAAGCTTCTATCGCGCCTCTGCCGCCGGCCGAGGCGCCGGTTTCGTTCAAGGGCTACCGGTTTCCGCCGGGCATCATCTGCTACGCCGTTTGGTTGTACTACCAGTTTCCGCTGAGCTTGCGCATAGTCGAGGGGTTACTGGCCGCGCGCGGTATCGAGCTCACGTACGAAATGGTGCGCTGCTGGGCGACGACATTCGGTCTGTCGATCGCAAAGCGGATTCGCTCGACGGCGACGGGGCGCGATGACAGGTGGCATCTGGA
>NZ_JAWJWL010000119.1:0-2266 GCF_034721475.1 Burkholderia alba | reverse complement strand
ACGGTCAAGCTGCTGATCGACGGCGAATTCGTCGAGTCGGCCAGCACCGAATGGCGCGACATCGTCAATCCGGCGACGCAGCAGGTGCTGGCGCGCGTGCCGTTCGCGACCGTCGCCGAGGTGGATGCGGCGGTGCGCGCCGCGCAGGCCGCATTCGCGACCTGGAAGAACACGCCGATCGGCGCGCGGATGCGCATCATGCTGAAGTACCAGGCGCTGATCCGCGAGCATATGCCGCGCATCGCGAAGATCCTCACGGCCGAGCAGGGCAAGACGCTGCCCGACGCCGAAGGCGATATCTTCCGCGGCCTGGAGGTGGTCGAGCACGCCGCGTCGATCGGCACGCTGCAACAGGGCGAATTCGCGGAAAACGTCGCGGGCGGCGTCGATACCTACACGCTGCGCCAGCCGATCGGCGTCTGCGCCGGCATCACGCCGTTCAACTTCCCCGCGATGATTCCGCTGTGGATGTTCCCGATGGCGATCGTCTGCGGCAATACGTTCGTGCTGAAGCCGTCCGAACAGGATCCGATGTCGACGATGGCGCTCGTCGAGCTTGCGCTCGAAGCGGGCGTGCCCAAGGGCGTGCTGAATGTCGTGCACGGCGGCAAGGACGTGGTCGACGCGCTGTGCACGCACGAACGGGTGAAGGCGGTGTCGTTCGTCGGCTCGACGCATGTCGGCACGCACGTGTATCGTCTCGGCAGCGAGCACGGCAAGCGCGTGCAGTCGATGATGGGCGCGAAGAATCACGCGGTGGTGCTGCCCGATGCGAACCGCGAGCAGACGCTCAATGCGCTCGCCGGCGCGGGCTTCGGCGCGGCGGGACAGCGCTGCATGGCGACGTCGGTGGTCGTGCTGGTCGGCGCGTCGCAGCAGTGGGTGCCCGACTTGATCGAGAAGGCGAAGACGCTCAAGGTCAACGCGGGCCACGAAGCCGGCACCGACATCGGACCGCTCGTGTCGCGCGCCGCGAAGCAGCGCGTGCTCGGCCTGATCGACGCCGGCGTGAAGGCGGGCGCGACGCTCGCGCTCGACGGCCGTTCGGTGAAAGTGCCCGGTTACGAAGACGGCAATTTCATCGGCCCGACGGTCTTCACCGACGTCACGACCGACATGGAAATCTATACGACGGAGATCTTCGGACCGGTGCTGCTGGTGCTGACCGTGCCGACGCTCGACGATGCGATCGCGCTCGTCAACGCGAATCCGTTCGGCAACGGCGTCGGCCTGTTCACGCAGAGCGGCGCGGCGGCGCGCAAATTCCAGAGCGAGATCGACATCGGCCAGGTCGGGATCAACATTCCGATTCCGGTGCCGGTGCCGTTCTTCAGCTTCACCGGGTCGCGCGGCTCGAAGCTCGGCGATCTCGGGCCTTATGGCAAGCAGGTCGTGCAGTTCTATACGCAGACCAAGACCGTCACCGCGCGCTGGTTCGACGACGACGCGACGGCGGGCGCGGTCAATACGACGATTCGTCTGCACTGATCGGGAGGCACCATGAAAATCGGCTTTATCGGCCTGGGTCACATGGGCGCGCCGATGGCGCTCAATCTGCTGAAGGCGGGGCACGACGTGCACGCGTTCGATCTGAGCGAGGACGCGCTGCGGCTCGTGCGGGACGGCGGCGCGCAGGTGGCCGCGTCGCCGCGCGACGCGGCGGCGGGCGCGGCGTTCGTCGTGACGATGCTGCCTGCCGCGGCGCACGTGCGCACGGTGCTGACGGCGGCCGACGGCGTGCTGGCCGGGCTCGCGCCCGGCGCGCTGGTGATCGATTCGAGCACGATCGATCCGGCGAGCGCGCAGGCGTTCGGCGCGCTGGTGCGCGAGCACGGCGCGGCGTTCGTGGATGCGCCGGTGTCCGGCGGCACGGGCGGCGCGGCGGCGGGCACGCTGACCTTCATGGTCGGCGGCGAGGCGGCCGACTACGAGCGGGCGAAGCCCGTGCTGGCCGGGATGGGCAAGAACATCGTGCATTGCGGCCCGACCGGCATGGGGCAGGTCGCGAAGGTCTGCAACAATCTCGTGCTGGGCATCACGATGGCGGGCGTGTCGGAAGCGATGGCGCTGGGCGTCGCGCTCGGCATCGATCCGAAGGTGCTGGGCGGCATCATCAACACGTCGACCGGCCGCTGCTGGAGTTCCGATACCTACAACCCGTATCCGGGCGTGATCGACACCGCGCCGTCGTCGCGCGGCTATACGGGCGGCTTCGGCACCGACCTCATGCTGAAGGATCTGGGGCTCGCGAACGACGCGGCGAAGC
>NZ_JAWJWL010000118.1:0-2342 GCF_034721475.1 Burkholderia alba | reverse complement strand
GTGCGGGATGCGGCGGTGCTGGTGGTGGAGGGTGCGGAAGGCGACAAGCGGCTGGCGGCGTATGTGGTGCCGGCGGGCGAGCCGGGCGAGGGGGATGGGGCGCGGTGGCAGGGCTGGCTGAGCGAGCGGTTGCCGTTGCACATGGTGCCGTCGTCGTATGTGGAGCTGGCGCGATTCCCGTTGACGCCGAACGGCAAGCTGGATCGCCGCGCGCTGCCCGCGCCTGAGCAGGCGGCAGCCGGCCGCGCGGCGTTCGTCGCGCCCGCGAGTCCCGCCGAAGCGGCGCTGCTCGCGGTCTGGCGCGGCGTGCTGCGGCGCGACGACATCGGCGTGACCGACAACTTCTTCGTGATCGGCGGCGACTCGATCCTGAGCCTGCAGATCGTCGCGAAGGCGCGCGACGCCGGCCTGCATCTGACGCCGCGAATGGTGTTCGAGGCGCCGACGGTCGAGCAACTCGCCCGCGCGGCGCAAGCGGTCGAGACATCGTCCGCCGACGTCGCGCGCAGCGTCGACAGCGGCCCGGCCTCGGCCGAATTGTGGCGCGCGCTCGGCGTCACGCCCGAGCATATCGAGGACGTCTATCCGGCGACGCCGCTGCAAAGCGGCCTGCTGTACCACACGCTTGCCGAGCCGGAACAGAACGCGTACCTGAATCAGTTGCGCGTGACCCTGTCCGGGCCGCTCGATCGCGCCGCGATGCGGGCCGCGTGGCAGGCGGCGTTCGAGCGGCATGCGATCCTGCGCACGCGCTTCGCGTGGCAGCACGGCGGCACGGTGATGCAGATCGTTCATCGCAAGCTGCCGCTGCCGTTCGAACAGCACGACTGGTCCGCGGCGACCGACTATGACGCGCGGCTTGCCGACTGGCGCGCGCGGGATCTCGCGGCAGGTCTGCCGCCCGATGCGGCGCCGCTGATGCGCATCGCGTTGTTCGTGCGCGATGCGCAGAGCGCCGATCTCGTCTGGACCCATCATCACCTGTTGCTCGACGGCTGGAGCGTCGCGCAGCTGTTCGGCGAAATCCTGCGCGACTACCGCGCGCGGACCGCCGGCGCGGGCGCCGCGTTCGAACGGGTGCCGCCGTACCGTCACTACGTCGACTGGGTCCGGCTGGCGGCCGACGATCCGGCGACGGAGACCTGGTGGCGCCAGCGCGCCGCGCGGCTCGACGAGCCCGCGACGCTGACCGCGAGCCTGGCGGCACCGGCGGTTGTCGAGCCGGGGTCGCACACGCGCCGCGCGCTGCTCGACGCCGCGCTCGGCGAACGCCTTCAGGCGGCGGCCCGCCGCCACGAGGTCACGCTCAACACGCTCATGCAGGGTGCGTGGGCCGTGCTGCTCGCGCGCTACGGCCATCGCAGCGGCGTCGCCTACGGCACGACGCTCGCCGGTCGGCCCGCGCATCTGCCCGGCGTCGAGCGGATGCTCGGGCTGTTCATCAATACGCTGCCGGTGTGGGTCGACGTGGATGCGCGCGCCGATGTTGGCGGCTGGCTGCGCGGTCTGCAGCGCGACCTCGCCGACCTGCGCCAGTACGAGCACACGCCGCTCGCGCGGGTGCAGCAGTGGACGGGGCGCAGCGGCGACGCGCTGTTCGACAGCATCGTGGTGTTCGAGAACTACCCGATCGACACGGCGTCGCAGCAGAGCGACGACGGCTTGCGGGTGGGCGCGATCGACTCGATCGATCCGACTCACTACCCGCTCGCGCTC
Source organism: Burkholderia alba (assembly GCF_034721475.1). Lineage (NCBI taxonomy): Bacteria > Pseudomonadati > Pseudomonadota > Betaproteobacteria > Burkholderiales > Burkholderiaceae > Burkholderia > Burkholderia alba. The sequence continues at coordinate 626 of NZ_JAWJWL010000118.1, read as the reverse complement.
GCGATCATCCCGCGCAGCCAGGGCGTGTCGCTCGAATGGGCGTGGGACGGCGCGCGACTCGACCGTTCGACGGTGGAGCGGATCGCGTCGCAGTATGAAGCGGTGCTGGCGCAGCTGGCGGACGACGCGCAGCGGCGGGTCGGCGAGCTGTCGTTGCCGACGGGTCAGCATGCGCAGGTTGCGCGGCGCTATGCGTTCGAATCGCTGGGTCAGGCTCTGATCGCGCAGGCGCGACGCACGCCGGATTCGATTGCGCTGCGCTGCGAAGGGGCGACGCTCAGCTATGCGCAGCTGGATGCGTGGTCGAATGCGCTGGCTGCACGGCTTGCCGCGCGTGGCGTGAGCGCGGAGCGACGTGTCGGTTTGTGCGTGGCGCGGGGCCCGGCGTTGCTGGCGGCGTTGCTCGGGATCATCCAATCGGGCGGGGCGTTCGTGCCGCTCGATCCGGAGTATCCGCAAGCGCGTCTGACGCAGATGATCGAGGATGCGGGGATCGAGCAGGTTGTGGCGGATGAGGCGAGCGCGCAGCAGGTGGCGGACGTGCTTGCGGGTTGTCAGGTGCTCGATGTCGGAACCGTGCGGGATGCCAGTGGCAAGCCTTCGAGTACGGACGATGCATCGGTGCC
>NZ_JAWJWL010000117.1:0-2441 GCF_034721475.1 Burkholderia alba | reverse complement strand
ATCGACTACAACACCGTGTTCACGGGCGGATCGGGGTCCGGCGAGCTGGTGAAGGTCCAGCTCGACACGACGAAGCTGACTTATCAGATCACCTACCTGGCGTCGCCGATCCCGCTGACGACCGGTACCGTGGCGCCGACCCGCGACGCGCCGCCGAACAACGTGGTGAGCGGCACGCTCATGCCCGAAACCGGGCTGCCGACGGTGAAGCTGAACCAGTGCACGTTCCGGCTCGTCAACGCGAGTCTCNGCGTCGCCGATCCCGCTGACGACCGGTACCGTGGCGCCAACCCGCGACGCGCCGCCGAACAACGTGGTGAGCGGCACGCTCATGCCCGAAACCGGGCTGCCGACGGTGAAGCTGAACCAGTGCACGTTTCGGCTCGTCAACGCGAGTCTCGATCCCAATCGTCCCGCGCGCTTCTTCCTCGGCGAGGGCGTGCTGGGCGGCACGATCCCGGGCGCGACGATCCAGTTCGCCGGCGTGATCGGCGTGGGCCAGATTCCGAAGACGACGTTCCCGTACTACCCGTTCATCAGCTTCTCGGCGCAGGAGACGGATCTCACGAAGATCGCGGGCACCTACAACCAGCTCGGCTATCACCAGGTGCCGTCGCAGAACTTCGCGCAGGTCGCGGTGGACGCGCAGTTCGTCATTCGCGGCGACGGCAGCTATACCGAGACGGACAACTTCGGCAAGAAGAACGGCGGCCAGCCGTTCGCGTCGACCGCGATCGTCAATCAGCCGTTCCAGCTGCGCTCGGATTCGTCCGCGTTCACGTCGCTCAACTACCAGCCGCAGATTCCGGCGACGCTCTCGTCGCTCGATCCGACCAAGGCGGGCAAGGGGATCCTGATCGTCGGCAAGCTGCGCAACCAGCTGGTGCCGATCTTCATCCGGACCGGCGCGGCGAATTCCGATCTCACGCAAGGCGCGCCGGTGGCCGACGACGAGTCGGGCATCTCGTTCCTGAGTCCGCAGGCGACGATCGCGCAGGGCTCGCAGGACGGCGAGTACACGGGCGTCGACAGCCAGTTCAACTACCGCGCGACCGCGCTGGTGGGTGCGCAGGCGACGCTGCTCGATCCGTTCAACGCATCGCAGGCGTCGCTCACCCGCGCGCTCAACCTGAATTTCGCGCAGACCGTGCCGGGCGTGGTCACGACGGTGCAGACGAGCGCGGCATCGGGTCCGCCCACCGGCAAGCTCATCTTCACCGGCGGCGCGTTCGGCTTCCTCGACATGAGCGACACCAGCAACCCGTACTTCACCGTGGGCGCGTTCGTGCAATAGACGTCCGGATAAAACAGGAGACGGACGATGTCCGGCGCGGCGCGCCGGCATCGCCAAAGCAGAATGCGAGGAGATCTCATGAAAAAGCTGATTGCTGCGTGTGTCGTCGCGTGCGCGTCGACAGGCGCGCTGGCCCAGCAGGCGGGCGACAACGTCGCGACGCTCGGCTGGCTGCACATCATGCCGCAGGATTCGACCAACGGCCTCACGACCAACGTCGCGAACATGCCGATCAACAGCCCGCTGCGGCTGCCCGGCTCGTTCACGTCGCCGGGCACGAGCCTGACCGTCAACAATGCGGATACCGTCGGCCTGACGCTCACGCACTTCTTCACCGATCACATCGCGGTGACGTCGGTGATGGGCATTCCGCCGGAATTCACGCTGACCGGGCACGGGACCATCAAGCCGTTCGGCCCGGCGGGCGCGCTCGGCAACGTCGATATGGACAAGCCGTCGAATCAGCCGGCCGTGAAGAACGCGCGGCAATGGAGTCCGACGGTGATCCTGCAGTACTACTTCAACGCGCCGACCGCGAAGTTCCGGCCGTTCGTCGGCATCGGCGTCGCGTACAGCTGGTTCACCAACATCGAGCTCAACGGCAATTTCGCCAAGGACATCAACGAGAACCTCGGCAGCGTGCTCGCGGCGGGCGCCGGCAAGCCCGGCCCGACGTCGGTGGAGGGCAAGGCGTCGTCGTCGTGGACGCCGGTCTACAACATCGGCGCGAGCTATGCGCTCACGAACAAGTGGGCGCTCACGGCCACGCTGACCTACATGCCGTTGAAGACGTTCTCGTCGCTGGTCGTCAAGGCGGCCGACGGCACGACGCTCGCGACCACGCGTACCAAGCTGAAGGCGGATCCGTTGATCACGTTCGTCGGGATTTCCTACAAGTTCTGATCCACGGACGCGCCATCGACGCGTCCTGGTTCCCGTGACGGAGCGGCCGGATCGTACCGGCTTCGACGTCACATAACCGGCGGCAAGCCGCCATTCGTCAAGTGAGGCAGTTCCTATGAGCACTCGTAAAATTGTTTCGTTTGTTGTTGCTATGGCATTCGCAACCGTTGCAGCTGCGCCTGCCTTCGCCGTCACCGTGAGCCGTGCCGACGGTCAGCCGATGAACCCCAACGGCGAGCCGTTC
>NZ_JAWJWL010000116.1:0-2500 GCF_034721475.1 Burkholderia alba | reverse complement strand
GGCTCCGTCAATCTAAACGTGCCCATCATGCTTTGAAAAAATTAGCTTCGGGAAACGGCCCGGCCGAGGCGCTTACGGACAAACTGCGTCGCGCGAGCCCGCACTGGCGGCCGCACACGCATGCGTCGCTCGCGCTCGAGCGGGGCGGGGTGATCACATGGTGCGTGACAACCTGCGGCAAGCGTCGATCGCGACCACATTGACGTATCTGCATGGTGACGAGGTCAAACGGGCCCGCCAGTTCGATGAGACGTTCGGTGTCCGGGACTATAGGGTCAACTCCAGACAAATCCCCCTACTACTTTTAGTAGCTTGAATTCGTGTCGGTCGGGTTTCTTTAATGAATTGAAGCAAGGGTCCAACTCGGCTCTGTCACAGGACGGTGGAATGACGGTTTGGTGTTTCTACCTCGAAGTGGCATGAACGCGGCGCTTCGGAAAGCGCCACAAATGAGTGTGGGTCACGTTGGACCTCATGCTGACCGCGATGTATCGATCAGGCGAGGTCCGCAGGAGAAAGTTGCTATCGACGGCAATTTGGCGAAGCTTAGAACCCAGTGCGAGATCAGTGCACCGCATGGCGGCGGAATAAGTACAACAGTTTCTAATATCGGGAGGACACCATCATGAGCAAGTTTCTCATCGCGCTGGCCGTCGCGGGATGTCTCGGCGCAACATCGTCCAGCGCGCAAACCTTTCAGGATGAAGGCACAGCCGTAGGTGTGCAGTGCGCTGCGTCGTCGGTGAACAATGTTGGCGAAGTCGTGGGCACATGCGTCGACAGCCGAGGGCTGCACGTTCCCTTCTATTCCACGCAACCTGGCGTCTCGGTGTCCTTTCCGCTGCTTGTCGCGGGACAAAGCTGCGGCGCGGGGGCGGACAATGACGCAGGCGAAGTCGTCGGCGAATGCGCCGACGCCAATGATGTTGCACAAGCGGTTTATTGGATAACGGGCTCCGGGACCGTTAACCCTCTAGCAGCGTTGCTTGGCGACGTGTCGTCGTCCGCCTCGGCCATCAATGCTCAGGGTGCGATCGTCGGAGTAAGTTCCGACGGCACCGACGTCGATCATCCGGTGCTATGGGCAGCCGGAACCTCCAATGCCGTGCTTCTACCCATGGGGTTACTCAACCTGGCGGGCGCCAATTGCGTGACCGTCGATGTACAGAATGGCAGTGGTACCCAGCCCGTCATCATCGGCAATTGCCCGGATGGATCGGGGCATAACACCCCAGTCATCTGGACGCCAACAGGATTGTTCCAAGCCTATGTCCCGGCCGTGCTATCGAAACCCTGGGGAGCCGTCTTCTGTGCGGCAGGTACCATCAACGACGCGGGATATGTGCTTGGCGCCTGCGATTTTGGTCCTTCCAAGGGCTCCCGCACTGCCGTGTGGTTGACCCCAACGAATACGACCTTGACGCCGCTCGTGCTTAACATCACCGACACCAGCACTGGGCAGACGCTAAGAAACGACGGCATCGCGATCAATGCCAAAGGCGAGGTCGTGGGCCAGTATCAGTTCGTCGATGGCTTTAGCGAATCCTATTATTGGAATGTGGTGAACGACCAGTTCCAGGCGATCCCGCCACTTCCCAATGGAGGCACGGCGGCGGTCAGCGGCATCAGTGATACCTCTGTCGTCATTGGGGTGAGTGAAACAGGGCCAGGAACGATGGAAGCCTTTTTGTGGACCACGGCTGGTGGAGCCTTACCGATCCCATTTGTCACAGGAGGAGACAATGATGGGGTGACCGATATATCCAGGAACGGTTGTTACGTCGCCGGGGCGAGTGAAGTATCAAGCCTTCACAATGTTCACGCCACGGTCGCCAAGCTTTGTACGCCGTCCTAAGGGGCCACTAGGATCATGAACCAGAAAGAGCTGGCCAAGATAGTTATATTCCTTATTGGGTGCGCGTGCATGGCATCAGCACACGCTAAGGTCACCAAAGACATTACCTGGAAAGAAAGAAGTGGTCCGTGCAACCACAACGACGGCCGGGATTTTGAGTGCCGTTATCGTTACGATCAATATCGAGTCGTTGAGGAGACGAGTGCGCAAGGTGATGTCACGGCGAATAGATATATCAATGGGGTTCTGGATAGCACGTGGATGGAAGGTCGGTGGGTCGAGGCAAGACCGCCATCTGGTTGCGATTTACTGCCCCCTTCCACGAATTATTATTGCAAAATCAATAATATTTTGCTTAAGATTGTCGCAAGACATCATTAATTTACCTTGATTGTTCGTCATCAAAATAGAAATTAATACATATGGGATCAATCTGGAGGCGATATTGGCTTGATAAGTGACATGGTTGATATATTCATCATGGGAGATGTTAACGATGTAATTTGTGCGTATACATAGAGAGGGTTATAAAATCACTGATTTGAACCGTTAGTTACGCCATATAAATGGTTCATCGCGGGAAACCGTGGAAGCTTTGGGTGCAGTTGGTAATCTGAGGCCAGTGGAAACGGGCGTTGGAGGCCA
>NZ_JAWJWL010000115.1:0-2522 GCF_034721475.1 Burkholderia alba | reverse complement strand
GACCGCGCCGAACGGGCTCGCGCAGGAGGCGGTGATCCGCGCCGCCTTCGAGCGCGCCGGGCTGGCGCCTTCGCGGGCGGGCTACATCGAGACGCACGGCACCGGCACCTATCTCGGCGATCCGGTCGAGATCGAGGCGCTCGGCAACGTGGTCAACCCGGGCCGGCCTGCCGCCGAACGCTGCGTGCTCGGCTGCCTGAAGACCCATATCGGCCATCTCGAGCCGGCCGCCGGCATCGCTGGCGTGATCAAGGCCGTGCTATGCCTGCATCTGGGCACGATTCCCGGCAACCTCCATCTGCAGCGCGTCAATCCCTTGCTCAAGCTGGCCGAGCCCGGCTTCACCTTTCCCAGCGCACCGCTCGACTGGAGCGGCCCGACGCGCGTGGCCGGCGTCAGTTCGTTCGGCTTCGGCGGCGTCAATGGACACGTGGTGCTGACCTCCTTCGACAACGATGCCGGGGCGGCAGACGAAGGCGCCGCGGCCTCGCCGTGGGAGCGCGCTCGCCGCTACGCCGAGACTTATCCGCCGCACGGGCTCAAGCTGAAGTCCTATTGGTTCCGCCGCGCCGGGGCGACAGCCGCGGAGGCCGCCGAGCCGGCGCCGGCAAGCGCGCAACGACAGCCTGAGGCGATGCGGCCGCCGGAGCCGATGCGCCGGACGCCGGCGGCGCCCGCGCTCGACGCGCCGCGAGCCTTCCTCGCGCAGACGCGCCATCCGGTGTCGGCGGTGCGCGAACATGTCGAGATCCTGCTGCGACCGGGCGAGCCCGGCCTGGCCGATACCGGCAATTTCCATGTCGGTTTTTACCTCGACGCGATCTATCGGTTGTTCGGCCAGGGCGGGCAGGGCGTTCACGTGCGCCGTTTCGAGTTCCGGCTGCCCTTGCTGATCTCCAGCCATGTCGATACCCGCGTGCGCATCACGCTCGAGTCCGAGGGCGATGGGTTGCGCCGCGCGACCTTCCAGTACCGGGCCGACCAGGCGCCGGCGGTGCCGGCCGCCGGCGACGAACCCGGCTGGATCACCACCGCGCAGGCCCTGGTCGACCTGGAAGCGCCGGCCGCGGCGCGAGATGCGCGCACGCGCCGGGTCGAATCGATCCTGAGCAGTGTCGCGATACCGCTGCGGGTCGACGACGAGGCCGCGTTCTACCAGCGTTATGCCGAGATGGGGTTCCCGGCCGGCGGTTATGTCCGGGCGCTCGGCGAATGCCGCTTCCACGACGGCTTCAGCGTGGCCACGCTGCGGCCCGTGTTCGATCGCGACGACTACGGCCTCGGCGCGCACCCCGGATTCATCGACGCCGCCCTGCAGCCCTCGATCCTGCTGGCCGATCCCGAGGGCATGACGCCGTTCATGACCACCGCGATGGAGGAGGTGCGTCTGAGCGGGCCGCTCGCGCGCGACGGCGCCTACCGGCTGGTGAGTGTGCTGCTGCCGGCGCAGCCCGACGCCGAACCCGGCGCGGCGCGGCGCTTCGCGAGCACCTGGGCGCTGGTCGACGCCGGCGGCGCGAGAGTGATCGATTGCGCGCGTGCCGAGCTGCAGCGGCTCGGCGCCGGCACGCCGGCTTCGCGCAGCCTCGACACGCTGATTGCCGAGGGCGAGGCGCTCACGCCCGAGGGTTTGCTCGCGATCGTGGCGGGCCTGCTCGACTGCGCGCCGGACGAGATCGAGCTCGATCGCGCCCTGCTCGAACTCGGCATGGATTCCCTGATGCTGATGAAGCTGCAGCAGCAGCTCGACCAGCGCCAGGTGACGATCCGCAACCTGTTCCAGATGCGGCTGAGCGAGCTGCTCGAGCAGCTGGGCGGCGGCGCGGCGCCTGGTCGGGCGGCCGCGGCGCCCATCTCGGCCGAGGCAGTCGAGGCAGTCGAGGCGACTGCGGCAGCCGCGCCGTATGCACCGTTCAGCTCGTTCGAGCCCTGGTCGCGCGGGCGCGATGCCTGGCTGCGGGGCCGGTCGCGCGAGGATGCCTCGATCCGGCTCTACTGCTTCCCATACGCGCACATGTCGAGCGCGGTGTTCAAGGGATGGCAGGCGCAGTTGCCGGCCAATGTGGAGGTGCGGCCGATCGAGCTGCCCGGCCGCGGCGATCGCTGGCGCGAGCGGCCGGTGCAGGACGTCTGGACCGTGGCGTCGACGCTGACGCAGGTGCTGGGCGACGAGTTGGATCGGCCCTTCGCCATCTATGGCCACAGCGCCGGCGCCCTGATGGCCTATGTCTGGGCGCTGCATCTGCGCGCCTCTGGCATGCCGCTGCCACGGCACCTGTTCGCGGCGGCATTCTCGGCGCCCGGCACCGGCGAGAACCCGGTGATTCGCGACATGCGGGCGATCTACCGCAGCTTCGGCTTGCACGACATGCCGGTGCTCGAGGATATCTGTGTACCTGATGCCTCGCCGCTGATCGGCTCGCTGATCGACGCGCTCGAGCATTCGATGCGCCAGGCGGGACTGTTCGACTTCAGTCGCGACCTGATCCACGCGCAACTGCCGTCGTTGGTCGCCACTTTCG
>NZ_JAWJWL010000114.1:0-2589 GCF_034721475.1 Burkholderia alba | reverse complement strand
CCCGATCTCAGAATCTACCTGCTGGATGAGTCCGGCCAACCCGTGCCGCTCGGCGCCGTCGGCGAACTGTACGTCGGCGGCGCGGGCGTCGCACGCGGCTATCTGAACCGGCCCGCCCTGAACGCCGAACGCTTCCTCGACGATCCCTTCTCCGAGCAGCCCGGCGCACGCATGTACCGCACCGGCGATCTCGCCCGCTATCTATCCGACGGCAACCTCGTGTTCTTCGGCCGCAACGATCAGCAGGTCAAGATCCGCGGTTTCCGGATCGAGCCCGGTGAAATCGAAGCCCAGCTCGCCGCTCATCCCGACGTGCGCGAAGCCGTCGTGCTCACGCGCGACGATCAGCGGGGCGAAGCGCGGCTCGTCGCCTATGTCACGCTANATCGAGGTTCAGCTCGCCGCGCATCCCGACGTGCGCGAAGCCGTCGTGATCGCCTGCAACGACCCGCAGGGCGATACCCGGCTCGTCGCCTATGTCACGCTGCGCGACGGCGCGGCCGCCGACGGCGAGCTGGCTCACGTGCTGCACGCGCATCTCGACACCCGGCTGCCCGACTACATGGTGCCGGCCGCCTTCGTCCGGCTCGACCACCTGCCGCTCACCCCCAACGGCAAACTCGACCGCAAGGCGCTTCCCGCGCCTTCCGACGACGCATTCGCCCATCAGCACTACGAGGCGCCGCAAGGCGACATCGAAACCACCCTCGCGTCGCTCTGGCAGGAACTGCTCGGCGTCGAACGCGTCGGCCGTCACGACAACTTCTTCACCCTCGGCGGCCATTCGCTGCTGGCCGTGCGCCTGCTGAGCCGCCTGCCCGCCGCGCTGGCGGTGGAGTTCCCGCTGTCGGTACTGTTCACGCATCCGACGCTCGACGCGTTCGCACAGGCCGTCTCCGAACGTCTCGCGCATACCGACCCGCAGTCCCTGCCCGCGATCGAACCGATCCCCCGCGACGGGCCGCTGCCGCTGTCGTTCGCGCAGCAGCGCATGTGGTTCCTCGCGCAGCTCGAAGGCGTCAGCGCGACCTATCACATCCCCGTGATGCTGCGGCTGAGCGGCCCGCTCGACGTCGCCGCCTGGTGCGGCGCGCTCGATGCGATCTGGGCGCGTCACGAGGCGCTGCGCACCGTTTTCCCGACCGTCGACGGCCAGCCCACGGCCCGACTGCTGCCGGCCGGCAGCGGCATGCCGCTGCGCCACGACGACCTCTCGTCCCATCCCGACACCGAGCGCGAGCTGCGGCGCCTGTGCGAACAGGAGGCGCACCTGCCGTTCGATTTGGCGCACGGCCCGCTGATCCGCGCCCGCCTGGTACACCTCGGCGAAGACGACCACGCGTTCATGCTGATCCAGCATCACATCGTCACGGACGGCTGGTCCAACGGGGTGCTGACCCGCGAACTGGGCACGCTGTACCGGAACCTGCGCTACCGGCACACCGCCGCGCTGCCGCCGCTCGATATCCAGTACGCCGACTACGTCGCGTGGCAGCAGCACTGGCTGAGCGCCGAGCGGCTCGCGGGCGAGGTCGAGTACTGGCGCAACGCCCTGTCCGGCGCGCCCGTGCTGCTCACGCTGCCGACCGATCGGCCGCGCCCCGCGCGCCAGTCGTTCGAGGCCGCGTACGTGCCGCTACGCTTCGACCCCGCGCTGACCCGCGACATCCGGCGTCTTGCCCAGCGCCACGGCGTGACGCCGTACATGCTCTTCGCGACGGCGTGGGCCACGGTGCTTGCGCGCCTGTCCGGCCAGGACGATGTGGTGATCGGCACGCCGACCGCCAATCGCGCGCGAACGGAGGTCGAGCCGCTGATCGGCCTGTTCGTCAATACGCTCGCGCTGCGTATCGACCTGTCGGCCAAGCCCAGCGTCACGGACTTGCTCGCCCGCGTCCGCACGACCGTGCTCGGCGCGCACGAACATCAGAACCTCCCGTTCGAGCAGGTGGTCGAAACCGTGCAGCCGCCGCGCCGGCTCGATCACACGCCGGTCTTCCAGGTCATGCTCAGTTGGCTGGACAACAGCCGCGGCCGGCTCGATCTGCCCGACCTGCAGTTGTCGCCGCTCGGAGGGGGCGTCAGCCGCGTGAAGTTCGATCTCGAACTCGATCTGGGCGACGACGGTCAGGCGATCGTCGGCGCGATGCGCTATGCGACCGCGCTGTTCGACGCCGCGACCGTCGAGCGGCACGGCGAATACCTGCTCGCGGTGCTGCGCGCCATGGCGGCCGATCCGCAGCAGCCGATCAGCCGGATCGATCTGCTCGGCCCCGACGAGCGCCGCCTCCTGCTCGACACCTGGAACGCCACCGACCGGCCCTATCCCGACCAAGCCTGTATCCATCAACTGGTCCAGCAACAGGTCCAGCTGCACCCCGACGCCCTCGCCATCGTCTGCGGCTCGACCTCCGTCACCTACGCCCAACTCGACGACCGCGCCAACCAGCTTGCCCATCACCTGCTCTCCCTCGGCCTCTCCCCCGACGCCCGCATCGCCCTCTGCGCCCAACGCACCCCAGAACTCGTCGTCGCCATGCTCGCCGTCTCCAAAGCCGGCGCCGCCTACCTCCCCCTCGATCCCGAGTC
>NZ_JAWJWL010000113.1:0-2617 GCF_034721475.1 Burkholderia alba | reverse complement strand
CGTAAGCGCCTCGGCCGGGCCGTTTCCCGAAGCTAATTTTTTCAAAGCATGATGGGCACGTTTAGATTGACGGAGCCAGTCTGCCATGTCGAACGCAGGGAATCGTGCCCATCCCCATCGAACGTACGCGCAAGAATTCAAGCAGCAGGTGATCAGGGAGACGTTGGAGCCCGGCATGTCGGTGTCGATTGTTGCGCGCCGGCACGACATCAACGCCAATGTGGTGTTCGGATGGCGCAAGCAATATCGTGAAGGCAAGCTGGTCGTCCCTGCACTGGATAGTGCGCCGAGCGTGCCAAGCACGGAACTGCTGAGCGTCGACGTGATCGACTCGGCATTGGTGCTGCGGGCACCAGAGCCGACCGTGGCGCCGGAAGCGATGAGCAGCGTACCGACGCCGAAGCCCGTGTGCGAAATCGAGGTGGAGATCGGCAAGCGGCGCGTGAAGATTCGCGGCCTGTCTGCCGAGCGCACCGAAGCGTTCCTGCAGGAATGCCTGAAGTGATCGCACTGCCGGCAGGTACGCGTATCTGGCTGGCGGCCGGTGTGACCGACATGCGTTGCGGGTTCCAGGGGCTGGCCGCGAAGGTACAGACAGCGCTCGAAGAGAATCCGCTGGCCGGCCACGTGTTCATCTTCCGCGGCCGCCGTGGCGATCTCGTGAAACTGCTGTGGGCGACCGACGACGGGCTCTGGTTGCTCGCAAAGCGATTGGAGCGAGGCCGGTTTGTTTGGCCCCAGGCCGACGGCGGCAAGATCCATCTGACAAGCGCCCAGCTGTCGATGCTGCTTGAAGGCATCGACTGGCGACAGCCGCAACGTACCGCTGCTCTGTCGATGTTGTAAACCGCATCGAAGGCTCGTAAACTGCGACGCATGTCCAAAGATGCACCGCTTCCTGCCACCGTCGCTGAGCTCCAGGCCCTGGTGCTTGCGCAGCAGGCGTCGCTGCTTGAACAGCAAGCCTCGATCGCAAACATGGTGCGGGAGATCGCCGCACGCGACGACGAGATTGAACGCCTGAAGGCGCAGATCGACAAGCTCAGGCGGATGTACTTCGGTAGCAAGTCCGAGAAACTGGCTAGGCAGATCGATAAGCTCGAGGCGCAACTGGAAGACCTGACCGCCGGCCAGGGTGCTGCAGAGACGCGAGGGCACCGAGACAAGACGTCGACGGCGCCGCCCGGTCGGGCGCCCACACGAGAGCCACTGCCACCGCACTTGCCCCGCGACGAAATCGAACTCAAGCCGGATCCGGCCTGCCCAAAGTGCGCGACGACGATGCAGTGGCTCGGCGAGGATGTATCCGAGCAACTCGCCCGCGTGGCGGCCGTGTTCAAAGTGATCCGCACCATCCGCCATAAGCTGTGTTGCCCTGATTGCGGCCACATCGAACAGATCGCGATGCCCAGCCTGCCGATCGAGCATGGCATTGCGCATCCGAGCTTGCTGGCCGATATTGCGGTATCGAAGTTCGCCGATCATCAGCCGCTGTATCGCCAATCGGAGATCGCAGCACGCGATGGTGTGACGCTGGATCGCGGCAGCATGGGCCGCTGGCTCGGGCAGATTGCCGAGCTCTGTGTGCCGCTCGTTGAAGCGATCCAGCGCTACGCGCTGGTTCCCGGCAAGGTCCACGTCGACGACACGCCGGTCGCGGTGCTCGCGCCCGGCAACGGCAAAACGGTGACCGGCCGCTTCGGGGTCTATGTGCGTGACGATCGCCGCTCGGGCTCGACTGAGCCGGCTGCGGTATGGTTCGACTTCTCCTCGGATCGCAAAGGCGCCCACCCTCAAACCCGGCTCGCCGCATTCCACGGCATCCTGCAGGCCGATGCTTACTCCGGGTTCGATCAACTGTACGCGAGCGACGAGATCCTCGAAACGGCATGCTGGGATCACGCGAGGCGGTACATCTACGATGTTCACGTGCGCACGCCGACTCCGGATACCCAGCAATTGCTCGAGATGATCGGCGAGCTCTACAGTATCGAAGCCGACATCCGCGGCAAGACACCTGACGAGCGTCTGCGCGTAAGGCGGGAGAAGAGCAAGCCGTTGCTCGCGAACTTCGAAGTGACGATCAGGGCGAAACTCACGACGCTGTCGACGAAGTCCGCGCTCGCCAAGGCGATCAACTACTCCCTGAACCACTGGGCGGCGCTTGTATTCTACTGCGAGGACGGTCGGGCCGAGATCAGCAACGTGCTCGCAGAAAACGCCTTGCGCTGTGTCGCGCTCGGACGCAAAAATTATTTGTTCGTCGGCTCCGACAGCGGGGGCGAGCGGGCCGCTGCGATGTATAGCTTGATCGGGACGTGCAAGCTCAACGGCATCAACCCGCGTGCCTATCTGGAATACGTCCTGACCCACATCGCTGATCACAAGATATCCCGCATCGACGAATTGCTGCCCTGGAATGTGGCCGACAAGTTGAAGCCGGCCACCCCGCCCACACCCTCAACCGGGTAGACCTGGATAGATTTGGATGGATCGTGTCCACGATCGCCGATCGCGGACACGATCTCCCGTGATCTACACGGACTCCACCACGCCATCACCATCGTGCCCCACGCGCGCGCGAACGGGGAAACGGCCAAGCTGAGTCGCTTACGTT
>NZ_JAWJWL010000112.1:0-2741 GCF_034721475.1 Burkholderia alba | reverse complement strand
CGCTGATCTCGGCCTGCGTGATCGTCGCCTTGATCTGTCCGGGCGCGCGTTGCCAATCACTCTTCGCGTCAAACCATCAACGCTCCTGACCGACCATGCCGCCACCGAATGACCCCGCGCCGGCGAGCGTTGTCGAAGTCTGGCGCCTCGCCATCGACAGCACCTCGCTGTTCTTGATCAACGTGCGCACCGACGGCAGCTGGCAACCCTTCTACATCGCACCGGCCCGATTCACGGGTTGGACGTTGCGTATGCTGCCGGCAGCGCCGCCTACCAACGACGTCGACGCTGCCGTTCGTGCCTGGGCGACGGAGTACGGCACGAACCCGTTGATTCGCCGGGACGAGCCGTGTAAAGGTAGGCCGTCCTCACCCTCACGGACAGCATCGCCATGACCTTATTCAAACGTCGGATCGCCGACACTGACGATAAGTTGAAGGAAATGAAGGACGCTCGGAAGGCGTCAGACAAAGCACGGCGCCACCAGGTCAAGCAGACGCGGGCCGATCGCGAGCGGAAAGTCCTGCTGATCGGGGAGGCGATCCTGCACCGCATCGACCGCGGCGAAATGGATGAAGCGGAGTTTCGGCAAATCATGGAGGAAGCCTTATCGCGCCAGGCCGACCGCGCGCTATTCGGTCTGGACGAAGATCCTTCAGCGTAACCATGCCGAAATCACGAACCCAATCGTCGCGTCAAACGGCACGGCGTGCAACAGTGACCAAGCGCATGTTGCTACCCATGCCACGGCACGAGGTCGAAGCGATGTCGCTTCAGTACCACGCGGCGTTCGAGGCCCTGCGTATGAAACGGGGTTCGGCCTATGGACTGAAAACCTTGCTTCAGCTTGTGATCTTGACGGGCNGCACGGCGTGCAACAGTGACCAAGCGCATGTTGCTACCCATGCCACGGCACGAGGTCGAAGCGATGTCGCTTCAGTACCACGCGGCGTTCGAGGCCCTGCGTATGAAACGGGGTTCGGCCTATGGACTGAAAACCTTGCTTCAGCTTGTGATCTTGACGGGCTTCATCGACGAGGCGCGTCGTCATGAGATCCGAGTCGAGGTGCTCGTCGCGGCAGATCGGGGGATCCACGCGGCGTTCGAACGCGGTAATCAGGACGGTGAGTGGTGGCTTGACCCGGACATCGAGGAGATCGTTTCGTCTCTCCTTGCCTGGCGTGACGATCAGCTGCGCACGGCGCCACTCGCGGTCTTGATGGAAGCGATCGAGCGAATGGAGCGATTCCGAGCGGGAAAATCCTACGATCGGCCGCCGGTCCGGGCGGTCCCGTAGCTAAAACTCACGGATGACAAGTTCTCGCAATCCCGATATATATACAGTGTTTTTGACAGGTGGCCAGCACGGCGCCTCTCTCCCGGAGACACTGGATCATGGACGATTCGATTCGCATCATCACGGAACGAGACCGGCAGACGCTCGACTGGCTTCGTGCACATTTCGGTGCCGCCCGACTCGAGGAAGCGGCGCGATACCTGGCCGATCATGCACGCTCGAAGCCTTACGTGTCAGCAATCTGCCGGTATCTGCGCGTCCGGCCACCGGCATTCGTAGCGGGTGAACCGATCCGCGATCATCGCGTCGGCGACGCGTATCTGGCGAAGATGCGTGGGCAGTTGGCCAGTACGGCTTCGCATGCACCAGGGAGACGATCGTGATCGCTGCTCCGATGACAGAACAACGTGACGTGCTTGTCGCACTCGGCTGGGCAGCGGTCAGCGACTACGGCTATCAACACGCCAGCGGCTGGACGATCGGCATCTGTCGGGTACACGATGCGTGGATCGTCGAGTTGTGGGACGGTCGGCGTCGTCACGCTGAGTTTAATACGCCGCTTGACGCGGCCGCCCATCATTACCAGCTGATCAGAGAAGATAGCGATGCCGGTCGGCGCCTGGAGGAATGTGACGATGTCATCGCGTAAGTCCGAAACGGTTGATATTGCCGATGCCGATCGCAACGAGGTGTCCAGCCAGGACTATCGACGTGCGGCCACCGCCCTGCAGATCGCGCTCGTTTCGGCCGCTCGTGAACGGCTCGGCGCGCGTGTGACGCAAACCGTCGCGCTCGGATGGCCGATCACCTGGGGAGAGCTGCTCGAGGTCGAGAGGCGGGCCTTTGCGCGCTCGTCACTCCAGGTGCTCGCCGCCGTCCTGGACAGCTTCGCGCGCCTGGAGAACAGTCGCTGGCTCAATTCCGGGCTGGATGTCGAAGCGGATCTGATGCGCGACGACGATGACCTGCCGGTCGTGGTGCTGATCGTGCGAGCAATGCGAGAGTCTGTGCGAGACATGGCGGATGCGCCATCATGAATGGTGGGTTGTTTTATCAGATAAATAAAGTATTTGTTCGACAATTAGGGAAAATTGTCCGCAATACGCGACCAACCAAATTATTAACTCGCAAAAATTGATAATTTCAGGCCGCCAAAAATACTTGCAAGTTTCTTGTAAACGTAGAGAATAGTCGCTAGAAATCAAGGGCGCGGACTGATGCAGGCATCGTTCATTGCATGCTTCTTCCGTTAGTTATTTCGGACTCCTATCATAGTGAATTTTTTAAAATAAATCTATTTTATATGGTGCACCAATGACAATGCCGAAAGCAATTAATAAGTTGATTTTGACGATTCTTGTTGCCATGCCCATGAGTGCCTTTGCGGATGGGTTCACTCAGCCCGCCAAAATCACCGAACTCATTACCGATTGGGGTGTGGACC
>NZ_JAWJWL010000111.1:0-2748 GCF_034721475.1 Burkholderia alba | reverse complement strand
GCCGGCTCGGCCTGACGCCTATAGTGGGGACGCGTCTAACCTCCCCGGAACGACGCAGTAGCAAATAGAGAACGTATTGAACGCGGCTGCCGTGATAGGCGGCTGTTTTTTTAGCGCGCCCTCAATGCCGCTAATGCTTATTAGCGGCATGGTATTTGAGGGGGTAAAATAAGGGAAACGCCATCGCGTCACGGAGAAGGAATCCGTTTTGGACATTTTGATCTATAATTCAGGATCATTTGATCCTTCTATTTGATCCTCCTTGAGGTCGCCATGCAACTCGTCACGCCCGAAGCCATCGCCGCCGTGATGGCGCTGTCGCCGTTACCCCACACGCTGGCCGAGCTCGAGGCGCGCGTGCGCGACGGTCTGCCCAAATCCGCGCTGCGCGCCGGCGTCGAACACGCGGTCGGCAGCGCCGACGCACGCCGCGCCTTGCTCGCGCGCATCATTCCAGAGGCGACCTACAAGCGCCGGCGCGATCGCCTGACGCGCGACGAATCCGAAAAGGCCGAACGGCTGGCACGCGTGGTCGCCACTGCCACCTACGTGTGGGACGACGAGGACGACGCCCGCGCGTTCCTGGCTGCACTGCATCCGCTGCTCGAGGGCCGGGCACCGCTCGACGTCGCGCTGACCGAACTCGGCGCGCGTCGTGTCGAGGAACTGCTGTGGCAGCTGTTCTACGGGCTGCCGACGTGAGGCTGTACCGCATCGCCGACCGCCGGTACCCGATCTGGAACGGCACTGGCGCGATGTGGGTGGGGGGGCGCTTCAACAGCCCCGGGCGGCCCGTGATCTATGCCGCGACCACCTTCGCCGGCGCAATGCTGGAGGTGCTGGTTCACGCGCGGATCGGCAAAGTGCCGCGCACGCACGTGTGGGTCGAGGCGGACGGGCCGGCGGATCTGCCGCTCGAGCGCCACACGGCCGAGCAACTGCCCCCGGGCTGGGACGCGCCTTCGCCGCACCTCGCGCGCGCGGTCGGCGACGCGTGGCTGGCCGCGCAGCGCAGCGCGATCCTGTTGGTGCCGTCGGTCGTCGCGCGCGCCGAGTGGAACGCGCTGATCAATCCGTTGCATCCGGACGCAGCCCGTATCGTGGTTGGCGCGCCGCAGCCGGTTCTCTGGGATGAACGACTGTTTATTGCGCGAGAAGGAGAGGCATGAAAATCACGCACGACACCCGACGGAGCCGGCCGCGCCATGTTCCTGTCTGGGTCAACCGGCTGGGGTGGGGCACGCTGATGGCCGGCGTCGGTCTGGTGGGCATGACGATCGGCGCTTGGTTGGCCCTGGGCCATTGGCCGTGGCNAAAATCACGCACGACACCCGGTGGAACCGGCCGCGCCATGTTCCTGTCTGGGTCAACCGGCTGGGGTGGGGCACGCTGATGGCCGGCGTCGGTTTGGTGGGCCTGACGATCGGCGCTTGGTTGGCCCTGGGCCATTGGCCGTGGTCATGATGAGCGCGATCCCCACGCATGCCGACATGCTCGACGGGCTGCGCCGCGCCTGCTATCGCCAGGTGGTCCGCTACCGGCATGAACCGATTTTCGACGAACTGCTCAGCGCGGCTTTCATCGCTTGGGTGCGTCAGCCCATCCGGTTGTCGCAGCAACCCGTGTCCGAGCGGACCGCCCACTACTCGGCACCGATTCAGGTCGCTGAACTGACCGCGACCGGTCGCGCCGCGCTCGACTGGCTTGAGAGCCTTGCCCAGGCGCCGCAGTGGGATACGCTGCGCGGCCTCCCATATGGGTACCGCCCACCGGCAGATNGCCCACTACTCGGCTCCGATTCAGGTCGCTGAACTGACCGCGCCGGTCGCGCCGCGCTCGACTGGCTTGAGAGCCTTGCCCAGGCGCCGCAGTGGGATACGCTGCGCGGCCTCCCATACGGGTACCGCCCACCGGCAGATGTGCGATGACGACGCCGGCCGAACAACTGACCCTGCCGCCACCGCGCACCTATACGCGCAGCGATTTCGCCGCGTTGCGTGCGTGGGTCCAGCGCGTGCCGCCGTCGACGATCGCCAGCCGCTACTACGATCCCGACACCACGCCCTACGAGGATGATCCTGCCACACTCGAGCGGCATCTGAAGACGATGCGCGACGACCTGGTGCATCTCGCGATGCTGAACGGATCATCGGTGCTGGCCGAGCACCTGAAGACCTCGATTCGGCAGCACGGCAATGCCCGGCTGACCGCGGTCTCGCTGCGCATGGTCGAGGACGCGGCCAAACTCGCCGCGGCGACGCCGGCGGCGGAGCACCTGGTGAGCCTCTGGTTCCGGCCCGCGATCGCGCGGCGGTTGACGGGGGAGGGGATCGCCACGCTCGGTGAGCTGGTCGCGTTCTGCAATCGTCGCGGCGGCCGCTGGTGGCGTCGTGTGCCCCGTATCGGCGCGGGTCGCGCGCGCGTGCTGGTGGCGTGGCTGCGTGCGCACGCGCCGTCACTCGGCGCAACGATTGCCGCCGACGTTGAGGCGAGCGACGCGCTCGTGCCGGCGACGTCCGAGCCGATCGAACTGGTCCCGGCCGACGGCGGCCAGCAGCTGGCGCCACTCGAACGCATGGCACTCCCACATGCGCTGTCCGGCGCGCGCGGGACCAATCGGGCGTCGGCGCTGTCCTATCTGCGCGCTGCGCACGATCTCGATGCGCTGCGCGCGTATCTGGCGCGCTATGACGACCAGGCTTCCACGCTGCGGGCGTATACGCGTGAGCTGGAGCGCCTGCTGCTCTG
>NZ_JAWJWL010000110.1:0-2800 GCF_034721475.1 Burkholderia alba | reverse complement strand
GAACGGCTCGCCGTTGGGGTTCATCGGCTGACCGTCGGCACGGCTCACGGTGACGGCGAAGGCAGGCGCAGCTGCAACGGTTGCGAATGCCATAGCAACAACAAACGAAACAATTTTACGAGTGCTCATAGGAACTGCCTCACTTGACGAATGGCGGCTTGCCGCCGGTTATGTGACGTCGAAGCCGGTACGATCCGGCCGCTCCGTCACGGGAACCAGGACGCGTCGATGGCGCGTCCGTGGATCAGAACTTGTAGGAAATCCCGACGAACGTGATCAACGGATCCGCCTTCAGCTTGGTACGCGTGGTCGCGAGCGTCGTGCCGTCGGCCGCCTTGACGACCAGCGACGAGAACGTCTTCAACGGCATGTAGGTCAGCGTGGCCGTGAGCGCCCACTTGTTCGTGAGCGCATAGCTCGCGCCGATGTT
The DNA here is from genome assembly GCF_034721475.1 of Burkholderia alba. Classification (NCBI taxonomy): domain Bacteria; kingdom Pseudomonadati; phylum Pseudomonadota; class Betaproteobacteria; order Burkholderiales; family Burkholderiaceae; genus Burkholderia; species Burkholderia alba. Next base: position 2,370 of record NZ_JAWJWL010000110.1, on the reverse strand, counting down.
GTAGACCGGCGTCCACGACGACGACGCCTTGCCCTCCACCGACGTCGGGCCGGGCTTGCCGGCGCCCGCCGCGAGCACGCTGCCGAGGTTCTCGTTGATGTCCTTGGCGAAATTGCCGTTGAGCTCGATGTTGGTGAACCAGCTGTACGCGACGCCGATGCCGACGAACGGCCGGAACTTCGCGGTCGGCGCGTTGAAGTAGTACTGCAGGATCACCGTCGGACTCCATTGCCGCGCGTTCTTCACGGCCGGCTGATTCGACGGCTTGTCCATATCGACGTTGCCGAGCGCGCCCGCCGGGCCGAACGGCTTGATGGTCCCGTGCCCGGTCAGCGTGAATTCCGGCGGAATGCCCATCACCGACGTCACCGCGATGTGATCGGTGAAGAAGTGCGTGAGCGTCAGGCCGACGGTATCCGCATTGTTGACGGTCAGGCTCGTGCCCGGCGACGTGAACGAGCCGGGCAGCCGCAGCGGGCTGTTGATCGGCATGTTCGCGACGTTGGTCGTGAGGCCGTTGGTCGAATCCTGCGGCATGATGTGCAGCCAGCCGAGCGTCGCGACGTTGTCGCCCGCCTGCTGGGCCAGCGCGCCTGTCGACGCGCACGCGACGACACACGCAGCAATCAGCTTTTTCATGAGATCTCCTCGCATTCTGCTTTGGCGATGCCGGCGCGCCGCGCCGGACATCGTCCGTCTCCTGTTTTATCCGGACGTCTATTGCACGAACGCGCCCACGGTGAAGTACGGGTTGCTGGTGTCGCTCATGTCGAGGAAGCCGAACGCGCCGCCGGTGAAGATGAGCTTGCCGGTGGGCGGACCCGATGCCGCGCTCGTCTGCACCGTCGTGACCACGCCCGGCACGGTCTGCGCGAAATTCAGGTTGAGCGCGCGGGTGAGCGACGCCTGCGATGCGTTGAACGGATCGAGCAGCGTCGCCTGCGCACCCACCAGCGCGGTCGCGCGGTAGTTGAACTGGCTGTCGACGCCCGTGTACTCGCCGTCCTGCGAGCCCTGCGCGATCGTCGCCTGCGGACTCAGGAACGAGATGCCCGACTCGTCGTCGGCCACCGGCGCGCCTTGCGTGAGATCGGAATTCGCCGCGCCGGTCCGGATGAAGATCGGCACCAGCTGGTTGCGCAGCTTGCCGACGATCAGGATCCCCTTGCCCGCCTTGGTCGGATCGAGCGACGAGAGCGTCGCCGGAATCTGCGGCTGGTAGTTGAGCGACGTGAACGCGGACGAATCCGAGCGCAGCTGGAACGGCTGATTGACGATCGCGGTCGACGCGAACGGCTGGCCGCCGTTCTTCTTGCCGAAGTTGTCCGTCTCGGTATAGCTGCCGTCGCCGCGAATGACGAACTGCGCGTCCACCGCGACCTGCGCGAAGTTCTGCGACGGCACCTGGTGATAGCCGAGCTGGTTGTAGGTGCCCGCGATCTTCGTGAGATCCGTCTCCTGCGCCGAGAAGCTGATGAACGGGTAGTACGGGAACGTCGTCTTCGGAATCTGGCCCACGCCGATCACGCCGGCGAACTGGATCGTCGCGCCCGGGATCGTGCCGCCCAGCACGCCCTCGCCGAGGAAGAAGCGCGCGGGACGATTGGGATCGAGACTCGCGTTGACGAGCCGAAACGTGCACTGGNACGGGTAGTACGGGAACGTCGTCTTCGGAATCTGGCCCACGCCGATCACGCCGGCGAACTGGATCGTCGCGCCCGGGATCGTGCCGCCCAGCACGCCCTCGCCGAGGAAGAAGCGCGCGGGACGATTGGGATCGAGACTCGCGTTGACGAGCCGAAACGTGCACTGGTTCAGCTTCACCGTCGGCAGCCCGGTTTCGGGCATGAGCGTGCCGCTCACCACGTTGTTCGGCGGCGCGTCGCGGGTTGGCGCCACGGTACCGGTCGTCAGCGGGATCGGCGACGCTAGGTAGGTGATCTGATAAGTTAGCTTCGTCGTGTCGAGCTGGACCTTCACCAGCTCGCCGGACCCCGATCCGCCCGTGAACACGGTGTTGTAGTCGATCGTCTGCGGGCACAGCCGGACCACGGGCGCCGGGGGCGGGTCGGCATCGCCTCCGCATGCGGTCAAGACGGGAGCCAGCGCCGCGACGGCCATCCATTTTTGCCAATACATAGGAATCCTCGATATCGTGAAGTCTGCGACGGCGCGCTGCGCGCCGTCGCCTGCTCGTGCGTTACTGGACGAATGCCCCGACCGTGAAGAACGGATTCACGTTGCTGTTGTTGAGCACCATCCCGTAGACATTGCCCACCTTGACGAGATAGCCGGTATCGCCCTTCTGGAAGATCGCGGTCGTCCCCGAGCTGCCCTGTGCCGAGAAATTGCTGTTGGCGGTCACCTTGA
>NZ_JAWJWL010000109.1:0-2803 GCF_034721475.1 Burkholderia alba | reverse complement strand
CGGACTCCACCACGCCATCACCATCGTGCCCCACGCGCGCGCGAACGGGGAAACGGCCAAGCTGAGTCGCTTACGTTTGTCCGCCATCGCAGGTCGCTCGGTCTGAATCGTGTCGGCGACCAGTCTGAAAAATCGTCACGGCACGCGCCCGAGCACGAGGTTTCTCGTCATCCAGGATGAAGCCCGGGAGTTCGCAGAACGTGTGGATCGTCGCATGGGATTCGATCATCAACATTACTTCGGTTGACGCGTGGTACTTGTTATATGACGATCGAAAATTACATGGGTACACACATTCTCGGTACATGGCCGGCGACTGATCGTCTCACCAAGCTGGCTGCACGGCTCACGCAGCTACTCGACGAGCCAGCAAAATACGCGGTACTTCGAGCCGACGAACTCACCAACTGGCAGCCTGTTGGCGCCGAATGCCACGACAACGCGGACGCCTGGGTTGCCGCTCATCCCGGCGATGCGGTTCGTCGCGGATGGCTTTACCAACGCCTCGATCCTCTTCCCGAGGGACGGATGCACGTGTTTGTAGCGCACTCCGTCGTGCTCACGGCCACCGGCGACCTGATAGGCGTCACACTTGGGAGCCTCGAGCCCACTGGACGCTTTCTACAGCATCCCGACGATTTCGGCGGCTTCTTTGGATTGCTGCTGAATCCGGTTGCCTCGCCGAAGGAATTTAAGGTACTCGAGGCGTGGCCTAACGTGGCCAGATCGGGCCGGTGAGCGGGCGCCACGAAATGCTTGTCGAGCCGCGGCACCGCTTTGCTCAGGCCACCGGCCCCCATCGGTACTTCCGCTATTCATTCGGAGACTGAGGTGCGCGGAATCGGTAGTTGTTGTCGATCCACAGCCTTGCCCATTCGATCCCGCGTTCGTAGGCTTAGGCTCGATAAACGCGATTGCCAAGGTCGGCGAAAATGAATCGCTCGTCGCCACGCGACACGATCACACCCGAGACGAAGAGCCACTGATTCGCCAAAATGGTCGGTGACGCCTCGATCTTCCCATAGCAACCTCCGGCGGCTGCGTCGCTCTCGTATCCTATCGCGCACACATGGCGCGCAACTCCGCTTTTATGCGTCGCGCTACCGCGCCGCGCCATCCTGTAGCGTTCGATAGAAATTGGCCAATCACGCCGTAACCATTCTGGTCGAAGCCATAGGGTTCCGTGACCAGCCCCATCGTTGCCATCGCATCGAGGGCGGACACAGCGGCTCCGTTGTTGATGGGGTGCCAGTCTTTTCTCACCTCGCCTGCAATCTCCGCGAGTCTGCGCATCCCATCCTCCTCGATATTTCAGCCGTTGTCGGTAACTGCGTAGTAAAGGTGCCACCACCATCCGGTGCGGGTTTGAATCGTCGTCGTACAATTCAGTGCGTCAGGGCCAGAACTGTTGTCCCCGGTCGCCGCAGACATCTGTCGCATGTTCGGGCACACCCCGAGCCACAGGGCGTACCGCGCGTTTTCGACCCGCACCAAAGCGCGGCCCAACACTAGCGTCACAATCAGCAACAGTAGGATCAACAAGTTGCGCATCAAGCGCTCCTGCTATTGCGCGACGCCATGATTGTCACCTCGCTCCATCGGCGTTCAGCAGCATTTACTCGGAGATCAAGAAACGCGTCCGGTTCTTCACTGCTGCTATCCATGCCGGCGCGCGCCCCTTTCCAGACCACGTAGCACCCGATTTCGGATCGCGATACTTCGGGACGCTCGGCGCTGTCGCTTTACGGCTGCTCGGTGTACTGCCCGCGCGCTGGCGCCCGAACACGTCCTTTTCGGTCAGCCCATAAGCGGCTACCTTGGCACGCACGTCGGCGATCACTTCCTTGATTTCCGCGGCCCGCACCTCCGCGGCCTTCTCTTGCATCACTTCAATCTGCGCCACCATTTCCGCATACGTCGGCTTTTTCGCTGCCATTCTTTTTCCACTCCGTTTGTTATCGGCTGCCTAGTCTACCGTTCACATCGACTCCCGCCCGTGTGCCGTTGCTCAGAATCCGTACTGGTCGTCAGCCCAGCGCCGCAGCACCTGATAGTCGCGCTCCGGTAAAACGATCAAACCGGTCTCAGCCGCTTCGAGGACACGTTCCATCTGACCGCTCAAGATCAGATTGCCGTGGAGCCCGTAGAAGTACCACGCGAACCGATGCCCAATCCGTTCATCAAACTGCGTGAGCTTCCCGTACAAACTGTAGACGTCGAGCTTCGCCGTGTTCTTCACCGGCGCGATCTTGCGCGTGTGCGTCCAGGCCGGCACGAAGTCCATCAGCCGCCCGCTGCGCGAATCGCTGTAGTCGTCGATCTTGAACGCCCAGCGCTGGCAGATGCGCTCGCCGGCCTGGCTGGCGCTCGACGCCGCCCAGTCGTCGAAGAAGCGCCGGCCGCGCCACTGCTGGCGGTCATAGCTGGGGCTGAGGTCACGCATGCTGACAATGCGCGATTCGCCCGTGTCGAGATTCCGTTCGAGCAACTGCTGGTCGCCTTCGCGTTGCCGCCGCTCTCGATACGTTGCATCGGCGAGGGCCGCGAAGCACTGCATGTCGGTCACCGCTTCGAGTCGATAGCGCGGCGCACCCAGCGAGCGTCGTTCGACCGGTGCGTTCGTCCACCCGTTACCTAAACGCAGTTCGTTCGCATCTGGCATGCGCCAGGGCCTGTCACGCGGAAACAGCTCCCGCGCGACGAATTCCTGTTCTTCCCAGATCTCGATCTGCACGAAGTTGTCCTGGTCGCCGCCGCGGTCATGCACGAAGTAGTGCAACAGCGGCTGGGCCTCGACCAGCTG
>NZ_JAWJWL010000108.1:0-2821 GCF_034721475.1 Burkholderia alba | reverse complement strand
GCCGCCCACTTCCGGTCGCGGGTCGCGGCATGGCAAGCCGCGTACGCGGATCGCGATCCGCGACCGGGAAAGCGCGCTGGCACTCGCGAAACATCGATTCGACAGGCGATGCGGTTTCGTCAACCGGATCGATTCATGCGGAACCCATGAAACCCGCTCGAACCGGCTGTCGCGGTACCCCATCGATATTCGGGCTCCCGCCGGACGATCTCGGCCGGGTCGCGCCGCGCGGCGTTCGGTACGGTATCGCTGCGCGATCGGGACAGTATTGTTTCGAGCACACTTCCATCGGGAAGGAGGAAAGATCAACAACGGATAACGGTGGCCCCCGATAGGCGGATTAGGTTGTTTCTTGTCATGACTTTCAGGTTAATGATTAGGAGTGCAACATGACGTCGAAGAAAAATCCATTACTTTTAGTCGCATCGCTACTTGCCGCATCGGCAGGCGGCAACGCTGTCGCCCAGGCGACGGGGGACGATCCCCTGTTCGTCTATCAGTGGCATCTGCAGAACACGGGACAGGCGGTCATCGGGGATACCCGGCCCGTCGCCAAGGTGGATCTGGATTTGACGGATCTGCACGCGAGAAACATTCGCGGCAACGGCGTGATCGTCGGCGTGGTCGACGATGGCCTCGAAATTCGTCATGAGGATCTGGCGGGCAACGTCGTGCCGGGCGGTTCGAAGAACTTCGTCGACGGTTCGAACGACCCGACGCCCGTCAACGGCAACGACGAACACGGAACGGCCGTGACCGGCATCATCGGCGCGATCGGCTGGAACGGCAAGGGCGGGCGCGGCGTCGCGCCGGAGGCGCGTCTGAAGGGCTTCAATTTCCTGTCCACCGACGCCGATGGTCTCGACGCCAGTCAGGACACCAATATCCGCTATTCCTGGGGTAACGGCCTGGAGTCGAAGGATGTCGAGGTGTACAACAATAGCTGGGGGTCGGCGCCCAGGAGTTATCCGGCGATATCGCTGGCGGAGCAGGGATCCTGGGAGAAGCTGATGCTGTCCACCCGCAAGGGCAGGGGCGGCATCTATGTGAAGGCCGCCGGGAACAACTTCAACAATCATCGGGTTCGCACCGCGTTGGGCCTGACCGATCTGTGCCCGGAGCAGACCAAGANTATCGCTGGCGGAGCAGGGATCCTGGGAGAAGCTGATGCAGTCCACCCGCAAGGGCAAGGGCGGCATCTATGTCAAGGCGGCGGGAAACAACTTCAATAATCATCAAGTTTTCTTTGGGCTAATCGAACTGTGTACTGACCAGGCAAAATCGTTGAAGGTCAGCTGCGTTTCGTCCTCCACGGACCCGTTCAACAACTTCATCGGCACGATTACCGTGGCCGCGGTCAACGCCAAGGGCGTGCGTTCGTCGTATTCCTCCGCGGGCGCATCGATCTGGGTGTCGGGAATCGGCGGGGAGTTCGGCGTCCAGAAAGCGTATTTCCCCGATCTGAGCAACATCGCCGATTTCGCGAAGCCGACCTATTACGATCCGGCGATCGTCACCACGGACCTGAGCGGCTGCGCGCGAGGTTCCAATGCCGACCGGAAGGACGGCACGGTCTATAACGCACTGGATACGAGCAAATCCAGGATCGACGCGTCGTGTAACTATTGGGCGCGGATGAACGGCACCTCGGCGGCAACGCCGACGGTATCGGGCGTGGTCAGCTTGATGCTGGCGGCGAATCCGAAGCTGAGCCAGCGCGACGTGAAGTACATCCTGGCCAGCACCGCGCGGCAGATCGACCTGTTGCAGTCGAAGGCCGTCTACAACGGCGCGATACTCGACCCCGGCTGGTTGACCAACGCGGCGGGCCATCACTTCAGCAACTGGTACGGGTTCGGCCTGGTGGACGCCACCGAGGCGGTGAAGAAGGCGCAGAAATTCAAATCGCTGCCGGCGATGCAGGACAGCGGCTGGCTGGCGTCGGCGAGCGCGGGGAGTCCGATCGGCGGAATCGGCAATCCGGCCGAGATGGCCGTGAGCATCGACCGCAAGTTCAAGGTCGAAGCCGTGCAGATCAGCTTCCGCACCACGCACAAGACGCCGGCGAATCTGCGGGCGACCCTGACGTCCCCGGACGGCACGAAGAGCTACGTACTGACGCCCTTCTCGACGCTCTCGCCGATTGCGTCGGGCGATGGCTTCGAGGTGCCCTTGACCTCCAGCAATGCCTTCCTGGACGAGACCTCGCTCGGTGACTGGAAGCTCCAGCTGACCGACGTGGTCGATGCCGGCGGGACGGCCAAGCTGCAGGCCTTTAAAATTCGCGTAGTGGGGTACTGATCATGAAGACGACTCTTTTCTGCTTCGTCATGGCGGCGGCCGTGATGGCGATGTCTGCCGCGCATGCGCAGACCACCCAGTCGGAGGCGCTGCAAAAGGCGGCGGTCGGCGCGCGCTTCCAGATCGGCGACACGAGCTTCCGTCTGGTGCCCGGCGCCGTGGTTCAGCGCGCCGCCGGCCCGTCGCCGGACGCCTCGGGCAAGAGCGGCATGCGCGCGGCGGGCGCCGCCGGCGGCAACGGGGCCGTGGCACAAGTGGGCCCATACGCGATCGTGCTGCCCGGAGCCGGCGCCCTCGGTGCGCAAGGCGCCACCGTGGGCGGCGCGGCGAAGAGCGCCGGGCTGGCCGTGGCGATCAACGAGCGTTCCGGCGAGGCCGTGCTGGTGCCGCCCCGGCTGAAGCTGTTCGTGACGAACGCGGGCCTCGTGGACACGGTGGCCAAACAGACCGGCGGTCAGGCGGTTTATGCGTCCGGTGTCGATGGCAGCGGGGTGATCAAGTACGGTTCCCTCGATCTCGC
>NZ_JAWJWL010000107.1:0-2850 GCF_034721475.1 Burkholderia alba | reverse complement strand
GCCAAGGTCGCAGGGATGCAGTTGATCAAGTAATCACCGCGCAAGCCGATAAACAGGAAACCGGAATGAGCGATCTGCCAGAGGCAGCCGGAAGTGCCGCAGTGACCTCCGCCACAGTCACTTTGGTGCCGCCGTCGGATGGCCAGAGCTTCGTGCTGACAGCACGGCAACTCTGGTCGGGCGCCCAGGTATTAGCGGACAGCGAGATAGTAACCACGCTTCCCGGTGCGCTGCTCGTTGCTCAGGCATTGGAGGGGGCGTTGAAAGCAGTCCTTTGGGCCGCTGGGCGAGTTGCGTCCTCTCGTCGAACACGATCGCCGCCAGCATGGAGCGCGTCGGCCTAGCTGCCCAGCCCGTGATCAACCTGATGTGCGACGCGCTGCTCGATGCCGCGGTGATCTACTGCGACGAGACAATACTCCAGGTGCTGAAGGAGGCCGGCCGCCGCCCCCAGACGAAGAGCTATCTCTGGGCGCAGATGAGCGGCTCGGGCGTGCCCATCCGCTGCTTCACCTATACACCGGGCCGCGGCACGAAACTGGGCGAGAAGCTGTTCACCGGCATCCGTCAGGGCGCGGTCATGATGACCGACGGCTACGAGCCCTACAACGTAACCGCTAAATTCAGCATACCGAATGGAGAGTCATTTTCAACTGATGGGCAAGCATAGCCGTCGCGGCTGTCGTTACGAACAAACGAGTGATGAAGCGGGCGTCCGTGTCGCGCGCACCAGCGCGTGCGACAGGCGGCCGTTCGTGCCATACCGGGTTGCCCGGTCTCGAGTAGCGCGATATCAGACCCGCGTCCCGACGATGCGCGTACCGCTGCCGCGCGAGCTGGTCAGAATGACGATCCCGCCAGCCAGGCCCATGATCGCAGTTGGCATCATGGCCAGGTTCGTGCTACCGGTCTGGTCGAGGATGATGCCGTACACGTTGACCATCAACCCGCCAGCCAATGTCCCCACGGCATTGATGCCCGCGAGACCGACGGCCGCGACGCGTGGCGTCAGCAGCTCGAGCGACAGTGCCCAGAAGGGAGCCTTGAACGAGTAGGCGCCGATCAGCACGCAGGACAGCAGTGTAAGGATTGTTGCGAGGTTGCCGGCAAGGCCGGCGAGGCCGAAACCGAGGGCAATCAGGAGCAACGGCGCGCATGCATGCCATCTACGTTCGCCCTTGCGGTCGGAGCTCCATCCCCAGATCACCATCAGAACCGAGGCGATGCCGTACGGAATCGAGTTGAGCATGCCCGTTTCGAGGTCCGTGAGGCCGTGCGACTTGATCAGTTGCGGCTGCCAGACGCTGAGTACACTGCCGGCCGCCAATGCCGCCGAGCAAGCCAGCGTCAGGCCCCAGACCTGTCTATTGCACAGCAGTTGCCACGTCGAGACTTCGGCAATCGAACGGGCAGAGTCGCGCTCGGCCCGCAGACGCGAGGCGAGCCATGCCTTCTCGGTGGATGTCAGCCAGGTCGCGTGCTCGGGGCGATCCGTCAGCAAAAACAGGCAGACGATCCCGAAGACAAAGACCGGAAGCCCCTCGGCGACGAACAGCCAGTGCCACCCGCGCAGGCCCTGCAGGCCATCGAGCGAAAGGAGCCATCCGGAAATCTGCGAACCGAAGAACCCGGACAACGGAATCGCGACCATAAACAGCGCGATGACACGGGCCCGGTACGCGGCCGGAAGCCAAAACGTGAGGTAGAGCAGCACACCTGGGAAGAAGCCCGCCTCGGCTGCGCCGAGAACAAATCGCGCAATGCCGTACGACACCGGCCCCCTGACCAGCGCCATGGCCGTCGCGATCAAACCCCAGCTGATCATGATACGTGCCAGCCAGATGCGCGCGCCGAATTTCTGGAGAAGGATGTTGCTGGGAATTTCGAACAGGAAATACGCGATGAAAAACAGGCTGCTGCCCCAACCGAAGGCTGATCTGGACAGGCCGAGATCCTGGTTCATCTGCAGCGCGGCAAGACCGACGTTATTGCGGTTGAGGATTGCAAACATGTAGCAGACGGTCAGGAACGGGAGGGTACGCCAGATGAATTTTCTTGTGACGCTTTGCTCGATCGAGTGAGTGCCGTTCTTCATCTCCGCCATGTTTCCTTATTGTGCGTAGTCGCTTCCCGGCCGCATGCATGACTCCGCCTCATGCAAGAATCGGGGTCGACGGATGAGCTTCTTCCACTCCTTGAACGCAATCTCGAGGAAGCCCAGTTCATAACGCATCGGGATCGACCTTCACGACCGACTGACCCGCACGCGCGTCGGCGATCGCGTTCAGCTCGGTGTCTTCGAGACGTTCCAACATGACCTCGAACACCTTGACCGGCACACAGTAGAACGCGGGCTCGTTGCGATTCAGGATGGCAACCGGGAATCCTTCGCCGGCGGCCACGGTGAGCATCGGATTTTTCTTAAGCTCCGACACGCTGGCGGTCGTGTGTGCAAAAATGGTGTGGGTCATGCCCGCCTTCTAGCGGTTGATATGCACCCATAATAGCACCGCACCTTTAACCGCACCTTTCGGGCACTAAAGCTGAGGCACGATGGAGTTTTCCCCATTGGCTTTGTCACGTTGGCGATGGCGGGATAAACCCGTAATGTTCAGTCTGTCGCTCAGGGGTACTGTCAGATTGTTCGGCGGCCGGACAAAGGACGAGTGAGGCGAGTATCGATCGGCTTACGCCGGCATCCGGTCGCATGCAGCTCTCTCCCAGGCTGCAAAGGCCTGGGCACGTGCCTCGCGTTTGCACTGCACGCTCCGACTGTAGCGGCACCCCATGAACAGATTCGAAACCTGTCCGTGGACCGAGCAAAATCGTTGCAACTGCCGCGCCGATTTG
>NZ_JAWJWL010000106.1:0-2893 GCF_034721475.1 Burkholderia alba | reverse complement strand
TCACGGCCCCTTGTTCGTTGAGCAACTCTCTCAACCTTCCGTCGTCATTTACCCGCGCTTTTACGTCGCCGTCAACAAGCACTTCGAGCAGGTTGTTGAACCGCGTAGGCAGATTCAGCGTGGGCGGTGGTCCGCGACGGCCCACGCTGAGATGTGGCAAGACAACTGGCTCAAACTGCGCCAGGCCCAATTTCGTTGGAATTGGCTGCGGGCATGGGGTTATCGTCATTCGCTGCGCTCAGAGATCTAAACGTTTGCCGATCGTGCTACTCCGGCCGGAACTTCAGTCCTGGTGCGGCTCGCAGACAAATTCGAGCACATCGGAAAACTAGCGACCAGTTGTATCAGTTCGGGGGAGTATTGGTGGATTTGATAAAACCAGGGTTGGCCGCAATAAAGTCGTTTACCGCCTGGATGTCGAAACTGCCCCAGCCTGTTGCATTGTCGCGACCTGCCGTAGCCGAGTAGTAGCCATTGTTGCCGGTGGTAACGTCATGGAACGGGAACGTACTGGCATATGTATAGATCGCCGGAGCGGCAAACCCCATGCCATTGTTGTTCGCGGATTCCAAGCGGGCCCAAGCGCCGACAAATAGCGGTGCGGCCAAACTAGTGCCGCCGTTCACATAGCCGAACTGCGATTTCGCGATGCCCGAGGTTGTACTCTGCGTCAAATACATGGCGATACCCGAATTCGTCCAATCAGCATCGAATGCAAGGTCTGGCAGTTCGCGATTAAGATAGGTGCTCGATTGCCAACTTGGAGTAGGTTCCGAGCCGCTGACACCCCCTCCGCTATAAGGCCACACTGCCTCCGAAATGTAGGCATCAGACGTACTGGTATTCAGTGTGGTGCCGCCGACTGCCACGACATAGGGTGAACTGGCTGGATAATTCACCGAGAGGGCTTTGTTGGTACTGTAGGAGCCGTTCTCAGGGGCTGAGCCGTCCGTGTTCAGACAAGAATAGGTCCCATTATCGCCAGTTGCCGCGACGAATGTCTGACCCTGCGTCACACCAAGCTTGAATGCGGAGTCTGCCCAGCTAGGTACGCCGTCACACTCGGGCAAACCCCAGGACATATTGATTACCTTGGCGGAGTTGTCACTGACGGCCTTATTGATAACGGATAGCAGAGAAGCGTTGGTATTTCCCGTTGAGTTGTATTTCCCGCTCAACCAGTTGTAGGTCGCGTTACCTCCAGATGTATAGAAAATCAGTTTCTTGACCCCTCCACTTATGCCGACGATTGCCTGTGCATCCATACCCCATTCACCTTGGCCCGTATCGTCGTTACTGCTCGCGGTCGAGGTCGATACGATTGCGGTCGGCACCGCGGTTAGTTTTTGACTCGTTTCCATGTTGGTCAGATCGTTGACCGCATTGGTCATACTACCCCAACCGATGATCGCGACCGTCGTATTGGTAGCGGCTGGCGTCGTCCCGGCGTGATAGACCGTAGCGAACTCTTGCGGCGCATATGCGGGCTTACCCGAGGTCGTTGTGAGATAGGCAGGGTGTTCGACCGAGAAAGTGCGGACCTTGTGTAGTGTCTGAAGACCAAGCACATGATCGACCTGCCCACTTAATGCCGCCGGAATCTGGACATCCGTGGTGTTAGCGATGCCGCTATGGCCGTTGCGAGTATAGTGTGCGATTTCTGTACGAAATGCATTGCGTGCTGCACCGACCGTACCATCGGCGGTTACCACCAGATTATTTGGTGCGATTTGCACATTGGCGAAGCCTTGTTTGGTCAAATAATCCGCCACGGCCTGAGCCTGCTTCAGTGTCGGCGCGTAAGCTGCCGTGCTTTCTTGATTGCTCAAGAAATGGTGATATGACGAACTACCGCGTCGATATAGTTCATGAATATAATTATTCATGGCACTTTCATTACGCAATTTTAATGAAATGGCAATCGATACGGGCTCCTGATCCGTTGCGTTACCGTCGAATGTCGCGCCAAGAGTATTGGCTGCATGGGTACGAGTCATCACCCAAGAAGGACCAGATGCACTTTGTGTCGGCGCAGCGATCGAAACTGTCTGTACACCGAAAGCCAAAGTTAGTGCCGTGAAGAGACGTCCACGCCTTGAAACAAGCGGCACTCCATTTGCATGATTTTCCATTGCAATGTACTCCTAATAAATTTAATTAGTGATTGGAAAAATATCAATAAACACTTCGCGGCCGGATTGTTTTGAAATGTCCTCTCGGTGCTTTTTTACAAAAATATTTCTTTGTTTGGTTTTTGTAATAATTAATTTGTATTGCTGATGAAGAATATCAACAAAAAATTTCATCAGTCAAACTTTTTTTGACTGATGAAAAAATGCACAAATTCAATGCACACTAGCGGATAATTTTTGTGAAAATCACTAGTGTATTGCATTAATTAATGCGTACAAAGAATCAAAAATTGCATTACGCTCCAATCGACAACTAATCGGACATAATAAATTAAGCGACCGCCCTTGGTCGCCAGGAATTGAAGCTGAATTGTAAGTATCTGATCACGACCGTTTTAGAGGGTTGACCGGGATTCATAAAAATCCGCCACATCTTTGACTAAGATACTGATTTAAAATAACAATATCAGTCGGATTGAGCGAAAAACCCGGGCCGCAGCAGGTAGTCGCTGAGCCTGGTTGATATGCCCGTCACGCCAGGTTGCTCCAGCCATCCCAGCAGTCGGTTCTGTCGCATTAGTGGAGGGCAAGTAGAATGGTCGACTTCGAAGAACTGAGCCCTCACCGATGCGCCTTGCAATGAAGATACCGCGAAAGAACTTGCCCGCAGGACTCGCCAGGACTCGCCTCATCGTCAATCCGTCGTGGCTCACCACGTAATCCACCACGTCTCGTCTCAGCGCGGGCCGGGCCACTTTTTT
>NZ_JAWJWL010000105.1:0-2981 GCF_034721475.1 Burkholderia alba | reverse complement strand
TCGGTCGAATTGGCATGGAAGTACTTGATGCCGTTCGCGTTGATGTTGTCGATCGCGGAGCCGACGTTGTTGTTGGTCGTGGTGGTGCCGTTGTTGTTATAGGTGACGTAGGACGGCGCGGAGACGGTGCCGGTCGTCGGATTGTAGGTCGAGCCGCCACCCAGTGCTGCGGCGGTGCTGTTGCCGAGGTTGTTGGTGTTGGTGGTGATCGAGCTGATGCTGGTCGACAGCGAGCCGACGCTGGTCGACGTGGAGGTCGACAGCGAGGCCAGATTGCTGTTGGTCGAGCTGATGCCGGTGGACAGCGAGCCGATGCTGCTCGACGTGGACGTGGACAGCGACGTGAGGGTGCTGTTCGTCGTCGACAGGCCCGTCGAGGTCGACGTGGACAGCGAGGCGATGCTGCTGTTGGCGGTCGAGAGGCCGGTCGAGGCCGACGTGGACAGCGACGTGACGGTGCTGTTGGTGGTCGAGAGGCCGGTGGACAGCGAGCTGATGCCGGTCGAGGTCGACGTGGACAGCGAGGCAACCGTGCTGTTGGTGGTGCTCAGGCCGGTGGACAACGAGCCGATGCTGGTCGAAGTCGACGTGGACAGCGAAGCGATGCTGCTGTTGGCCGTCGAGATGCCGGTCGAAGCGGAGGTCGACAGCGAGGTGACGGTGCTGTTGGTGGTGCTCAGGCCAGTGGACAGCGAGCCGATACCGGTCGAGGTCGACGTAGACAGCGAAGCGATCGAGCTGTTAGCCGTCGAGATGCCGGTCGAAGCGGAGGTCGACAGCGACGTCACGGTACTGTTGGTGGTGCTCAGGCCGGTGGACAACGAGCCGATGCCGGTCGAGGTCGACGTGGACAGCGAGGCGATCGAGCTGTTGGCCGGCGAGATGCCGGTCGAAGCGGAAGTCGACAGCGAGGTGACGGTGCTGTTGGTGGTGCTCAGGCCTGTGGACAGCGATCCGATGCCGGTCGAGGTCGACGTTGACAGCGACGCGATCGAGCTGTTGGCCGTCGAGATGCCGGTCGAAGCGGAAGTCGACAGCGAGGTGACGGTGCTGTTGGTGGTGCTCAGGCCGGTGGACAACGAGCCGATGCCGGTCGAGGTCGACGTGGACAGCGAGGCGATCGAGCTGTTGGCCGTCGAGATGCCGGTCGAAGCGGAAGTCGACAGCGACGTGACGGTGCTGTTGGTGGTGCTCAGGCCCGTGGACAGCGATCCGATGCCGGTCGAGGTCGACGTTGACAGCGACGCGATCGAGCTGTTGGCCGTCGAGATGCCGGTCGAAGCGGAAGTCGACAGCGAGGTGACGGTGCTGTTGGTGGTGCTCAGGCCAGTGGACAGCGAGCCGATGCCGGTCGAGGTCGAAGTCGACAGCGAAGCGATGCTGCTGTTGGCGGTCGAAATACCGGTCGAAGCCGAGGTCGACAGCGAAGTGACGGTGCTGTTGGTGGTGCTCAGGCCAGTGGACAACGAACCGATGCCGGTGGAAGTCGACGTGGACAGCGAAGCGATCGAGCTGTTAGCCGTCGAGATGCCGGTCGAAGCGGAGGTCGACAGCGACGTCACGGTACTGTTGGTGGTGCTCAGGCCAGTGGACATCGAGCCGATGCCGGTGGACGTCGACGTGGACAGCGAAGCGATCGAGCTGTTAGCCGTCGAGCTGCCGGTCGAAGCGGAGGTCGACAGCGACGTCACGGTACTGTTGGTGGTGCTCAGGCCGGTGGACAGCGAACCGATGCCGGTCGAGGTCGACGTGGACAGCGAAGCGATCGAGCTGTTGGCTGACGACAGGCCCGTCGACGTGGATGTCGACAGTGAGGCGATACCCGTCGAGGTAGAGGTCGACAGGGACGCGATGCCGCTATTGGCGGTCGAGATGCCGGTCGAGGCCGACGTGGACAGCGACGTGATCGAGCTATTGGCCGACGAGAGGCCGGTCGACGTCGAGGTCGACAGCGAGGTGACGGTGCTGTTGGTGGTCGAGAGGCCGGTGGACAGCGAGCTGATGCCGGTCGAAGTCGACGTCGACAGCGACGCAATGCTGCTATTGGCGGAGCTCAAGCCCGTCGACGTGGAGGTCGAGAGGGACGTGATGGAGCTGTTGGCCGACGAGAGTCCGGTCGAGGTCGAGGTCGACAGCGAGGTGACGGTGCTGTTGGTGGTGCTCAGGCCGGTGGACAGCGAGCTGATGCCGGTCGACGTCGACGTGGACAAGGACGCGATGCTGCTGTTGGCGGTCGAGATGCCGGTCGAGGTCGACGTGGACAGCGACGTGATGGAGCTGTTGGCCGACGAGAGTCCGGTCGAGGTCGAGGTCGACAGCGACGTGACGGTGCTGTTGGTGGTCGAGAGGCCGGTGGACAGCGAGCCGATGCCCGTCGAGGTCGACGTGGACAGCGACGCGATGCTGCTGTTGGCGGACGACAGACCGGTCGAAGTCGAAGTGGACAGCGACGTGATCGAGCTGTTGGCCGACGACAGGCCGGTCGAGGTCGAGGTCGACAGCGAGGTGACGTTGCTGTTGGTGGTGCTCAGGCCCGTGGACAGCGAGGAAATCGCGCTGCTGGTGCTGCCGACTTGCTGGGCGNGCGACGTGATCGAGCTGTTGGCCGACGACAGGCCGGTCGAGGTCGAGGTCGACAGCGAGGTGACGTTGCTGTTGGTGGTGCTCAGGCCCGTGGACAGCGAGGAAATCGCGCTGCTGGTGCTGCCGACTTGCTGGGCGACGGAGTAAAGCTGGCTGCCGTTGATCGCGTCGGTGCTGGTGGCGGTGACTTGGCCGGCGGCGACGTTGGTGATCTGGCGTTCCGAACCGGGCGCACCGACACTGACGACGCCGGCAGGCGTGGCGCCGGCGAAGCCGCTGAAGGTCGTGCCGGCGATGGTGGCGCTGCTGGTCGGGTTGGCGGCGGCGGTGACGGAATTGGCGCCGAGGGCGACGGAGTTGTTGGTGCCGGCGACGGCGCCGGTGCCGATGGCGACGGC
>NZ_JAWJWL010000104.1:0-3027 GCF_034721475.1 Burkholderia alba | reverse complement strand
GCTCAAACGTCATGTGCTACGCGCGTCGCTCTATCGCAAGCAGCTCGCGACGCAGTTCGAAACCTGGCGACTTTTCATTGGCATGACCCAAAATCCGTCTTTCGCAGCCTGAGCAACCGGCTAAACACCACCGGTTTATCCCGCGCCATCGCCAACGTGACAATGCCGACCAGTGGCGTGCTGTTGGCGTCGGTGACAATGTGGTGCTTGGAACCGGGTCGCGCTCGATCGGTAGGGTTTGGCCCAGTTTTTGGCCCGCCCCAGCGGCGCGAATCGATGATGAATCGACGGCGGCACGCGAGAAGTCGATTTGGTCTGCTGTTCGCAGCTTCGCGAGCAGCAACTCGTGCAGGCGATCCCATACGCCTGCAGCCTGCCAATCGCGTAGCTGTTGCCAGCAAGTCACGCCCGGGCCGCAGCCCATCTCGGCGGGCAGGTCGCGCCAGCGCAGTCCCGTCTTGAGAACGAACAGGATGCCGGTCAGCGCGGCACGATTCGAAACAGGCAAGCGGCCTGGGTTCTTCTCGCGCCGTGGCTTGAGTGGCAGTAGTAACGGCTCGATCAATACCCACAGTTCGTCGTCGATGATCGGCTTGCCCATCTCCTCGGCCTCGGTTATTCCGAGGCCTGAGGTTTAACAGCTTGCCGCGAAAGTTAGCAGCCCCATGGGGCCTTTTTGAAGCCATCTCTAAACATCCAGACAAGATAGCGATAAGCATCGACGCCGTTCGCCTTGCACGTCTCGACGAGGGAGTACAGGTTGGCGCGGACTTGCGCCACGTCGTAGAGAAAGTGGCGCTGCGCGAGCGGCGGGCGGGCGTTGCCGCTTGCGACGTTGGGGGCGGCCTAGCGAACGATGCGTGATGTGTGCACTGTGTTCATCAAAAAAAGTTTGACGAACAGGATTTGTNTGCGCCACGTCGTAGAGAAAGTGGCGCTGCGCGAGCGGCGGGCGGGCGTTGCCGCTTGCGACGTTGGGGGCGGCCTAGCGAACGATGCGTGATGTGTGCACTGTGTTCATCAAAAAAAGTTTGACGAACAGGATTTGTCGTTGCATTCTTTCATGCAAATGGCAATAGCAGTTAGTATGGCTTAATAAATTCAAACAAATTGCTAACATTATTATTTAATAATACTTACATCCAGAGGGTGTCTCCGAGGTCGAATTTTCCCTATCCTTTTCGCTTGCGATTCATTCCCGGTGTCATGAGACGTCGATCCGCTCAACGGCGGGTGGATGCCATCCCGGGACAAGATACGCGAGCGTCCCGAGGGATTCAGCAGGCCCCGTCGGCAGCACACCAGAAGCAAAACGGATCGAGAGATTGTCGATGCATGTTCAAGCCGCGCGCTCGCGTTGTCTGAAGATGCGTCCGGATCAGGGTTGTCGGGCAGTCTTGTCGGTCCGAGTTCGTCAAATCGAACAGTGCCGTCATGGACGCACATCAGCGGTGCACGCGGATCGTCGCATAGCCTGAACGGGCTTGACCCGCGTGAAGCCGGCGCAGCAACGCATGCGGCGAAGGCCAAGCGGAACCGCCAGTCGCATTGTTCGTACCGGCGCGAAGCATGACGGCATCATCGGCTCGAAGCAGTTGTTCCAGGAATCACCCGTTTTGCAATCCAGATGACCATACCGGTTAAGCAATAGCGGCTTTTCCGGCCACATGACATTTAGGATTGCCACACAATTCCAAATATTGAGATTCGCGGTACCCCATACGAATTTGCGACGGTTTGCTGTACGGCGGTCGGGGCCCTGGATAGTCCGGGGACGAAGGCCATACGACGTTATGCCCACTGGAGAAAGCGATGCGATTGAAACTATGGCTGGCGACATGTCAACTCACCTCTGCTGCCGCTATCGCGGGGGCGGGGCTCCTGACGAGCGCGATCCCGTTGTCCGCGCATGCGGGACAGCTTGCCAACAGCTTTGGCGGTCAGGCTCAAACCCAGGCTCAGGCGCAGGCCGGAGCGCAGGCAACCTGGCGCGAGAACATCAAGCAAGTCGCGCCCCCCACGACGGGCTGTTTTCATGCCTCCTACCCCAGCATGACCTGGGCGAGAGTCGTCTGCGGCCCGGAGCCGACCAATCGATCCGCGCGACCCGCGCCGCGCAGGAAGATCGTGCGCGCGGAAGACGGGCTTTCGGCGTCGATTCCTGATACGGCGGGCAACGGCAACGACTACATCATCAAAACAACCTCCGCGATCATTTCGGCGGTGGGAAGTTTCCCGTCAGCGACCGGGATTACCTCGGAGAAGGGCGTCAATAACCCCGAATACGCGCCGGATGTCGGCATCACCGGGAGCAATCAATATACGTTGCAGTTGAACAGCAATCAAAGCACCTCGGCGGCAGCCTGCTCGAATTTCGGATACGCAAGCTGCACGGTATGGGAGCAATTTGTCTACTCGACCAACAACAACTATGATCCGTCGGCCCCCAATGCCAGTGGTTCCCCCGCCGAACCCCAGGTTTTCATTCAGAACTGGGTCTATCCGTCCGCGAATGACTACAGCAATTTGGGCTGCCCGTCGGGATGGGGGGACGCCACTGACAGTAATGGGGCAGCTTGCTATACCAACAGCTCGGCGACTACCGTCCCCGCTGTCGCGGCGAGCCAGTTGGCCAGCCTGAAGTTGTCGGGATCCGCCTCCGTCAACGGCAACGATACGGTCACCTTCACGGATGGCACGGAAGCTTATTCCGCCAGCCAGCCCGGCAACACGACCGATCTTGGCGCATGGTGGAATTCTGCGGAATTCAATCTGGTTGGTAACGGCGGCGGCTCGGTCGCAACCTTTAATAAAGGGGTTTCCATCACGCTGAAGATCGCCGTGAATGATGGAAGTACGGCTGCGCCGAAATGCGGCGGCCCCTCCATCACCGCAGCGAACGGCGCGACCGGCGAATCCAACAATCTGACGCTCTCGAAGACATGCACCGCATCCGCTGGAACGAGCACGACGTCACCCTCGATCCAGTTCACTGAATCGGATTGATCTGTGTCAACGCGATTGACT
>NZ_JAWJWL010000103.1:0-3076 GCF_034721475.1 Burkholderia alba | reverse complement strand
TCGGTCGAATTGGCATGGAAGTACTTGATGCCGTTCGCGTTGATGTTGTCGATCGCGGAGCCGACGTTGTTGTTGGTGGTGGTGGTGCCGTTGTTGTTGTAGGTGACGTAGGACGGCGCGGAGACGGTGCCGGTCGTCGGATTGTAGGTCGAGCCGCCACCCAGTGCCGAGGCGGTGCTGTTGCCGAGGTTGTTGGTGTTGGTGGTGATCGAGCTGATGCTGGTCGACAGCGAGCTGATGCCGGTCGAGGATGAGGTCGACAGCGAGGTGAGGCTGCTGTTGGTGGTCGAGAGGCCGGTGGACAGCGAGCCGATGCCGGTCGAGGTCGACGTGGACAACGACGCGATCGAGCTGTCGGTGGTCGACAGGCCGGTGGACAGCGAGCTGATTCCCGTCGAAGTCGACGTGGAGAGCGAAGCGACCGTGCTGTCGGTCGTGCTGAGGCCGGTGGACAGCGAGCTGATGCCGGTCGAGGATGAGGTCGACAGCGACGCGACGGTGCTATCGGTGGTCGAGAGGCCGGTGGACAGCGAGCTGATGCCGGTCGAGGTCGACGTGGACAGCGACGCGACGGTGCTATCGGTGGTCGAGATGCCGGTGGACAGCGAGCCGATGCCGGTCGAGGTCGACGTGGACAACGACGCGATCGAACTGTTGGCCGACGAGAGGCCGGTCGAGGTCGAGGTCGACAGTGACGTCACGGTGCTGTTGGTGGTGCTCAAACCGGTGGACAGCGAGCTGATGCCGGTCGACGTCGACGTGGAGAGCGAAGCGACATTGCTGTTGGTCGTGCTGAGGCCGGTCGACAGCGAGCTGATACCGGTCGAGGTCGACGTCGAAAGCGACGCGACGTTGCTGCTGGCAGTGCTGAGGCCGGTGGACAGCGAACTGATACCGGTCGACGTCGACGTCGAGAGCGACGCGACACTGCTGTCGGTCGTGCTGAGGCCGGTGGACAGCGAGCTGATGCCGGTCGAGGTCGACGTGGACAGCGACGCGATCGAGCTGTTGGCCGACGAGAGGCCGGTCGAGGTCGAAGTCGACAGCGAGGTGACGGTGCTGTTGGTGGTCGAGAGGCCGGTGGACAGCGAGCTGATACCGGTCGAGGTCGACGTCGACAGCGACGCGACGTTGCTGCTGGCCGTGCTGATGCCGGTGGACAGCGAGCTGCTGGCGGTCGAGGTCGACGTGGACAGCGACGCGATCGAGCTGTTGGCCGACGAGAGGCCGGTCGAGGTCGAAGTCGACAGCGAGGTGACGGTGCTGTTGGTGGTCGAGAGGCCGGTGGACAGCGAGCTGACACCGGTCGAGGTCGACGTGGACAACGACGCGATCGAGCTGTTGGCCGACGAGAGGCCGGTCGAGGTCGAAGTCGACAGCGACGTCACGGTGCTGTTGGTGGTGCTCATGCCGGTGGACAGAGACCCGATGCCGGTCGAGGTCGACGTGGACAGCGACGCGATCGAGCTGTTGGCCGACGAGAGGCCGGTCGAGGTCGAAGTCGACAGCGACGTCACGGTGCTGTTGGTGGTGCTCAGGCCGGTGGACAGAGAACCGATGCCGGTCGAGGTCGACGTGGACAGAGAGGCGATGCTGCTGTTAGCCGTCGAGATGCCAGTCGAAGCCGAGGTCGACAGCGACGTCACGGTGCTGTTGGCGGTGCTCAAACCGGTGGACAGCGAGCTGACGCCGGTGGACGTCGAGGTGGACAGCGAAGCGATCGAGCTGTTGGCCGACGAGAGTCCGGTCGAGGTCGAGGTCGACAGCGAGGTGACGGTGCTGTTGGTGGTCGAGAGGCCGGTGGACAGCGAGGTGATGCCGGTCGAAGTCGAGGTGGACAGCGAAGCGATCGAGCTGTCGGTGGTCGAGAGGCCGGTCGAAGCTGAGGTCGACAGCGAGGTGACGGTGCTGTTGGTGGTCGAGAGGCCGGTGGACAGCGAGCTGATGCCGGTCGAGGTCGACGTCGACAACGAGGCCACCGAACTATTGGCCGACGAAATGCCGGACGAGGTCGAGGTCGACAGCGAGGTGACGGTGCTGTTGGTGGTGCTCAAGCCGGTGGACAGCGAGCTGATGCCGGTCGAAGTCGACGTCGAGAGCGAAGCGACATTGCTGTTGGTGGTGCTGAGGCCCGTGGACAGCGAGGAAATCGCGCTGGTTGCATTGCTGACCTGGGAAGCCNGTTGGTGGTGCTCAAGCCGGTGGACAGCGAGCTGATGCCGGTCGAAGTCGACGTCGAGAGCGAAGCGACATTGCTGTTGGTGGTGCTGAGGCCCGTGGACAGCGAGGAAATCGCGCTGGTTGCATTGCTGACCTGGGAAGCCACGGAGTAAAGCTGGCTGCCGTTGATCGCGTCGGTGCTGGTGGCGGTGACTTGGCCGGCGGCGACGTTGGTGATCTGGCGTTCCGAGCCGGGCGCACCGACACTGACGACGCCGGCAGGCGTGGCGCCGGCGAAGCCGCTGTAGGTCGTGCTGCCGATGGTGGCGCTGCTGGTCGGGTTGGCGGCGGCGGTGACGGAATTGGCGCCGAGGGCGACGGAGTTGTTGGTACCGGCGACGGCGCCGGTGCCGATGGCGACGGCGTCGGTGCCGGTAGCGGTGCTGTCAGGGCCGGTGGAATTGGCGTGGAAGTACTTGATGCCCTGACTGTTGATGTTGTTGATGGTGGAACCGACGTTGTTGTTGGTCGTGGTGGTGCCGTTGGCGTTGTAGGTGACGTAGGCCGGGGCGGAAACGGTGCCGGTGGCCGGGTTGTAGGTCGAACCGCCGCCGAGCGCCGCGGCGGTGCTGTTGCCGAGGTTGTTGGTGGTGGTCGTGACGGTGCTCAGGCCGGTGGACAGCGAGCTGATGCCGGTCGAAGCGGAAGTCGACAGCGACGTGAGGTTGCTGTTGGTGGTCGAGAGGCCGGTGGACAGCGAACCGATGCCGGTCGAGGTCGACGTGGACAGCGAGGCGATCGAGCTGTTGGCGGTCGAGATGCCAGTCGAAGTCGAAGTCGACAGCGAGGTGACGGTGCTGTTGGTGGTCGAAAGGCCGGTGGACAGCGACGTGACGCCGGTCGAGGTCGAGGTGGA
>NZ_JAWJWL010000102.1:0-3100 GCF_034721475.1 Burkholderia alba | reverse complement strand
TCCCGCAATCCCGACTATGGCATCCATTCGATTTTTCGATACGGAACAACGCGTTAGCAATTTGGCATGGTTGTTGCGGAAGGTGGGTTTCTCACATCCGGAGGTACCATGAATCAAAAATTTTTTGCTCGCGACGAACAACCCACCGGCAGCTCAAGCGCGGATACTTACGGCTGGGACAGTGTCTTCGCCATTTACTTCGATGGCGCCAACGCGGCTATCAAAGCGTCCTGGAGCACCACCGACAACAACGCCAAACACATCGTCCAGAGCGCGGACGACGACGACAGCTACAAAATCGATGCGATCNTCGTCCAGAGCGCGGACGACGACGACAGCTACAAAATCGATGCGATCTTCGGCCCCTGGCAATTGACGCCGGGTGGGGACGGAAAAAATGTTCGCATGCAATGCCCCATCACATCGGGAACGTATTTCACCAAAGAGAAGAACTATCCCCTCGCTGGCGTCGACGTGTTCATCGAAGTCGGCATGGAGTGGATTCCCAATCCCGATCAGTTCGCCTTCGTGATGAGTGGAAATACGCTGATCGACACAATCCGCGCATCCTTGGACGGAAATCAGATTCCCTCCCAACTAAAAGATGAGTTCTCCAACAAAGGGAAAAAATTATCCGACAAATCCACCGCTCAACTTATAAAGAAAGACAAGAGTAACAAGGGGGTTGAGTGGATAATTTTAGACGGAAAAATTTATTTTTATTTATTTTATCAAGAAGATAAAGAAAGAAACAAGGATGAATTTATTAGTGTGTATCAGTATGAAACAAGTTGGGACGTCAATCTAAAAATAATAGAAAAAGAAATAATTGATGGCGAACCGGCGATTCTTATTTTCAACATCACACACAACCCTACCGAAGGGATTGCGGCTGCTATTTTATCTGAATTATTCAGCGCCTGGTTTAATAAGAACATCGGCGAATTCAATCACGTTTTCTCAAGCTTGAATTTGAATCCTATCATTTCAAAATCACCACAATTCTCTTGGATCGCTCCTACTGAGGCAAGCTACGCTGTAATCGACAACGGCCCTCCTAACTCGAGTATTTTCAGTGTACTTTCCATGACAACCCAAAACGTGAGTGCAGCCAATCACCAAGTATCGCCAAACGCGATCCCCAATGGAGCAGATGCAGGCTTCCTCATCAGCGGTCCAATGTTCGTGAAAAACATGCTGTTGGTGGGTGCTCGCGCGCTATTCAAGGGATCTTTGGATAGCGACTTCTATATTGTAAATGATGGATTGACCATTAATAATGGTAAAGATTTGCGGCTGGGAAAATTTGAAATGGATGAAAAAAAGAAAGGGGCGATCGATAAAAAAGCATTCTCGACTGAACTCGACAATCAAATCATCTCGCCAGCCCTCGAAAGCGCTCTCGCCGACTGGTTACTGGATTTAAGCGACTATAAGGTTGAGGTAACTGTTCCCGGAGAACAATGGCTATTGAGCAGGGATGCTCAGAGTGATGAGTACATTCTTCATGCAATAGGATCGGAAATTGAGATTTATACTTCTACGGAAATAATAATAGGAAAAGGCAAATTCGAAATGACGTTGCAAGAAGATAATGTACAGATTAAATTCAAGGATCTTACTTATTCAGCAAATACTGATTTTGATGTTCACATAGACTACACCGAGAATGTGAGATTGACTCTTCAAGAAAAGGGAGGTAGGAAAATTTTCTGGTTCGACACTCGAGAAAAACCGGATCTTAAAGTAACATTCACCAAGACTGACGCGGCAATCGATCGGTTGACTATTGAAGCCGCCGTTGGCGCCGGACTGGCATTGATATTTGCCGTCGGACCTATTGGTGTAGCAACTTATAAAGCCTTTGCAGCTTCTGCTGAAGTAGCTGAAGTTGTCGATGAAGCATCAAATGCAGGAGAGTTCTTTTATGAATTACCTGATGGAACATTTGATACTATATCAGCCGACACCGCGACAGCAATAGCAGACGAAACGGCATCCCAGGTTGCCTTGCAGAGTACGGGCATGATTACAAAAATAGGAACCGCTCTCAATCTTCCATGCTTTATGGTAAGCGCGGCGTTAGCATCTTTGACTGCAGTAGTTGTTACTTTTGATGAAAAAGTCATTAACAGAATACGCGAAAACGCGGCTCGCAAGGAGTGGGATAAGATTCCAGGGTTCGATGAATTCGCTCTGCAGGTAATCAGCCCCTACAGATTTCCGGGCGTGCAAGGCTTCGATCTAATTAACGCTCAAATCGCAGGGAGTCTGCAAATCGGATTTAAAACAAAATACATCGAACAGCCGACTCTATCGCAATAAGCCAGTTTGCTATACTGGAAGCTCTACGCGAACGAACGGTATTGTCAACGTGGCAAAGAGGTCAGCGGTTTTGGCTAAAATGGGACATGAGTAAAGCCTCTGTTATTCAGTTGCCGCCGGTCGATGAACCGATTTCATTCAAGGGATATCGGTTTCCGCCGGATGTGATCAGATACACACGTCTTTTCATCGGCATTACCCAAAATTCGTCCGCTGTTTTATGAGATGCTCACCTCTTACGCCCGTGAGGGCGTGCAAAACTTGGGGATGTCGGTCTAGTTACGATTTCTTAAAGAATGCGGGCTCTTCGCTACCGGAATTGTCACTGACCGGTGCCGCCTCCATGCGCGGGAGCGCCGCGGCCTAGCGTCCTGCGGCCGTGGCCCATCCCTGAAACGCCATCACATCGAAACGAAGGGGCCCGGCGTCCTCTTCTTAGAAGTCTTAACAAAATGAGTTTTGCAAGTGTCGCCAGCAAATGATGCAGCAGGTCAGCCTCAGGAAAGCTTCATGAATGAACGCCAAGCGCTCGAAGCGGATACGCAGTCGCCGGAAGTTATGTAGCCACGAGATGGTCCGCTCGACGACCCAG
Organism: Burkholderia alba; assembly: GCF_034721475.1. Taxonomy (NCBI): domain Bacteria; kingdom Pseudomonadati; phylum Pseudomonadota; class Betaproteobacteria; order Burkholderiales; family Burkholderiaceae; genus Burkholderia; species Burkholderia alba. The sequence continues at coordinate 183 of NZ_JAWJWL010000102.1, read as the reverse complement.
CGGGTTTTGCCCAGACTGCTGCCATGGGGCTGGCCGCGCCGCGCTATTTCAGGGGTCATGCCGGCAGCATGTAATAAGCGGCGGTATTTGTCGTGATCGTAGCCTTTGTCGCCCTGAACGACGCGCGGTTTCGATCGTGGTCTGCCGCGTTTGCCGCCGATTGGCGGGATGGCATCAACCCGT
>NZ_JAWJWL010000101.1:0-3193 GCF_034721475.1 Burkholderia alba | reverse complement strand
CCACTCTTTCGCACCGCCGCGCAGGAAGCCCAGCGCACGCAGACCCTCGGCGAGATCGTCCTGATCCGGCCGGTGTCGTTCGTCCTGCTCACGGCGGCCGCCATCTGCATGGCGTTCGTCGTGATCCTGTTCTTCGTGTTCGGCAGCTACACGCGCCGCACCACCGTCGAAGGCGTGCTCACGCCCGACAGCGGCCTCGTGAAGCTCTACGCGAAGCAGCCCGGCGTCGTACTCAGCAAGCATGTCGTCGAAGGCCAGAGCGTGACGCGCGGCCAGGCGCTCTACACGATCTCGACCGACCTGCAGAGCGCCGTCGCCGGCGACACCCAGGCCGCCCTCATCGGCCAGGCGCAGCAGCGCAAGGCGTCGCTGCAGCAGGAAATGGCCAAGACGCGCCAGTTGCAGGGCGACGAACGCGATACCCTGCAGGCCAAGATCGCCAGTCTGCGCACCCAGCTTGCCGGCATCGACGATCAGCTCGCCGCTCAGCGCACCCGCACCTCGCTCGCCGCCGATGCGTCCGCGCGCTACGCGAGCCTGCTCGCGAAGGATTACATCTCGACGGACCAGGCCCAGCAGCGCGAAGCCGACCTGCTCGATCAGCGCTCCAAACTCAACAGCCTGCAGCGCGACCGCGCCAGCACCGCCCAGTTGCTGAAGGAAGCCTCCAACGATCTCGCCGGCCTGTCGCTCAAGCAGCAGAACCAGCTGTCGCAGATCGACCGCAGCGTGATCGACGTCGATCAGAGCCTGATCGAGAGCGAAGCGAAGCGCGAGCTGGTGATCGCCGCGCCGGAAACCGGCACCGCCACCGCCGTGATCGCGGAGCCGGGCCAGATGGCCGACACCACCCACCCGCTCGCCAGCATCGTGCCGACGAATGCGCATTGGCAGGCGTACCTGTTCGTGCCGAGCGCCGCGGTCGGTTTCATCCACGTCGGCGATCCGGTGCTGATCCGCTATCAGGCTTATCCGTACCAGAAGTTCGGCCAGTACGAGGCGAGCGTCGTGTCGATCGCCCGCACCGCGCTGTCGCCCTCGGAACTCGCCACCAGCGGCGGGCCCACCGGCAACGAAGGCACCTACTACCGGATCACCGTCGCGCTGAAATCCCAGCACGTGACCGCCTACGGCAAGCCGCAGCCGCTGCAGGCCGGCATGGCCCTGCAGGCGGACGTCCTGCAGGAACGCCGCCGCCTGTACGAATGGGTGCTCGAACCTCTTTACAGCCTCACCGGCAAACTCTGACGCGGCGCCTACTCATGTCCCTTCTGGATCGCCTTTCATTCGGCATCGGCAATAAGCTTCCGGTGACCCTGCAGACCGAAGCCGCGGAGTGCGGCCTCGCGTGCCTCGCGATGGTCGCGGGCTATCACGGACATCACATCGATCTGGCGTCGTTGCGCGGCCAGTTTCCGGTATCGCTGAAGGGCGTCGGCCTGGGCCGCGTGATCGAGGTCGCGCAGCGCCTCGATCTCGGCACCCGCGCGCTCAAGCTCGATCTCGACCATCTCTCCCAGTTGCGCGTGCCGTGCATCCTGCACTGGAATTTCAACCACTTCGTGGTGTTGCGCGAAGTGAACGGCAAGACCGTGACGATCCACGATCCGGCGCAGGGTGTCCGCAAACTCACCTTCGACGAGGTGTCGGACGCGTTCACCGGCGTCGCGCTGGAGCTGTGGCCCGCGAGCGGTTTCAAGCCGCGCGAGGCGTCGCCCACCGTCAAGCTGCGCGCGCTGCTCGGGCCGGTCACCGGGCTGTCGCGCTCGCTCGGGCAGATCCTGCTGCTCGCGATCGCGCTGGAGGTGTTCACGCTGGCGTCGCCGTTCTTCCTGCAATGGGTGATCGACGAAGTGATCGTCAGCGCCGACCGCGATCTGCTGACGGTGCTCGCGCTCGGTTTCGGGCTGCTGCTGCTGATGCAGCAGGCGACCAGCGCGATCCGCGCGTGGGCGCTGATGTACTTCGGCACGACGCTCAACGTGCAGTGGCGCGCCAACGTGTTCACGCATCTGCTGAGCCTGCCGGTGCAGTACTTCGAGCGCCGCCACCTGGGCGACGTCGTGTCGCGCTTCGGCGCGGTCGACACGATCCAGCAGACGCTCACGACCTCGTTCCTGAGCGCGGTGATCGACGGGCTGATGACGATCGTCACGCTCGCGATGATGTTCATCTACAGCTGGAAGCTGGGGTTGATCGCGCTCGGCACGATGCTGCTCTACGCGCTGCTGCGCGCGCTCTGGTACTTGCCGCTACGGCGGGCGACCGAAGAGCAGATCGTCCACACCGCCAAGCAGCAGAGCNCTGAGCGCGGTGATCGACGGGCTGATGACGATCGTCACGCTCGCGATGATGTTCATCTACAGCTGGAAGCTGGGGTTGATCGCGCTCGGCACGATGCTGCTCTACGCGCTGCTGCGCGCGCTCTGGTACTTGCCGCTACGGCGGGCGACCGAAGAGCAGATCGTCCACACCGCCAAGCAGCAGAGCCACTTCCTCGAAACGGTGCGCGGCGTGAAGACGATCAAGCTCTTCAACCGGCAGAACGAGCGGCGCTCGGGCTGGCTTACGCTGCTGGTCGAGCAGATCAACGNGTGAAGACGATCAAGCTCTTCAACCGGCAGAACGAGCGGCGCTCGGGCTGGCTCACGCTGCTGGTCGAGCAGATCAACGCGGGCCTGCACGTGCAGAAGCTGCAGCTGCTGTACCAGCAGCTGAACGGCTTGCTGTTCGGCCTCGAAGGGCTGGTGATCATCTGGCTGGGCGCGCGTCTCGTGATGGACGGCCAGTTCACGGTCGGCGTGCTGATGGCGTTCAATGCGTACAAGGGGCAGTTCGACAGCCGGGTGGGCAGCCTGATCGACAAGTTCTTCGAGGTCAAGATGCTGCAGCTGCAGGGCGAGCGTCTGGCCGACATCGTGTTCGCCAAGCCCGAACCCGACGCCAGCCTGCGGCAGGTGCCGGGCGAAAGCGACAACCTGGTCGCCAGCATCGAAACCGAGCAGCTCGCGTTCCGCTACGCCGACGGCGAGCCGCTCGTGCTGGACGGCGTATCGATGAAGATCGAGCCGGGCGAATCGGTCGCGATCGTCGGCCCGTCGGGCTGCGGCAAGACCACGCTGATCAACGTGCTGCTCGGGGTGCTCGCGCCGTCGGGCGGCACGATCCGCATCGGCGGCGTCGACGTCGAACG
>NZ_JAWJWL010000100.1:0-3215 GCF_034721475.1 Burkholderia alba | reverse complement strand
AGAACAGCCAGCCCTTGCGGCCGACGACGAACGGCCGGATCGCGTTCTCGCACAGGTTGTTCGAGATCGGCCAGTTGGCGGTACACGCTTCTGGCGCATCGATGCCCAGGCCGACTACGGCGAGTTGAACGCGTTGGCACGGCAGCGGGTGAACCTCGAGCGCATCACGCGGCATTGGGACGACGTGCTTCGCCTGATCGGCTCGCTCAAGCTCGGCATGGTGCCGGCGATGGGCATCATGCGCACCTTGCAGGTCGACGAGCGTCCGACCAGCCTGGCGCAGGCCATTGCCGAAATTGGCCGCATCGACAAGACCATCCATACGCTGAACTTCATCGATGACGAGGCCCGTCGCCGCGGCACCTTGCTTCAGCTCAATCTCGGCGAAGGCCGTCACGCATTGGCGCGCGACGTCTTCCACGGAAAGCGCGGCGAACTGTTCCAGCGCTACCGCGAAGGGCAGGAAGACCAGTTGAGCGCGCTCGGCCTGGTCGTGAACATGATCGTGCTGTGGAACACCTTGTACATGGACGCGGTGTTGACGCAGTTGCGCAGCGAAGGCTATCCGGTGCGGCCCGAGGATGAGATCCGGCTGTCGCCATTCGGCCACGAGCACATCAACATGCTCGGGCGCTATTCGTTCTCGGTACCCGAGGCGGTCGCGCGGGGTGAACTACGCCCGTTGGGGAGGGCGAACGACAGTTGAACGGACACTAAGTCGGTTGGCTGTTCCATTGCTCCCCGGACTCCATATACAGTTCGCCGAAGCTAACAAACTTCAATCTCATTTACCAGCATACTTATGAAATCGGGTAATTTTATCCAAGCGATCTGGATCGGTTTGCTTACATTGACCGCCATTGGCGTGGGGACGAGGGCCGGCTTCAGGAATGCCGACGAAGATAAAAAGGGGGCAGCTTGGGCGGTGAACGAGGCGGTAAGCTGGGGAGCCTGTTCCGATGCTTGGCACTTGAGTTCAACTGAGCTGGACAGGGTTTGCGGCACGTTGAATGTTCCAATGCAGCGCATGCGCCAGCAGCAAGCAGGCGAAGTCGTCAAACTCGCAATGACTAAACTGCCGGCGACAGATCACAAAATGGGTTCATTGATCCTAGTCTCTGGCGGCCCGGGCATACCTGGCGTGGGTCTCTCGCTTGCGCAATCCGCCGAGACAAGCAAGCTTCGTAAGCATTTCGACATTATTGCATATGACCCTCGAGGCGTCGGTCAATCTGAACCAAAGATTAGATGTACTACCGATCCAAAAATCGGTCCCTACTCGTCAGAATGGCTAAGATCATGCACAACGATGACCAAGGAATCTTTTATCTCTCATCTTTCGACGCTCGATGCAGTGGATGATCTGGAAGGCATACGTGTGGCACTTGGCGAAGAAAAAATTACGCTGCTCGCGTATTCATACGGTACGGCAGTGGCGCAACTCTATGCTGAACATTACCCGCAAAACGTTCGCGCCATGGTACTCGATGGCGTGGTCGACTTATCGGAAAACTACGCAGCATGGAGGGTCAATCAGAGCCGCGGCATCAACCTAGCATTTTATCGTTTTGCACGTTATTGCGCTGGGATTGCTGGGTGTCCGCTTACGAAATCACCGGTTGAAGCGCTCGACGCCTATAGGACATTGCTATCGCGTGCTTCAACCGGCGCGATTCGTAAGCCTGATGGGCAGCCGGTTTCGGCAGATCAGATCCATGGCTACACACAAAGTGCCTTATTTTGGGACAGAAACTGGCCCGAGTTGGCCCGAACCCTGACAGAACTTCGGCAATTGAAGGTCAGTGTCCAAACGGCAGAATTATTGGATACGCCCCAGTTTTATAAGCAAGACGAAGCCAAGGCTAGCTTAGTCATTACGTGTTCCGATTATGGGCCTTTGCCCAATGTGGCGCCGGAAAGCATCCTCAGGGGAACCTTTGTAACGATTTCCGAGGAAGCAACGGCGGAGTTGGCGGATAGGACTTGTGCTGGTTGGCCCTTCGGCGCAAGAATGACAGCCGCAACGCCATCACGCGACAAACGCCTCCCTTCGCTGCTATTTGTGGCGCAGACCGGCGATCCAACGACTCCCTACGGAAACGCGGTCAAGATGTCGGCGGCCTTCGGCAGCCCGTTGCTTGTGCGCGAGGGTAATGGCCATACATTTGTGTTAGCCGAAGGATTCCGCTGCATCGATGACAAGGTCGTGAACTATCTTCTGGAGCCAACCAAACCCGTTAGTGATGCTTATTGTTAAATTGAACTGACCATGTACCAGCGAAAGTCGTGCGTCGTCTCATGAAACAAGGCGGCCTGGGCCTGTCATTAATTTCGTGTTCGAGGCATATCATGACGCCAAGGAGTCAATATGCCCGGCAAACCGAAAGCCAAACCGGCAGAGCTGCCGGCGATCCCGCCTGAACTGTTGGAACAATTCGGCAACGGCCCGATGACGGCCGAAGCCATTCACGCCGCGTCGCTGGCCTTCAAGAAGGCCTTGATCGAACGAGCACTGGGTGGTGAGATGAACCACCACCTGGGCTACCCGCCCGGCGGCGCCAAGCCCGCCCACGTTGCCAATCAGCGCAATGGCCGTGGCGCCAAGACGGTATTGACGGAAGACGGCCCGCTTCGCATCGACGTGCCGCGCGATCGAGATGGCAGCTTCGAACCGCTGCTGATTCCCAAACATGAGCGTCGTTTCACCGGCTTCGACGACAAGATCGTCGCCATGTATGCCCGCGGCATGACGGTCCGGGAGATTCAGGGTTTCCTGCTGGAGCAGTACGGCACGGAGGTGTCGCCCGAGTTCATCAGTTCGGTGACCGACGAGGTCATGGCCGAGGTGATTGCCTGGCAGTCGCGACCGCTTGAACCGATGTACCCCGTGGTGTTCTTCGATGCGCTGCGGGTCAAGATCCGCGAAGACGCCGTCGTCCGCAACAAGGCCATCTATCTGGCGCTGGGCGTTCTGGCGGACGGCACGCGCGACATCCTGGGCCTGTGGATCGAAGGCACGGAGGGCGCGAAGTTCTGGATGAAGGTATTCAACGATTTGAAAACGCGCGGCGTGAACGACATCCTGATCGCCGTAACCGACGGCCTCAAGGGCATGCCTGAGGCGCTGGCCGCCGTATTTCCGGCGACCACGCTACAGACCTGTATCGTCCATCTGATCCGCAACAGTCTCGATTACGCGAGCTGGAAGGAACGTA
>NZ_JAWJWL010000099.1:0-3305 GCF_034721475.1 Burkholderia alba | reverse complement strand
GCCCATGAGTGCCTTTGCGGATGGGTTCACTCAGCCCGCCAAAATCACCGAACTCATTACCGATTGGGGTGTGGACCGAATGTTGGTGAAGACCGCCACTCCCCCCATCAACCCAGATAACTGTCCGTTGTCTGACGCCTATGCCACAGCCGGTGATGTCTCCAATCATTCGCAACAAGCCATGCTGTTGACCGCGTTGAATGCGAATCTCTCGATTCGTCTCGTGATTAGCGGATGTGCGACAGGACGCCCGGGCATTTTAGGGATCTACAGCAGCCCGAATTGATGACGATTCGGCAATCAACGAGCGGTAAGGGGGAGGAACGCATGCTCGCGAAATGGGCGGTCGGCATGATCCTGTTTTTCGCTGCGCTGTCCGCTCGGGCGGACGCAACAGCGGCTTACGTCTACGATGCGCTCGGTCGCGTGACGCAGGTAGCCTATGGGGTAGGTAAAGCGCAAACCAACGTGCAGTACGCCTACGATGAAGCCGGCAATCGTCAGACCGTCACGACGACCCGATCGGGTGGTGCCCCGGCGATTGTGCCCGCCATCAGTTGGTTTCTTTGTGGGACCAGGATGCCTCGCCGTCAAAGTGATTGGACGGATTGAGAACGATCCCGTTTCGTCGCGACGAAATGAAGCAGGCACGATTGATCCGGTTTTTCTGAATAAATCAGGAATGCAAATGAATAGCATGAAGCGGTTCATTCTCCGCGGGGCAAGCTTTGCCATCGCCGCACTTGTCACTATATCGGTGAGCGCGCAGGTTCAGCCGGTTGTCGCAAGTGCGCCGCAAGCCGCTTCATCCATTCAATTGGGCAAACCCAACGCAGCCTTGCCGCCCATTCTGAAATCCTCGCCGATCAAGCCTGGAGATCGTGTGCAGCTCGTTCCAGGGCAACTGCCGGTGAGTTATCCAACCGAGACCACACCGGATCGCAGTGTCTTGGGTGCAACGGGTGCGAGCAACGGCCCGCCAGAGTCTGGGAATTTCGCACCGGGCGGCACCATCCGCGTCATCATGCCGCCCGTCATCGGCGGATCCACGCTCATCGAGTTGCCGAAGCGTGCGCTTCCTGCGAATCTGAATCAGGGTGTTGCTTCACCGGTTTCTCAGGCAGCGTCCGCCGGAAAGAAGCTGGCAACGTCACGTGTCGGTGGCGATACGAACGCACGCGGCCCGGCATCGATCGCGGAGCTGGCGCGCGCATTGCGCTACAGCCCGGATCTCATCTACCAGTACGTCCGCAACAACATCGCGTATTACCCGATCTACGGCGTCCAGAAGGGCGGGCTGGGCGCCGTGCTGGACAACCAGGGCACCGACTACGATCAAGCGACCCTGATGGTGGAGCTACTCCGGGCCTCGAATATCCAGGCCAGCTATGTCCGGGGTGTGATCACCCTTTCACCGGCTCAAGTCACCGCATGGTGGGGCGTGGATACGTCCAACGTCTGTGGCATCTCGAGCATCTTGAATCAAGGTCAAATTCCTGTCTACGAACTTGGCGCCGATGGCGGCGGATCTTGCCCGGGGCTGAGCAAGCCCATGACGAGTTTGTCAATCGAGCACGCGTGGGTGAAGGCGAACATCGGTGGGACGTGGTATGTCTTCGATCCGTCGTTCAAGACGCACACCCGTAAAGGCGGGATCAAGCTCGCGAGTCCGGACACGACCGGATACGATTTCGACAGCTATTTCCAAGCGGCGTACGCCGGGGCCGATGTCACAACCACCTACGTCCAGAACATCAACCGGACGAATATCCGGAACAATCTGACATCCTATGCCAGCCGTCTGGCCAGCTATCTGCGGACCAACATGCCGACGGCGACGCTCGACGACGTCATCGGCGGCAAGACGATCGATCAGTTCTACGGCACGCTTCGACAAACCGCATTGCCGTACCAGGATACCCGCTGGGGCGCCGTCGAATACCCCGACGTGCCCGTTGGCCTCAAGCCGACGCTGCGTATCGAGTATCAAGGTATCGATCAGACCTACACATCGGATGCCATTTACGGCAAACGCCTGACGATCACCTACAACTCGGCCAATCAGCCCGTACTGAAACTCGATGGCGTGCAGGTCGGCAATCCCGGCTCGGCAGCCACGCCAGGTAGCGCGACCTCGATCGCCCTGACGGTGATCCACCCCTACTCCTCGCAATCTTCCAACCAGCGCGCAACGCAGAATCTCTGGGCAGGCGGAACGAATACCTATCTCGTATCAAATGGGTGGGGACCGTCAGGACGCGGACCCTCGGAAAACTATCGGCGCGTGATCAGCGATTTACGGGCATCGGGGACACCCGATGCAGCGGAACCCTTGCTGGGTTCGACGCTCGCGGTGATCGCCGCACAATGGATGGCGCAGAATGACCAGTCTGGCTACATTACCGGGCAACTGAACACGACTGTCAATCTGGCGCATCACCGCGTGGGGATCGCAGGGTATACCAACACGCCCTACGTCGATTTGCCCGCCAATGCACTGGCAGTGGCCAATCCCGATGGCAAGGTCGATAACGAAAGTGCTTCCTTTGCCAATTGGGCAACGCACGGCAGCATCCTCGAATCGACCGCCGTTCAGCAGACCACCGGCGTATCGGCCGTGTCGACCGTCAAGCTGATCGACATCGCTTCAGCAGCGGGCCTGCGCATTTACAACGCCAGCTCGGCGAATTTCACGAGCCAGGTTCAGCCTAATCTCATCAATTGCGGTGGCTATCTCGGCAACTTCGCGAACGAGATTAATCAGGGGCGACGGGTTGTCGTCCCGGCACGATGCGACATCGGCGAAGGCAACTGGGCGGGCGCCGGCTGGTTCGTGATTGGCTCGGATCGGTACATTGGCGCACTGATCAATCAGAATCTGCACGGCGGGTTCGCTACGGCAAACCTATCCGCACTGCAGACTAACCTGAATGTCAATAAGAATCAGCCGATACCCAGCTCGTTACAGAACGCCTCGCCGTTCACTCTTCCAGTCGGCGATCCAGTGGACACGGTCGCGGGCAACTTTCTCTATAACAACGACGATCTGACTTCCGGTGTCGGCGCGTCCCCGCAAAGCCTGACGTTCACGCGTTTGTACAGTTCTGGCATGCGCAACGAAACCGGCCCACTGGGTAAAGGCTGGACCCACAATTTCAATCAAACCGCCGTGCAAGGATCGGACGGCTTTCAGGCGATGGGTGAGGATTCGGCGCTCGATGCGGTTGGCGCGATCGTCGAACACAAGGTGTCGCTCGATGTCCTGGCCGATCCGACCTATCGGATTCTCAACGTCGTAATCGCTT
>NZ_JAWJWL010000098.1:0-3404 GCF_034721475.1 Burkholderia alba | reverse complement strand
TGTTGACGGCGACGTAAAAGCGCGGGTAAATGACGACGGAAGGTTGAGAGAGTTGCTCAACGAACAAGGGGCCGTGAGGCCCCATGTTGTTCGTAACGATGAGAGAGAATCAGAACGGATCGAGCGGATCCGGCGTGGCAGTGACGGGCGGCACCGGTGCACGTTGCTGGCGCAGTTGCGCGTGTAGCTGGTCACCGTAGACGTTACCGATCACGGTGAGCAGATCGTCGAGCAGTTCGTACACGGCCAGCGCCTGCTCTGGCGTCCAGTCGTCAGGCAGCACGAACGGCAATCCGTGCCGGCGTCCCGAAGGAAGCACGGGTTTCATGGCTCGGCGTCCGGACGAGAGGATTTCTTCGTGCCGCGCCGCTGCGCCCGTGCTTCGCTGTTCTCCTGGGCCTCCTTGAGGCGGTAGGATTCGCCCTCGATCGAAATCACCTCGGAGCGGTGGACCAGGCGATCGATCAGCGAGACCACGCAAGCAGCATTCGGGAACACGTCCGACCATTCCTTGAACGGCTTGTTGGTCGTCACGATGGTCGAGCGTTTTTCGTAACGACGGCTCACGATCTCGAACAACAGGTCAGCGTGGCGGTTCGAGTAGGACAGGTAGCCAACCTCGTCGATCAGCAGAACATCCGGCGACGTATAGTAGTGCAGCCGGCGGCGCAGCGCGGAATCGCTGTCGAGCGCTGCCAGCTCGCCGAGCATCGCGCCGGCCGAGCAGAACATGACCCGGCTGCCGGCAATCAGCGCCTGATGCGCCACGTTCAGGGCGAGCGTCGATTTGCCTACGCCGTTGGGTCCGGTGAACACGATATTGGTGGCGGTCTCGAGGAAGCCGAGCGACATCAGTTCCTCGACGGCCATCCGGTCGATGCGCTTGGGCCAGCCCCAGTCGAAGTCGGCCAGCACCTTGAACTTGCCGAGTTTGGAGCTGCGGATGCGCCGTTGCAGCGAGCGATTGGTGCGCTCGGCTTCCTCCCAACGCACTAGGGATTCGACCCACGGGGCGCCAACGGCTTCGCTCCAGTGCTTGGCAAGGCCATTCAGGCGCAGCGCCTTGACGCGCTCGTACAGCAGATCAGCAGGATTCGGGATTGGGTTCGGTATCGGTGTCGTCATCACGGTTTCCAGAGCTTAGTTGGTCGTAGGTATCGAGGCGGTGTGGCTGCACCGGGCTGTCCTTGTTGCGTACGTGTTCGGGCAGGTTGATCTCGACAGGCGGCGGCGCCCCACGCGCGATGCGCCGTCGTTCGAGCACGAGGCGCACCGTATTCGAATGCGGGGAGCCGGTGCGCAGCGCCTCCTCGACCGCGCCCCGGACCTCGGCCGCGCCGTACCGGTCGAGCAGACGCAGCAGCGCAGTGGTGATCGCGCCGCACTCGGCGGCCCGCACGAGCAGCACCTGGCAGATCGGCACGGCTTTGGTCAACCCGTCGACGCCGCGGTGTTGACGGGCGGCACGCTTGAACGACTTGAGCGTCTGGATGTGCGCCGGGTCTTCGATTTGCGCGCCGCGGTCGTAGCTGCGCCGGTGACTGGCGATCATCTCGGCGCCGTCGAACACGCGAACCTGATCCGAATCGGCGCGGATCGTCAGCGTGCGGCGCACGTGGCGATGGGGAACCGAGTAGTCGTTCAGATCGAAGCGCGCGTACGGCGTCTTGCCGACCGTGACGGCGAGTTGCTCTTCGACGGGATACGGGTTGTCGGGTAATGGCAGCAGGAACGGCTGCTCGCGAGCCAATGCCTCGCGCACCGTCATTTCGCGATCCTCGGGGCACGGCCGATCGGCAGCCTGGCCGCGGCACCAGCGTTCGGCTTGCACGTTCAGATCGGCGAGGTCGGTGAACGTGCGCGCCGCAAAGAAGGCTTCGCGGATATGCCGAATCGCGCGCTCGACCCGCCCCTTCTCGTTTCCCCGGGCAGGCGCCACCGGACGCGGCTCGAACCGATAGTGGCCAGCGAACGCGAGCAGCGTCGGGTGGAAGCGAATCGCATCGCCCTGGCGCTCGAGTACAGCGGACTTCAGGTTGTCGTACAGCAGAACCTTGGGCAGTCCGCACCAGGTGTTGAACGCGCCGATGTGCCCGCGCAGGAAGTTTTCCATGCGCGCATCAAGGAAGAAACGCAGATAGATGTCGCGCGAGTAGGACAGGACCATCACGAACGCCATCAGCGGTCGGCGGGCACGGCCGATCTCGAGGTGACCGAAGTGCCCCCAGTCGACCTGGGCCTGCTCGCCGGGCAAGGTGCGCAACCGCAGGAAGGCCTCGGCTGGCCGCCGCGGTCGATGCAGGGACACCAGATGCCGGAAGTGATGGGCCGAGCCGCGATAGCCACGCCCGCGCACCATCTCGTACAGGCGGCTGGCGGTCAGCGAAGGGAATTTCTCCAACGTCTGCAATACGAACGGCAGATAGGGATCGATCATCGTCCCACGCAATGGCTTACCGTGCCGCGGTAACCCAGCCTGAACCAGCACGCGCGACACCGTGGTGTGATGGACGTGCAACTGCCGCGCAATGGTATTGCAGCGCCACTTCTCCACGTGATACAGGCGCAGGATCTGCGCCACCAGGTCAACTGAGATCGTCATGAGGTATCTCCGGAGCCAAGGGAACGGGCATCACGTCCTCGACGCCGGACAAAGTCGTGTCGCACAAACGGCGACAGCGACCGACCGCAATGCGCACACTGGAAAGCGCGGGATGTCGCCGCACTTTTGACGACGTTTTCCACCGCGATGGCGACATCGTTCGAGGACGACTGCAGTACATCATTCGCGAGCGGCGCAGGTGAACACTGATGCGTCACTTTCTGTCGGCGATCACGGTATCGGGCCTGCCGGAGGGCATGAACCATACGACCGCAGCGACTATCCTGATAGCGGCGACCAGCCTCAAGCACACGCTCGCGCCGCGTCGAACGGGCGCATTCGCGAGTGCAAAAGCGCTGGCCGCGATCGCAGGGTTTGCAGATGACAACCTGGGCGCGACAGCGCGCGCAAAGGTAAAGGCGGCCCGTGGCCTCGGACATCGGCGGTTCCCGGGAAACGCCGAAGAAACGGAGTCGAACGAAGTCGACGCGACGCGTGGGCGGTGCAATACTCGGGCCACACGAGTCTCCCGACCACGCCGATGGGCGGGTCTACGGGTCCAGTGGAGGTGCGGCACCGGACTAACTTGCCGGTCGGGACGGCGTCGCACCTGCTGTTTCCTCGGTGCACCGCCGTTTTATCACATCCCGCCCCAGTATTCGGAGCGCCAGCCGCGCGCGTTTCCGCTCGCCCTCCGGGCTCCCGGCTACGCGCGCACCATCAACCCCATTTCTGTATCAGGGCGAATTGTCGTCGTTTGCTCTCGCCGCCAGATTTGCGCGCTTTTAGATCGCCATCGACA
>NZ_JAWJWL010000097.1:0-3474 GCF_034721475.1 Burkholderia alba | reverse complement strand
AGTCGTGCTCAACCCCGTCGACAGCGAGGTAATTCCGCTCGTTGCCGTGCTCAGGCCCGTCGAGGTCGACGTCGACAGCGAAGTAATCGAACTGTTCGCACTCGACAGTCCCGTCGAAGTCGACGTTGACAACGACGTGATCGAACTCGTCGCCGTCGACAGCCCAGTTGAGGTGGACGACGACAGCGAAGTCACCGTGCTGTTGGTCGTGCTCAGCCCTGTCGACAGCGAGGTAATTCCGCTCGTCGCCGTGCTCAGGCCCGTCGAAGTCGACGTGGACAACGACGTAATTGAACTCGTCGCCGTCGACAGCCCGGTGGAGGTGGACGACGACAGCGAGGTCACCGTGCTCTTCGTCGTGCTCAGACCCGTCGACAGAGACGTAATTCCGCTCGTCGCCGAGCTCAGGCCCGTCGAAGTCGACGTTGACAACGACGTGATCGACCTCGTGGCCGTCGACAGTCCGGTCGAGGTGGACGACGACAGCGAGGTCACCGTGCTCTTCGTCGTGCTCAGACCCGTCGACAGCGACGTAATTCCGCTTGTCGCCGTGCTCAGGCCCGTCGAGGTTGACGTCGACAACGATGTAATCGAACTGTTCGCGCTCGACAGACCCGTCGAGGTTGACGTTGACAACGACGTGATCGAACTCGTGGCCGTCGACAGTCCGGTCGAGGTGGACGACGACAGCGAAGTCACCGAGCTATTGGTCGTGCTCAGACCCGTCGACAGTGACGTGATTCCGCTCGTTGCTGTGCTCGGACCCGTCGAGGTTGACGTTGACAACGACGTGATCGAACTCGTGGCCGTCGACAGTCCGGTCGAGGTGGACGACGACAGCGAAGTCACCGAGCTATTGGTCGTGCTCAGACCCGTCGACAGTGACGTGATTCCGCTCGTTGCTGTGCTCAGACCCGTCGAGGTTGACGTTGACAACGACGTAATCGAACTCGTCGCCGTCGACAGCCCCGTCGACGTGGACGACGACAGCGATGTCACAGTGCTATTCGTCGTACTCAACCCCGTCGACAGCGAGGTGATTCCGCTTGTCGCCGTGCTCAACCCCGTCGAGGTCGACGTCGACAAAGAAGTAATCGAACTCGTCGCCGTCGACAGCCCCGTCGACGTGGACGACGACAGCGATGTCACAGTGCTATTCGTCGTACTCAACCCCGTCGACAGCGAGGTGATTCCGCTTGTCGCCGTGCTCAACCCCGTCGAGGTCGACGTCGACAAAGAAGTAATCGAACTCGTCGCCGTCGACAACCCCGTCGAAGTGGACGACGACAGTGAGGTCACCGTGCTATTAGTCGTGCTCAGCCCCGTCGACAACGACGTGATCGAACTCGTCGCTGTCGACAACCCCGTCGACGTGGACGATGACAACGATGTCACCGTGCTGTTGGTCGTACTCAACCCCGTCGACAGCGATGTGATCCCGCTTGTCGCCGTGCTCAGACCCGTCGAGGTCGACGTCGACAAAGAAGTAATCGAACTCGTCGCCGTCGACAGCCCCGTCGACGTGGACGATGACAGCGATGTCACCGTACTGTTGGTCGTACTCAGCCCCGTCGACAGTGACGTGATTCCGCTTGTCGCCGTGCTCAGGCCCGTCGAAGTCGAAGTCGACAAAGAAGTAATCGAACTGTTCGCGCTCGACAGTCCTGTCGATGTCGAGGTAGACAAAGACGTAATCGAACTCGTGGCCGTCGACAGGCCGGTCGAGGTGGACGACGACAGCGATGTCACCGATCTATTCGTCGTACTCAACCCCGTCGACAGCGACGTGATTCCGCTCGTCGCCGTGCTCAGACCCGTCGAGGTCGACGTCGACAAAGAAGTAATCGAACTGTTCGCGCTCGACAGTCCTGTCGATGTCGAGGTAGACAAAGACGTAATCGAACTCGTGGCCGTCGACAGTCCGGTCGAGGTGGACGACGACAGCGATGTCACCGAGCTATTGGTCGTGCTCAGACCCGTCGAGGTTGACGTTGACAACGACGTGATCGAACTCGTGGCCGTCGACAGTCCGGTCGAGGTGGACGACGACAGCGATGTCACCGAGCTATTCGTCGTACTCAACCCCGTCGACAGCGACGTGATTCCGCTCGTCGCCGTGCTCAGACCCGTCGAGGTTGACGTTGACAACGACGTGATCGAACTCGTGGCCGTCGACAGTCCGGTCGAGGTGGACGACGACAGCGATGTCACCGAGCTATTCGTCGTACTCAACCCCGTCGACAGCGACGTGATTCCGCTCGTCGCCGTGCTCAGACCCGTCGATGTCGAGGTAGACAAAGAAGTAATCGAACTCGTCGCCGTCGACAGCCCAGTTGAGGTGGACGATGACAGCGATGTCACCGTGCTATTGGTCGTGCTCAGCCCCGTCGACAGCGAGGTAATTCCGCTCGTCGCCGTGCTCAGGCCCGTCGAAGTCGACGTGGACAACGACGTAATAGAACTCGTGGCCGTCGACAGGCCGGTCGAGGTGGACGACGACAACGATGTCACCGTGCTGTAGGTCGTACTCAGCCCCGTCGACAGGGACGTGATTCCGCTTGTCGCCGTGCTCAACCCAGTCGATGTCGACGTAGACAACGAAGTAATCGAACTCGTCGCCGTCGACAGCCCAGTTGAGGTGGACGACGACACCGACGTGACCGTGCTGTTGGTCGTGCTCAGCCCTGTCGACAGCGAGGTGATCCCGCTTGTCGCCGTGCTCAACCCCGTCGATGTCGAGGTAGACAAAGAAGTAATCGAACTCGTGGCCGTCGACAGCCCGGTCGAGGTGGACGACGACAACGATGTCACCGTGCTGTTGGTCGTACTCAGCCCCGTCGACAGTGACGTGATTCCGCTTGTCGCCGTGCTCAGACCTGTCGAGGTTGACGTTGACAACGACGTGATCGAACTCGTGGCCGTCGACAGCCCAGTTGAGGTGGACGACGACAGCGATGTCACCGAGCTATTGGTCGTACTCAGCCCTGTCGACAGCGACGTGATTCCGCTCGTCGCCGTGCTCAGACCCGTCGAGGTTGACGTTGACAACGACGTGATCGAACTCGTGGCCGTCGACAGTCCGGTCGAGGTGGACGACGACAGCGACGTGACCGTGCTGTTGGTCGTACTCAGCCCTGTCGACAGCGACGTGATTCCGCTCGTCGCCGTGCTCAGACCCGTCGAGGTTGACGTTGACAACGACGTGATCGAACTCGTGGCCGTCGACAGTCCGGTCGAGGTGGACGACGACAGCGACGTGACCGTGCTGTTGGTCGTACTCAGCCCTGTCGACAGCGACGTGATTCCGCTCGTTGCCGTGCTCAGGCCCGTCGAGGTTGACGTCGACAAAGAAGTAATCGAGCTGTTCGCGCTCGACAGTCCTGTCGATGTCGAGGTAGACAAAGACGTAATCGAACTCGTGGCCGTCGACAACCCAGTTGAGGTGGACGACGACAGCGATGTCACCGTGCTATT
>NZ_JAWJWL010000096.1:0-3583 GCF_034721475.1 Burkholderia alba | reverse complement strand
AGATCCGTCTTTCGCAGCCTGAGCGACCGGCTGAATACTACGGCTTTATCCCGCCAGCGCCAACGTGACAATGCCGTCCCAACCATTTCCTCGACGGCTCCTGCTCTGCTGTATCCGATAGCGCCAGAGGCGCTGACGGAATTTCCGGCTTGCATATTGGGTGCCTTGATCCGAGTGAAACAGCAAGCCTTGCGGTCGGCCACGTTGCTCATAGGCCATCTCCAACGCCTGCACGACCCGATCGGCATCAGGGCGTGTCGAGAACGCCCAGCCAACAACCCGACGCGTGAACAGGTCGAGTACTACGGCCAGATAATGCCAACGGCCCTGCGCCCAGACATACGTGATGTCACCACACCACACCTGATTCGGCGTACCAACCTCGAATTCGCGATTGAGATGGTCGGGATATCGATCCGCTCGACCGTGGCCTGCTTGTAGGCATGGCGGCCCGGCTGCTTGCAGATCAACCCGAGTTCTTCCATCAAGCGGCTGACCTTGAAGCGGCCAATCGCCGTACCTTCCTCGCGCATCATGCCCATGATGCTGCGACTGCCAGCAGAACTTCGACTCTCGAACCGCGCAGATCAGCTCGACCGATTCGCTTGCGCCAATCTGATCAATGACTTCGTACGTTCGATGCCTTCCGACATCAAGAACTCGGTAGCCTTTTTTAAAATGGCCTTCTCACGCTCGAGGCGTTCGATACGCGCCGCGAGTTCCTGAATACGCGGTTGATCCGGCGTGATTGCCTTGCCCTGCGGCGTGACGCCCTGGTGTTCCATCTGAAGTTGCTGCACCCAGCGGCGCAGCACCGTCTCGCCGACGCCGACCGAGCGGCTTGCTTCCATATGGCTATAGCCCTGGTCGAGCACCAGACACGCGGCTTGCTGTTTAAACTCCGGGCAAAACGTACGTCGTTGCTTGCTCATCAGACACCTCTTCATGTCGACCATTCTCGCCTAAATCAGTGTCCGGATTCATTAGACCACTGCANTTTAAACTCCGGGCAAAACGTACGTCGTTGCTTGCTCATCAGACACCTCTTCATGTCGACCATTCTCGCCTAAATCAGTGTCCGGATTCATTAGACCACTGCACACTGCCGGTATAGGTGAAGAACGGATCCGGCGCGGGCGCGGCTTCAGCGGTGGGGGCAGCGGCCAGTATGCTCGATGCAGCGGCCGCGAGAGCCGCAAGTAGGCGGAGTTTCGAAATCATTGAGATCCCTGCAGGAAGAAGTGAGCAATCGTTTTATCGCTTGCCTCGATACGTCTCGAATACCGATGGTACGAACGTGCTCAAAGGTGATGTGCGGGTCAGTCCACGCAAAAAAGCAGAACCCGTCAAGGTCAGCTGATTTTGACAGTCTCGCCATCCCTTCGCTTGTCTCGCTAATGATTTGATTTGATCGCAAACTCCCTCCTCGTTGGCTTGTAATTCGTCTCTCTCGTGCTTCTTTGATTTAGATAGGCATGCTATGAAATCAGTAGAACACAGCGGCCTGAGGGTTTCTAGCGTTTGGAGGGAAACGTCAGATTTTATGTGTGAGCCAACGAACAAACGCTGACGGTGTGGGGTGCGGCTAAAATCTTGGACTGGGTTATGCCGCAATTGGGCTTCTGCTGAGACAGTCAGCTCTTCTGGCCTACGATTCGACTTCGTCCGTGACCCGTCGCGCCTCGGACTCGCTCACACACCGATGATCCTCGGCGGCCTTGCTGATCGCCGCCAGCAGATTGGGGACGACGTCAGCCAGCTGGTCATCGTTCTGATAGGGAATGGCCAGCTCGTATTCTTCGTCCGACAGCGGCGTCACCGCGTATCCATCGAAACACCAATGCTCAACAAATTCGATGGCGTGCTGACGCCCACGTGAGCGGCCCACTGGCCTGAACCGCGCCCGTGCCAGCAGTGCGGCCTGACGGCCCCGGCCGGCTTGACTTGACCTCAGCTTGCTCTGAGGTTGCCGTGACCGGAACCTCAGCCGCCACCGGCTAGCGCTTCCTAAAATATCGCCCCACCTCCTCCCGGATCCGACGCTGCTCGGCCGTCACATAGACGGTCGTGGTCTGCCGACGCGTGGCCCAGCACCCGCTGGACGACGTCGAGCGGCACCTCAACCGCGGCTTGCGTGCCGAACGGCTCTGTCAACTTACGGCACTGTCACGTTGATGAACCGGTCAGGTAAGGTGGAACGATGAAGAAGACGAAATCGCTCTACCATGGCCACCGGTTTCCGGCGTCAGTCATCAGCCACGCGGTCCGGTGGTATTTCCGGTTCCAGCTCAGCCTGTGCGACATCGAGGAGTTGCTGTTCGAGCGCGGCGCGATTGTCAGCCACGAAACAATCCGCCGCTGGTGCGATAAATTCGGGGCTGGCTTTGCACACCGGATCAAGGCCACCCGTCGCCGACCTGGTACCACATGGCATCTCGACGAGGTCTTCGTGAAACTGCGCGGCGAACCGTATCTGCTCTGGCGTGCGGTTGACCAGCAGGGTGCCGAACTCGACATCCTGCTCCAGAAACAACGCGACAAAGCCGCTGCGAAACGCTTCTTCAAACGCGTGCTGGCGGCTTGCCCTGAGGGGCCGAAGAAAATCGTCACGGATCAGCTACGCAGTTATCCTGCTGCGAAAGCCGAGATGCCCGAACTGGCGAACGTGAAGCATGTCTTCGTGAAGGCCAGTGCGCGCGTGAACAACCGCGCAGAATACAGCCATCAGCCCACCCGAGAACGCGAGCGGCGCATGCATGGCTTTCCTGACCCGCAGGGTACGCCGGCGTTCCTCTCGTGCCTCGGTCCGATTCGCCAACATTTTGCGATAGAGCGCCACCTGCTGCACGCCTTGCTTTATCGCCAACAACTCGCCGAGCGCTTTGTTGCCTGGCGTGAAATCACCTGCAGCACCCAAAATCCGCCGGCGTTTTTCTGAACCGCGCCCCCTTGCTTCTTTATCGACAAGCAGCAGCAAGTTGACAGCGCCCGATCATCCGCCCAAGTCTAAGCGAAGCGTCCAATGCAAGGCACACAACGAAAGATTGTAAAAGCGCGGGCACGAAACGAACGGCACTCTTCGCACGGTCATCCCGGCAGCTCTTACCCCAAAACGGCTATCATGTGCGTAACACCAACAAAGGAGGAAAGTATGGCGACATACCAAGAGCTGAAGGCCACAATGGAAACCCTTGTAGCACAAACCGAAGCCGCTCGCATTACAGAATTCCAAGCCGTTGTCGAAGAAATTCGTGCCAAAGTTGTGGAGTACGGAATTACCGAGAAGGATATCTTTGGCAGACATCGAGGCCGCCCAGCAAAGACGACGATCGAAGCAAAGTATCGTGATCCGAAGACTGGTGCTGCCTGGTCGGGCCGTGGTCGCGCGCCGGCATGGATCAAGGATGCCAAGAACCGGAATCGGTTCCTAATCCAGGAATAATCCCCCCGATGTGGTGCCGACGAAAACATCGCGATGACCATACGTATCGATATGCGGCCCGCGATTGGGGGGTGTCAGAAATTCCGTGTTCAAGGCGGGGTTGAGAATCACACGGATGGCCGACTGAATCGGTCTTCGTAA
>NZ_JAWJWL010000095.1:0-3650 GCF_034721475.1 Burkholderia alba | reverse complement strand
GGTCGATTGTTCCAGTCGACCGCCCCCAACGCGAAGCTGCGTAGTGTTTCGCTGATCGCCACCGCTGTTCTCTCAGTATTATTAAAACCGAATTGGACAGAAAGGCAATCGGGGCCACATCAGGAATAGCCTCATCACCACGTCTTTTCGATGAGGAAGGATAGCAAACTCGCAGATACAAATCGGAAATCGGCACACTCTGCGACACGTCTAACCATATTTGACAGATATTCAGTCTGGGGCCATCCAAGTTTTCCGGGAGGACATGCCTTTACATCAGGTTCTTCTGATTTCGATTTCGTATTAATCCGCCCTTGGATATCCAACCAACCCTCTCCTCGCGAGGCCGGCCGCCTTTTCCAGCACCCGAATCGCAATAGTTCAACCGGTTGCGACGCCCCGTCCAAACGAAAAAATCAGTTCCTGCCTCTAAGCACCTTTACCGCCGCCAACCGTGTAGCGAATGTCGACCGCTTCAGTACGGAAACAGGGGAACACTCGACAGATCTCCGAATCGTTGAGACGCGCAATCGCACGCCCCTCGATCGTTCGCAGACGCCGAGCCATCAGTTCTTACTCGGCGATCGGAAACGACACACCATCGCCCTCGGCCTCGCAATATCGCGAATCGAAATAAAGCAGCGCATGGAGCCGATCGTGGCGATCAATGCAAGCCGCCCCATCCAACCGCTCAATTGAACGCCTGCGCCAGCCGACGATCCGCTGCCGACAGTTCCGCCTCGATCCGCAACAAGCTCAAGCCGGACGGGGTGATCGTCGCGGTGCCGAACGTCCGGCCCTGCAGATTGCCGCCACAGCACCTTTTGACCGATAGCGCACCGCACCGCACCGCGTATCGCGTCACGATCCGGCCCTCGCGCCCCGGCTCTCGTACAATAGCCGCCATGAAAGCGTCCCCTTCCTCTCTCCCGCCCGCCCACGCCCGAATCGACCTCGTGCGCATCGGCTCGCTGCTGGTCGCCGCGCAGCCGCCGTGGCCGCTCGATGTCGTCAACGCGACCGGTTCGACCAACGCCGACCTCGCGGCCCAGCTGAAGTCGCTGCCGCGCACGCGCCACGCGCTGCCGCAGCCGATCGTCCGGGTTGCCTACGAACAGACGGCGGGACGCGGCCGCCAGGGCCGCCCGTGGTTCGCGCAACCGGGCAACGCGCTGCTGTGCTCGGTCGCGTGCGTGCTGCCGCGCCCCGTCGACAGCCTCGGCGGACTCAGTCTCGCGGTGGGCACCGCGCTCGCCGAAGGGCTCGCCGCGCTGCCGCTCGCACCGGACCGCGGCATCGCCCTCAAATGGCCGAACGACCTGCTCGGCACCCACACGCACGACGGCGCGATCCTCCTGACCGGCAAACTCGCCGGAATCCTGATCGAAACCGTCTGGCACACCCGTGAAGCAACCGCCGCCGTGATCGGCTTCGGCATCAACGTGAGCGGCGCGGAAGCCGTCGCGGCCGACGTCGCCGCGCTGCGCGAACGCAACGCCGCACAGGTCGGCGCGTTGCCGCCCGACGCGCTCTCCTCCGCGTGGCCCGATGCGAATCTCACCGATACGCTCGCCGCCGCGCTCAACGCGCTCTCGCCCGCGCTCGCGCTGTTCGGCGCGCAAGGCTTCGCGCCGTTCCGGCCGCGCTGGAATGCGCTGCATGCGCATGCGGGCCGCGAAGTCGTCCTGCTCGAACAAGGCGTCGAAATCGCACGCGGCATCGCGACGGGGGTCGACGAGAACGGCCAGTTGCTACTCGACACGCCCGCCGGCAGGCAGGCGATCGCGGCCGGCGACGTGTCGCTGCGCGAACCGGGCAGCCAGCCATGAGCGCGCCGGCGCTGCTGATCGACGCGGGCAACAGCCGGATCAAATGGGCGCTCGCCGATACGCAGGGCGCGCTCGGCGCAAGCGGCGCATTCGAACACGCGGGCGAAGGCGTGCCCGACGATCCCGACTGGTCGGCGCTGCCTGCGCCGCGCGGCGCCTGGATCTCGAATGTCGCCGGCCCCGCCGCCGCCGCGCGCATCGACGCACTGCTGGATGCACGCTGGCCCGGCCTGCCGCGCACGACGATCCGCGCCTGCGCCGCGCAATGTGGCGTCGTCAACGGCTACACCACCCCCGAGCAACTCGGCAGCGACCGCTGGGCCGGCATGATCGGCGCGCGCGCGGCGTTTCCGGACGCGCATCTGCTGATCGCCACGTTCGGCACCGCGACCACGCTCGAGGCGCTGCGCGCCGACGGCCGCTTCACCGGCGGCCTCATCGCCCCCGGCTGGGCGCTGATGATGCGCGCGCTCGGCACCCATACCGCGCAGCTACCGACCCTGACGACCGACGCCGCGACCCGGCTGCTCCACGACGCCGGTCCGCACGGCGCGGACGCGCCGTTCGCCGTCGACACGCCGCATTCGCTGTCCGCGGGCTGCCTGTACGCACAGGCCGGTCTGATCGAGCGCGCGGCGCGCGATCTCGCGGCCGCGTGGCACGCGCCGGTGCGGCTCGTGCTGTCGGGCGGCGCGGCCGACGCGATCGCGCAAGCGCTGACGCTGCCTTACACGCGTCACGACACGCTGGTGCTATCGGGACTCGCGCGGATCGCACAGGCGGCGTGACGGATCAGGCATGATGTGAACAAACGACGGCCCGGGTCACACGGGCGGAGATCGACGGATCAACAACGCTTGGGAGGCTTGACGATGCTGCGCTGGCTGATTGCTGTGCTCTTTCTGGCCAACATGCTTGCGTTTGCCGCGATGCGCGGCATGTTCGGACCGCTGCCCGCCGCCGGCCCCCGCGAGCCGGATCATCTCGCGCAGCAGGTGCGCGCCGACACGGTGCGGGTCACCGCCGTGGCTCAGGCCTCGGACCAGCCGGTCGTCGGCGGTCCGATCGAGCAGCCGACCTTCGATGCCGTGCCGATCGGCGGCGCATCGACGCCGGATGCCGCATCGATGCCGAACATGCCGGCGCCGGGCGCATCCGCACCGACGGCCGGCGCGCCCGCGTCAGCCGCCCAGTAGTCCGGCGGGGCGGCGCACGGCTCAACCCTGTTGCGCGCGGACCTTCTTCAGCAGGGCCGTGGTCGAACGCTCGAACTCGAACGGGATCGCCTGTGCCCGGCCGCCCCAGCCGCGCACGAGCGCGGACTCCGGCAGCGTGTCCATGTCGTAGTCGCCGCCCTTCACCAGGATGTCCGGGCGCACCGCCTCGATCAGCGCGACCGGTGTCTGCTCTTCGAATCCCACCACCCAGTCGACGCATTCGAGCGCGGCCAGCAGCGCCATCCGGTCTTCCTGGCGGTTGATCGGGCGATCGTCGCCCTTGCCGAGCATGCGCACCGACGCGTCGCTGTTCACGCCCACAATCAGGCAGGCGCCGAGCGCCTTCGCGTCGGCCAGGTAGGTGACGTGGCCGCGATGCAGGATGTCGAACACGCCGTTCGTGAATACGACGGGCGTGGGCAGCGACGGACGCAGCGCGGCCAGCGCGTCGCGGGAGATCAGCTTGCGTTCAAAGGAGGCGGGCATCGTGGGTCTCGCTTGATTCGATCGGATATAAATCGGCGCACCCAAAGAAAAAGCCCGCCGGGCTTGCCTGCGGGCTTGGGGGTGCGATACGCGGATCAGGCCGGCTGCGCCGCCGAAC
>NZ_JAWJWL010000094.1:0-3667 GCF_034721475.1 Burkholderia alba | reverse complement strand
GCCACCGCCGCGCCCGCCTTCGCCAGCTCCAGTGCGATTTCCTTGCCGATGCCGCTCGCCGCGCCCGTCACGACCGCCACCTTACCGTTCAAATTCGAAGCCATCCACCTCTCCTCGATCAACAAGACAATGAAAGCATGATGTCCGGCCCAAACCGGGGCGGCCGCTCGACCCTGGCCGAACGCCCGACTGCCGGCCCGCGGACAACCCCGCTATTGTGCATGAATGGGGCCGCACGCCGCGCCCAAACAGGCTAAGCTTGCTATCGGCCACACTCACGGGAGACGCCATGAACTACCGAAGACTAGGACGCTCAGGATTGCAGGTCAGCGAGTTGTCGATCGGATCGTGGGTCACCTACGGCAACCAGGTCGACCAGCGGGCAGCGCGGGAGTCGCTGGCCGCCGCGCGGGATGCCGGAGTGAATTTCTTCGATAACGCCGAGGTATACGCAGGCGGAAAGTCCGAGGAGATCATGGGACAGGCGCTGAAGTCGCTCGGCTGGCCACGCGTCAGCTACATCGTCTCCACCAAGTTCTTCTGGGGGCTCGCGGAGGCGCCGAACCAATATCACACGCTCAACCGCAAGTACCTGCTGCACGCGATCGACGCATCGCTGCACCGGCTGCAGCTCGACTATGTCGACCTCGTCTTCTGCCATCGCCCCGATCCCCACACCCCGATCGAGGAAACCGTCTGGGCCATGAGCGACATGATCTCGCGCGGCAAGGCGCTGTACTGGGGCACGTCGGAATGGAGCGCGGACGAAATCCGTGTTGCTTACGAAATCGCCGAGCGGCATCATCTGCACAAGCCAACCATGGAACAACCGCAGTACAACCTGTTTCATCGTCGGCGGGTCGAGCAGGAATATCAACGGCTTTACGAGGATCTGGGGCTGGGGCTCACGACCTGGAGCCCGCTCGCCTCCGGATTGCTCACGGGCAAATACCGCCATGGCGTTCCCGACGGCAGCCGAGCGCAAGTGCAAGGCTACGGCTGGCTGAGCGAACAACTGACCGATACGTCGAAAAATGCGATCGTCGGGCAGCTTGCTCGCGTCGCCGACGAACTGGGGTGCAGCGTCGGCCAGCTCGCCATTGCGTGGGTACTCAAGAATCCGCGCGTCAGTACCGTCATTACGGGCGCGTCGCACATCGAGCAGATCGCGGAAAACATGCGCGCGCTCGAGGTGGCGGCCAGACTGACTCCGGAGATCAAGCAGAAGATCGAGGCAATCGTGGGCGATGCCCATCAATAACGGCAACCCGGGTGACGTCGCGTACAATACGCGACCGCATCAGCCGGCCACACCCGCCCCTGCATCCCATTGCGCGATGTCGCGCGGGAGGCTCGGCCACTTCACGTTTCGCTCGGTTTTCCTGTCGCCATGCTCAGCTATCGTCACGGCTTTCACGCCGGCAATCACGCAGATGTGCTCAAACACGCTGTTGTCGTCCAACTGCTGCAATACCTGAACAAGAAGGACAAGTCGTATTGGTATGTGGATACGCACGCCGGCGCCGGAGTCTATTCACTGCTGGATGGCTACGCGGCGAAGACCGCCGAGTTCAGCACCGGGATCGAGAAGATCTGGAGTGCCGCGAATTTGCCTGCCGCACTGTCCGATTACGTCGACGAAGTCAGGGCGTTGAACGACGACGGCGAGCTTCGCTACTACCCTGGTTCGCCCTACCTCGCCTGGCGCCTGATGCGCGAACAAGACCGCATGCGTCTGTTCGAACTGCACAGCACGGAAATCGACGTGCTCCGCCACAACTTCCGTGACGCGGGACGGCGCGCGATGATCTATTCGGGTGACGGCTTCGACGGCGTCAAGGCGCTGTTGCCGCCTCCGCCCCGCCGCGCGCTGGTGCTGATCGATCCCTCGTACGAAGACAAGCGCGATTACGCACGCACGCTTGCCTGTGTCGAGGAGAATCTCAAGCGGTTCGCAACCGGATGTTATGCGATCTGGTATCCGCAGGTGAGCCGCCCCGAATCGCAGAAATTTCCTGATCACTTGAAGCGTCTGCAGCCTAACAATTGGCTGCATCTCGCGCTGACCGTCAGCCGCCCGCCCACCGACGGCTTTGGCTTGTTCGGCAGTGGCATGTTTATCCTGAATCCGCCTTATACGCTGGCGGAAGCGATGAAGGAGGCCCTGCCCTATCTCGTCGATGCGCTAGGACAGGACAACGGGGCCAAGTTCACGATCGAGCAGCGCGGCAATTGATCCGCACTCGCTCACTGGCGCGATTGCCGCGGCTGCTGGGGGTTCCAGGCAGGGATCTCGATATAGGGAGCGACGATCACCGGCATTCCGGAGTTGGGTGCCAGTTCCGCTGGCGCAGCCATCTGCGCAGGTGCCGCAATCGGCGCGCGTGATAACGGCGCATTCTGAAGGACGGTCCCGCTCTGGCCGTCGTGGATCCCGCTTTGGGTATCGAGGATTAGCGGTGCCCTGCCAGGCTCCGCACTGACCGACAGCGCAATCCCCGACACCATGATCAGCATGCCGAGGCGATACGTTGCCGAGCGGAAAAGACAATGAGCTATTGACATGAGAATCGATGTCTTCCGACAGGTGTAGGGACATCTCACCATAACGCCGCCGCTCCGCCCACGCCAGTCTTTCCGGCAAACGCAAAAGACAAAGCCCCGACGGTACGGGGCTCTTATCTCATCGCGCCAACTTCGGCACGGGATGGCTCGACGGCAAAAATCACTTACAGCGAATAGCCGT
This sequence comes from Burkholderia alba, assembly GCF_034721475.1. Lineage (NCBI taxonomy): Bacteria > Pseudomonadati > Pseudomonadota > Betaproteobacteria > Burkholderiales > Burkholderiaceae > Burkholderia > Burkholderia alba. The sequence goes on along the minus strand of NZ_JAWJWL010000094.1, from coordinate 921 downwards.
TAACTTCCAGCGAACGGATACGTTGTTCGAGTTGAACGATGTCGCTCGATCCGGCCAGGTAGGCTTCGCGGCGGTTACGTTCTGCGGACTCAAACCAGTTACTCAGCTTTTCAACGATGTAGGCAAACATGGTGGCTCTCCAAGGAAGGTTCAGATCCCTGGTGAATCGATGTCAGGGATATCCCATATAGGGTTAACCCGATTATAGCTGGAATGCACCAGCTTGCTAGTGAAATGCTCGAATACAGCCCATTCCATTTTGGAATAGCCGGTAAGCGTTGAACGTAAGCCTTTGATTTTTCTATTAGTCTGATCTTAGGGCGAGCGCTTGAAAGACAATGTCCGCGCACTACTTTGATGCATCACAACAATCGGCCAGGCGCTCCAGAATGGGGCAATCTGGACGGTCATCGCCGTGGCAGTGAGCGGCAAGGTTCGCCAGCGTATTCCTCATGTCGGTCAATTCGGCAATGCGATGGTTAAGGTCCGCCACGTGTCCCAGTGCGATCGCCTTGACCTCCGCGCTTGCCCGAGAACGGTCCTGCCAGAGCGCGAGCAATTTCCGGATGTCCTCAACCAGGAAGCCCAAGCGGCGCGCCTGACGAATAAAGCGAAGCAAGTGAACTTCCTCGTCGCGATAAATTCGATAGCCGGCATCGGTACGCTGCGCGGGACTTAACAAACCAACCCCTTCGTAATAGCGAATCATCTTTGCACTCACGCCAGATGCGCGCGCGGCCTCCCCGATGTTCACAATGTCACTCCTGATCTGGTTTCAAGCTAGATCTTAGCGCTATCTGCACAACGTCGCCGAGGAGGAGGAGAAGCGAGAGAGGAGAGAGTAGGAAGGGGGTTTTTCTTTTGTCGAAACCAATAGCAAAACCCCCGCCGAATGGGCGGGGGTTCTAGCAAAGGGAGCCT
>NZ_JAWJWL010000093.1:0-3721 GCF_034721475.1 Burkholderia alba | reverse complement strand
GTATCAACTCGCGCTTCGCATCCTCGTCGTACTTGCGCCGTCCGTCTCGCTTGAGATCGACCACCAACCGGCTCTGCAAACCTCCGTCTTGCTCGTTCATGCACACCTGTCCACGTTCATTGAACATGGACACGTAGCCTCGGTGAATCAGCCTCGCCGTGCAATGGCGTCCTTCAAAGAGCGCTTACGGTCTATCTGCATCGCGATCCAGTCGACTTCCGTATGGGCATCAACGAGCTGTCGATCCTGGTCGAACAGGCGATGCGCCTGAACCCAATGACCTCGGCACTGTTCGTGCTCGGCAACCGTCGTCGCGATCGAGTCAAGATCCTCGGCTGGGGTGGCAACGGCTTCTGGTTGTTGCTCAAGCGACTCGAAGCTGACCGCTTCATCTGGCCGAGCGGAGGCGACACGATCACGCTCAGCACTGAGCAGTTGCACTGGCTGCTCGACGGCATTGATCTAGAAGCATCCCCAGCGATATTACACGCGGATGAGCTGAACACCAGGCACGTGGCATGGTCTAAACGACCATGCCGAACAACCCCGTCATGTTGAGCGCCGAGGAGTACGAGGCGCTGATTGCCGCGAGCGCCGAACGCGATACGCTGCGTGGCGAACTCCGGCTCGTGACAGCACAACGCGATCTGGCCGAAGAAAAACTGCGGACCTACAAGCACGAACTGTTCGGTGCGTCGAGCGAGGCGCGCCATGCCGGCCAGCTCGGCCTGTTCAACGAAGCCGAGGCACTGGCGACGACTGCTGACGCGCCTGCGCGCGAGGACGTGCCCGGCACGTCGGTCGCCGCCCACACGCAAGGCAAGCGCGGACGCAAACCACTCGATCCGAACTTGCCGCGCGAAGTCGTGTGGCACGAGTTGCCGGAGTCTGAACGGTTCTGCGCGCATGACGGCCACGCCCTCGTCGAGATCGGCGTCGAGACGAGCGAGCAGCTTGACGTGATTCCCGAGCAGGTCCGCGTCGTTCAGCATCAGCGAGTCAAATATGCTTGCCCGTGCTGCGATCTCGGCATCAAGGTCACGCCCGCACCGGCGCGCATCATTCCGCGCGGACTGCTCACGGAATCCGCGCTGGCGTGGATCATCACTGGCAAGTACCAGTACAGCATGCCGCTGTATCGTCAGGCCACGCTGCTGCGTCGCTTCGGCGGCGACATCTCGTCGAATACGCTGGCCGCCAGTGTGGTGCGGGTGGGACTGGCCACGCAACCGGTGATCAACCTGATACGCGACGCGCTGCTCGAATCGGACCTGATCTACGGCGACGAGACAACGTTCCAGGTGCTGAAGGAACCAGGACGAAGGCCGCAGGCAAAGAGCTATCTATGGGCGCAGGTCAACGGCTCGGGGCCACCGGTGCGGAGTTCTCATACTCGCCGGGGCGCGGTGCCCAACATGCGCAGAAGCTCTATGCCGGCGTGCTGCCTGGCACCGTGCTGATGACTGACGGATACGAACTTTACAACGGCATCGCCCACGATCACCAGCTCGTGCATCTCGGATGCTGGGCGCACGTGCGCCGTGGCTTCATCAAGGCCGAGGAATCGGTACCGACAGCGACACGCTCGCCGGATCTGCTAACCACGCGTTTCGTCATGCTAATCGGTAAGCTGTTCGCGGCCGAGGCGCGCTGCGCGAAGTGGAAACCCGTACGTCGGCAGCGACTGCGCGCCCGGTACAGCGCCCGCGTGCTCGCCATCATCGAGCGCATGCTGGTCGAGCATCTGTCCACCGTCATGCCGTCGAGTCTGCTCGGCAAGGCGTTGCAGTACATGAGCAGGCAGTGGCCCAAACTGATCCCCTACATCGAGAACGGCAACTGGCCGATCTTGAACAACCTGTGCGAGAACACGATAAGGCCGTTCGTCGTCGGCCGCAAGGGCCGGTTGTTCTCTGATACGGTTGCCGGCGCGCAGGCCAGCGCTAACCTGTACTCCCTCATCGAGACTTGCAAGGCAAATAGAATTGAGCCATATCGATACCTTGTGAAGTTATTCACCTTACTTCCCCATGCTACGAGTGTAGAAGACTACAATATTTTACTCCCCTGGAATCTGACCTTCTAAAATCATGGGCAACAAAAACTATATCCAATGGCTACGTAGCCATGCAGGCAGCGGACTGATTCTGAGCCCGTCAGTAGCCGCCGTGATTCATGATGAGGATGGACGGCTTCTCCTACAAGAGAAAGCAACTGGTGGACCTTGGAGCCTTCCTGCCGGTGGGATCGAGTTCGGCGAATCGCCCGAAGACGCAATCGTTCGGGAGGTAATGGAGGAAACGGGCTACGACGCAAGCGTGAGCCGCGTTCTCGGTGTGTTCGGCGGCCGCTCCTTCCGATACGGATACCCCAACGGCGACGAGGTCGAATACGTAGTGACGTTGTTTGCCTGCAAAATCGTGGGCGGCACTGGTTTTCCTACCGATTCTGAGACGAAGTCGCTGAAGTATTTTCATCGGCGTGAGATGCCGATGCTCGCGTTACCTTACCCACTCGATACCCTCTTCGCGGAACATTGACGCTTTCTGTCTTCCAACGTGTCCTCTGCACGGCGTTATTAATTGACCGGTTACAGTTCGTCGGCGGTGATCGTGACGTTGAGCGGCATACCTGGTTAGACCGGCACACCGCTGGCCTGTTCAGCTCACACGAAGATATTCGTGCTTCGGATGTTGCCGGATTGCAGTAATGTCATCACCATCGAGCAGCGCATGCAGCAGATCCGTCGTCATCGTCACGACCGCCGTCTTCCGGTCGGGCCAGATGAAGTGGCTCGCCTCAAGCCGTTTCATGAGAAGCCAGAAACCGCTCCCGTCCCAGCCCAGGATCTTGATGCGGTCGCGACGCCGGTTGCCGAAGATGTAAAGCGACGTGTCCATCGGGTTCAAGCGCATCGACTGTTCAACGAGGATCGACAGACTATTCATGCCGTAGCGGAAGTCGACCGGATCACGGTGCAGGTAGACCTTCAGGGTGTCGTCGAACCGGAACACGGAAGCCTCCCGAGCATTTGAATGACGGTGGCTAATTCGTCGATGCTTGCCTCGCCGAGATCGAACTCAACGCCATTTGATAGGCGCACGTGCAGCGAGAGCGCCATCGAAGGGGACAACGGTAATGGCTCGGGCGGGAGTACCATCGGTGAAGTGGCAATCGGCACGACTGGCACGAATGCTGACAGCGAAGTGGGCATGTTGTTGATGGCTGTCCAGAACCGCGCTTAAGCGGCGGCGCAATGTCGACATTTTGCTCAAGTACGAAGGGGCCGCAAGGGCCCCTTTGATGTGATGCGCTCGATGTGGCTTAGAACGGCGGATCGTGTTTNATTTTGCTCAAGTACGAAGGGGCCGCAAGGGCCCCTTTGATGTGATGCGCTCGATGTGGCTTAGAACGGCGGATCGTGTTTTCTGGTGCGGACGTCTCGTGACGCGTGCAGTTCGCGCAGTTGTTCGTGAAGCTGAGCGCCGTAGAAGTCGGTGATCGTGGCCAGCAGGTCATCGAGCAGTTCGAACACGGCCAGCGCCTGCTCGGGTGTCCAGTCGTCGGGCACGACGAACGGCAGACCGCGCCGGCGTCCCGAAGGCAACAGCGGAGTGCGGCTCATGATGTTGCCACCTTCTTCACCGCGGGCCGGCCGGTTTTGCGCTGCCGGGCCCGGGCCTCGTTGCGCTCGCGCGCTTCCTTGAGCCGGTACGACTCG
>NZ_JAWJWL010000092.1:1634-3725 GCF_034721475.1 Burkholderia alba | reverse complement strand
GACGAAATGCCGGACGACGTCGACGTGGACAGCGAGGTGACGGTGCTGTTGGTGGTCGAAAGGCCGGTGGACAGCGAACCGATGCCGGTCGAGGTCGAGGTGGACAGCGAAGCGACGGAGCTGTTGGTCGACGAAATGCCGGACGACGTCGACGTGGACAGCGAGGTGACGGTGCTGTTGGTGGTGCTTAAACCGGTGGACAGCGACGTGATGCCGGTCGAGGTCGACGTGGACAGCGACGTGATGCGGCTGTTGGCGCTCGAGAGTCCGGTCGATGTCGAGGTGGACAGCGACGTGACGGTGCTGTTGGTGGTGCTCAAGCCGGTGGACAGCGACGTGATGCCGGTCGAGGTCGACGTGGACAGCGACGCGACGCTGCTGTTGGCGCTCGAGAGTCCGGTCGAAGCCGAGGTCGACAGCGACGTGACCGTGCTGTTGGCGGTCGAAATGCCGGTGGACAGCGAGGTGATGCCGGTCGACGCGGAGGTCGACAGCGACGTGACGTTGCTGTTGGCGGTCGAGATGCCGGTGGACAGCGAGGTGATGCCGGTCGACGTCGAGGTCGACAGTGAGGTGACGTTGCTGTTGGCGGTCGAGAGGCCGGTGGACAGCGAGCCGATGCCGGTCGACGTCGACGTCGACAGACTGGCGATGCTGCTCGTCGCGGTGCTCATGCCGGTGCTCAACTGGGCGACCGTCACCGCGTCTTGCGGCGCGGAGCCGTCGGCGACGTTGGTGATGCGGCGCAGCGCGGTCGAGCTGCCGACCGATACTTCCGACAGCGGGGCGGCGGAGCCGGTCAGGAAGCCCGTGCCGGTGGGGGCGGCCGCACCCGTTACGCTGCCCGTGCCGATTGCCACGCTGTTCGTGTAGCGGGCCGATGCCGCATTGCCGATCGCGACCGAGCCGGTGCCGGCGGCGGACGCGTTGAAGCCGAAGGCGCTCGAGCTTTGGCCGGACGCGTTCGCCTGCAGGCCGGCGCTCGTTGCCCATTGCGCGGCGCTGGCGCCGAAGCCAAACGCCGCGCCGCCAGCGCCCGTGACTGTCGTGAAGGCGCCGTACAGCGTCACGCCGAGCAGGGTAGTGCCGCCGTTCGCGCCGCACCCGCCGACGACCGAGAAGTAGCCGCTGCCGTCGAAGGTAGCCGTGTAGGTATAGCTGGTCGTGCCGTCCGGACCCACGCCCGTCGGAAGCGGAAGGCCGCATATGGCGCCGCCCGGGGTGCCGCCCGCGCCGACTCCGACGGTCGACGCGTAACCGCCCTGAGCGACGGTGGCAAGCATCGCGGCAGCCACCGCCTTGGCGAGCGTCGACTTGCTGGATTTACCCCGTGCCGACGCCAGTTCGGAAGCGGCGACCCATGCGCCGAGCGCCTCGTTCCAGATGGTGCGGTATGTGCGATTCATGACGGGATGCTCTCCACGGGCTTACGCAACTCACCAGACTGATGGCCACACGTCGATGTCTTGTGTTCGCGCAAAAATATACATTTAGATGCGCGAAGTTTATTTGAGAGTTAATTTTGAGATTGATAAGAAATGAAAAATTGAAATTCATAACGGTCAAATATTGTAAATAGTTGATATTTAACAATTATTTAAGATTTTTCATTGTGAATGCTGGGTGCCTTGTCTGGCATGGGTTTGGTGGGGGTGAGGCGGGGTTGGTCGCGTATTGAGATGAGCGCTGAGAGGCGTGTGAGCGCGGTGTGTTGTATAGACGTTGGAGATTGAAATGATGCGATTTTGGGATGACTTTTCTTGATGGTAAATTGTAAATAAATGATATTTCCGGCATTTTTACCGGGTTTCTATTGATGGGTTTTCCCCGATTGTCCGTCAGGTTCGGTGGCGGGTTTTGGCGCCGCGATTCATCTTATTTGAACCGGGATGGTTTATAGGCGCGCCGCTTTAAAGGTGCTTACCGAATATCGCTTATCGATGAGGCGTCGAGGTGTGCGGCAGGCGATTGGCGCGTGTTGACGCGAGGCAGGGGCGCGAGACGAAAGAAGGGGGGCCGGCGACGTGCGGCGAAAGCGCCCGGCGTGCCGGGTTGAGAAATGCGCGCGGGGGCGGCGTAAGGGCGGGGCGG
>NZ_JAWJWL010000092.1:0-1496 GCF_034721475.1 Burkholderia alba | reverse complement strand
CCCGACGGGGAGCGGCGGTCGCGCGCGACCGCCCGGTATCAGGGGGTGGTAACCGGCGCGGTCGTCGCGGCGGCTTCGGCGCAGTCGAACGTCAGCTTGTCAGGATCGCTCTGGCTGCCGTCCGCCCGGTACGAGCCGGTCGATTCGAGCGGCTCGACCTCGCGGTCGCCGCAGACGCGCGCGGCGACTTTCCGGCAAGTCCCGCTGCCGCCGAACACGCCGCCGCACGACACGCGGTACGCATGGTCATGACCGGGCAGGGTCACCGACGAAACGGAATAGTTGGGCCCGCTCGCGGCGGTGCATCCCGCGAGGCTCGCGAGCATCAGTCCTGTCAGGGCAAGTGTCTTCATCGTGCTTCTCCAAGGCGGCGTCTGTCGCGAATGATCGCATTCGCATCGCCGCTGTTATGCCGGCCGGCGCTCGGGCCGGGCCGGGGCTGCCGATCGGTCGCAATGGGCTGCGCTTGCCGCGCCCGCCGTTGTGGCCGGCGAACGCGGGAGGCGCGGGTGCCGGGGACGCGTGGCGGCGTCTCCGGCGGGCAGGCCGCTTACTTCCACTGGTACAGCATGCCGGCGCCGACCACGCGCTGGCTGCCGCTGAAACCGCCGTTGATCGACGCCTTCAGGTTTTCGGTGATCCGGGCCTGCATGCTGACGGCCATCGCCTTTTGACCACCGAAGGTCGACGTACCGACGCCCATCCCGAAGTTCGCGTCGCGATCCAGTTGCGGGATCGATGCCATCGCGCCGACGGCGGCGATGCCCTGGCGCGCCATCTGGTCGGTCTGCTGCAATTGCTGTTGCGTCGTGCTCAGTTGCGAACCCAGGTTGCTGATCTGGGTTTGCTGGCTGGTCAGCGATTGCGTCATCGACGTCGACAGCGCGGTCAACTGGTTGACGTTGACCGCATCCGTACCTTCCGTACCGGCCGCGACGTTGGTGATCTGACGCTGCTGGGTCGAGCTGCCGACCGACACCACGTTCGAACGTCCGCCGTCGTTGGAGTTGGCGCCGAGCGCGACCGAGTTCGAACCGGCGGTGACGGTCGGCTTGTCGGAGCCGGTGCCGTTCATGTCGGCGGCGATCCCGGTCGTGTTGGCCGAACGGGTCGTGTTGTTGTTGATCGTGGTCGACAGCGACGAGATCTGGTTGTTGATGTTGGTCACGCCCGACGACAGCGATGCGACGTTGCTGTTGGTGGTGCTCAGGCCGGTGGACAGCGAGTTGATGCCGGTCGAGGTCGAGGTCGACAGCGAGGCGACCGTGCTGTTGGTCGTGCTGAGGCCGGTCGACAGCGAGTTGACGGCGGTCGAGGTCGACGTGGACAGCGAACTGACGGTGCTGTTGGTGCTGCTGAGGCCGGTCGACAACGAACTGACGGCGGTCGAGGTGGACGTGGACAGCGAGGTCACGTTGCTGTTGGTGGTGCTCAGGCCGGTGGACAGCGAAGCGACGTTGCTGTTGGTGGCGAAGAGCTGGCTGCCGTTGATCGCG
>NZ_JAWJWL010000091.1:0-4097 GCF_034721475.1 Burkholderia alba | reverse complement strand
TTGCAGCTGCGCCTGCCTTCGCCGTCACCGTGAGCCGTGCCGACGGTCAGCCGATGAACCCCAACGGCGAGCCGTTCACCGCCACGGGGGCGACCAATCTCAACAAGGGCGTTTCCGCGGCATGTACGGCTACGTTCAGCGGCACGATCACGGCGAGCGGCATCGTCCAGATCACGACGGCGACGTTTGCGGGCGGCAACTTGTGTGGCGCGATCTCCGCTGTCACTCCGTGGAACGGGCAGGCTGACACCACGACGCAGCTGTCGATTAACAATGCGGCTGTCAACGTGCAGCTCCTCGGTAGCTGCGGTCCGAGCAAGATCGTGACGGCATTCAACGGGACCGATTCGTCGCTGACGTTCAATAACGCGACGCTGTCGGGCGGCTGTACCGTCAACGGCACGGTCAACACGTCGCCGAAGTTCCTCGTGAAGTAAGCAAACACGTGCCCAGCGGGCGGCCAGCCCGACCGCATACGCTGCAAGTCGTGCCTACGCGTGCGACCTCTGTTACCAGAGGGTCCGCACGTGTTCCGTCGACACATCGCATCGATTTTCTGGATTCCCAATGCTGACCTACAACACCCTGTACCGTCCCGTCGACGACGGGTCGGTCGAGCAGCTGCAAATGGCGGCGTGGCTTCAATACTTGCTTGATCGACTTGACCTCGCGTGCACCATATCACTTGCCGGGCGCGAGACCCATCTCATTGCGCTTGCAAGCCGCACGCGGCATGCACTAGACGAGCAGATGCGACAAGGCGGGTCAGCCGATCTCGCACTGCTCATACCTTGGCTTAACGCGCTGCTGGGCGACGACGCATACAAAATCACGGATTGGGCAGCGGGTGCATCCGGTCAGTTTCTCGGAGAATATCAACTAGCAATTGTTGAGCGACACTTTCCTGGGTCGCAGGCTATTTATGCCTCTGCGCACGGTCTCACTCACGCGTACGGATTTCATGATTCAGCGATGGGCTGGGCGGCACTCGAAGCGATCGAGCTTGGCCTCCATACGTCCGCGCGCGAATCCGAAGCCATACTGACTTATGTGCGATGGGCACGCTCCACAGGTCTACCCGCAGAACACATTATTGACGAAGTGATAGGGCGCGTTTGGCAGTCCGATGAAGCCGAGAGGCGCATAGACGAGATGGCAGCACTCGTTGACTGCGCGGCGGCACTCGCCAGGCGCACTGATACAGCACTTGCATTATATGGCGGCGAGCACAACAAGATCGCGTTCGCAATCGAACGCGACAGAAAAGACCTCGGTACTACAGATGGCTTGTTGGCGGCGCTCGCTGTCTGTCGACTCGAGCGACTTATCGACGCTGGGGCGTTTTGGCCATACTACCTGCTCGCGGGTATCGTTACTTCGGCACCACACGTGGTTGAGGCGATCGGACAGCGGTTCTATGGTATGACTTGGCATAAATGGCTTAACGCACTGCTCGCGAAACACCTGGACGAAGAAATCGTTCCGCGCGAGGAGGCGGTGTGGTCGCGGTTGCGTACAGCAATGAGTTTCTCGGCAGCAAGTAATCCAATTGTTCATAGACGGCGTCGATTGCCACGTTGACCACTGCCCATTGGTTCTGTCGAACGAGAAGAGCACGTTGTCCAAGGTTTGCGGCGGAAGCTGCGAATCCATATCGACATACCGGAATGAAATTTCTACCTTCATCAACACAAGGCGAAGGCAACCCATATCCATAATCACCGTCAGATCCGTTCGGCAATGGCGCATTGACGAATCACACTTCGCACGTACTCAATCGGCTCTGACATTATTTGCGAACAGCACAGCCACCGTGCCAAACACGCAGACCATGCCGACATAGAGGGCTGGTGCCATCGCTGCAGTGAGGTCACATTCATGTCACAACGAAAACCGACCGCGCCCCGCCGCACCGGGTCGGTCGACCGCGGTCAGTTGAGCAAGCGCATGTTGCTGCCGATGCCACGACACGAGATCGAAGCCTTATCGCTTAAGTACCGGACTGTGTTCGAAGCGCTGCGCATGAGGTGCGGCTCGGCCTATGGATTGAGGGCCTTGCTGCAGATGGTGATCGTGACCAGTTTTATCGATGAGGCCCGTCGTCATGAGATCCGAGCCGAGGTGCTCGTCGCCGCTCAGCAGGGAATCAACGCAGCATTCGAGCGCGGCAAGCAGGACAGAGAGTGGTGGCTGGACATGGACACCGAAGAGCTGGTCGCGTCGCTGCTTACCTGGCACGACGATCAGCTACGCACCACGCCGCTTGCTGTTTTGATGGAAGCGATCGAACGTTTAGAGCGCTTCACATCTGGAAAATCCTACGATCGGCCGCCGGTTCGGCCGATACCTTGATGTGTTGGAAGAGAGGCGATCGTGATCCGCTAGCAACGCGTACAACGCGTCTCGATTCTTCGGATCCGGTTTGAACCACGCGTCAACGTGCTCCAATTTCTGAACTGCCTTGGGAATGTAAGAGACCTCGGATCTTAGCTGTAACAGGAGATTTGGAGTATGGGAAACGGGCGGTGGTGCACGGATAGAGGAAGGTAATAGACTGAAGGTCCGATTGTCTGGTTTAGGCTGCATGCCACACAAACACAACGCTGATCAGCTCCTAACGTTGAGATAGGGGTAGCCGGAACGATGTAACTCGCAAACCGTGCTACTCGGAGCTGGCCAAAATTTCAGCGTTTATTGCAACGTGACCGAATCTTGATATGACAGCTTCTCGCATCTATCTCGCTGGATTCGACGTTTTTCGCGCCGACGCTTATCAGCACGGGGGATATCTCAAAACGCTATGCGAGCAAGCGGGACTGCTTGGTCTGTTTCCACTCGACCTGGAAATCGATGATGAGACGGGCACGTCCCTACAAGTTGCGCGAATCTACGAAAGCAATCTTTCGCTACTTCGCTCATGCGACGTCGTCATGGCCAATCTCGATGATTTCCGAGGCGCCGGCGAACCCGATTCGGGTACCGCCTTTGAAGTGGGTGTCGCCGTCGCGCTGAATAAACTGGTGTTTGCCTATACAGAGGTCATCACGCCACTCATTGGGCGGATTTCTCATCGACGCAACAGCTTCGGACAGGCGTACTGTGAGCGCGGCTATCGTATCGAGGATTTCGGTCTTCCGATGAATTTGAAGCTCGCCTGTTCGGTAACCCTGGTCGAGGGCGGCCCGGTCGAGTGTCTCGCCGAACTGGTGAAGGTACTCGACGGACTTGCCGGATAGTGTCAACGGGAAACCACCCCATGCTGATCCGCAAACAGGGACGTAATATCAAGCTGCTGCGCATCGAATACGTAGCGGGAACACTCCGCGCCCACCATGTCGTGGTCGGTATATTTCGTGCCGATACCGGCGTGCCAACGCCGCTGCTCGAGGAGTTGACGCTCGACGAGCGTCTGACGCTGTTGCGGTGGGTCACCGCTCATCGGGAAAACCTGGTTCGCGTGAAGGCCCAGCTGGTGCTGAGGCAAGCGCGACGACAGCTCGTGACGCTCATCGCGGCGCTCGACGTGGCAGCCGACACGCTATCGCCCGCCGATGCCGACGGTATTTGGATCCAGCTACAGGCGGTTGCGCAAGCGTTGCGGCGCGGTGGGCATTTGGGAACCAGTCACGCTACGGTAGCCCCGGCGCCGCCACCTGACCAACAGGATCTCGTCGACGAATTCGTACCCACTCGTCCCACGAAGTAAAATCGTGACATCTGTCCCCCAAGAAAGCCCTGTACGGCATTGTCACGTTGATCAGGTGGTCGGTAGCGTAGGATGTCGAAATAAAAAAGCAATGGCTCGATCGTGGACATCGATTCCCGGCGGCCATCATCAGTCAGGCCGTGCGTTGGTATTTCCGCTTCCAGCTCAGCCTGCGTGACATCGAAGAACTTATTTTCGCGCGTGGTGTCGTGGTGAACCATGAAACGATTCGACGCTGGTGCGACAAGTTTGGGGCGGGGTTCGCCCATCGCGTCAAGGCCGTCCGGCGCAAGCCGGGCGGCACCTGGCATCTGGACGAGATGGGGGTGTCGCTGCGCGGCGAGCTCTATCTGCTTTGGCGCGCCGTCGACGAACATGGTGCCGAACTCGA
>NZ_JAWJWL010000090.1:0-4139 GCF_034721475.1 Burkholderia alba | reverse complement strand
CCGGCAGTTCTGCCGGTTTGGCTTTCGGTTTGCGGGGCATATTGACTCCTTGGCGTCATGATATGCCTCGAACACGACATTAATGACAGGCCCCGCGATTGACAAACTCCCCATAGCACACGCTCAACGAGAAAACTCCGAGCACCCACTGTGAAACTACACTTGGCACTATTAAGACTCTCGATTATCTGAGAATATTTTACGCGGCCTACCAGTCCCGTTACGAGTCGACTACGTCAGACTGTTGTGCTCCACAAGGTACATCGGAACTGACCACTCTTCAGTCATTGCTCGGAATCGTCGGGCTCCCCGAAAAATGTACTTCGGGTCTTCCTGCAACTCCTCGGCCAAGGTAACTGCCGCGGGATCCATTCTGGTCATCGTGCACTACCAACCCGTCTTGAATTTCACTATTTTCACCTACTTGCTCGATCCGGAACTGCTCGCGATCCTTGCCGATGATCCACTGCGGCATTCGCCCACGACCACTCCATGTCTGACCCGTTTTCGGATTCCAGTATTTAGGAACGATAATCCTCTTTTTTCTCGCAACAGTAGAATTTCGTTCGCGGGGAACCACGTCGATATCGAGACCGAACTCCTCCAGTACCTCTCGCACACGCGTTGCCACGAGCGCGGTAAAACGCTCTTTCTCTTCTCGAATTTCGCGCTCAATCTCGATCTTGAACTGATCAAACTGATCCAATAGTGTTCGATAGCTGCTCATTTCATACTCCTCTTCCTCGGACTATCCATATACCCTGTCGCTTTGCCATAGAGGTATAGGATCAGTTCGTCACAGCACCACCAGAAATATCGAAACGCTTACACCAGGTTCATTACATCCATTCTGAACCCATTGCTCTACCGAGTTCGCATCCTTACGTCTCGGCTAGATCGCGATGTCGATCCAACGCCCACACATGCGGCGAGTCCCACGTTCTGTAGAGCTCGGCACTCTCACGGTGCCGTCCCTTATTGGAATTGCACCTGTCGGCGAAGAATCAAACACGACGGCGGAGCATCGACAAGAACGACAACCTCACGCGGACGCGCTCGATCGGCGTAGACCATAACGGACTTAATTAGTTGAGTTGCCTGATAGCCGGTCAATTCACTACGTGCCACCTGTGAACAGGACAGCGGTGCACTGGAAATACGTTCTGCCAAAACCGAGCAACCGCCACCAACACCCGGTACCGTAACGAGCGACAACAACGCCGACGACTGCGGGAATTCCATTCCAGACAGTGAAAAGAGTGGCCCGATATCGGGATTCGCGCGCTGCCAATCCAATAGGATGTCTGCTCGGATAGAGTGATCAAATACGCGCGCAGACACTTGAGCGACCGCGTCATAACATCTGCGAATTCCAACCTCTTGCGCCGCATGTGCGAGCACAGTGGTGGTCGGCACAGCCTGCACATTCTTCGGACCGGTGCCAGGCAGCGGCTCCGCTAGCACGACGCCGACGAATCCAAGGACTATCCACGCAAGCACCAACTCTGCACTCATTGCAACAACACTACGGAATGGCGTACGAGCATTCATGTCCATCGACGGGTCCCGATATCGACCCCCTCGCCAAGTCGACAAAGAATAAAAAGAACGACTGGGCCAGAGAACCGCAATCCTCAAACCTCAGGCACCTCCGGATACGCACGAGGACTTCGTCCGGAAGCGAACTCTCCTGAGTGGGCTACTCTAGGTCTGCACCAACGCAATTTCGACGCGTCGATTCTGCGACCGGCCCTCCGCAGTCCCGTTCGTTGCAACAGGATTAGCTGCTCCACGCCCTTGAATATCAAACTGAGAGGCATTCAACCCATGTGACTGCAGATAGTTCGCCACGGCCTGCGCCCGTGCTCGCGACAAGTTCATGTTGTAAACATCCGATCCTACGCCATCGGTATAACCCGTGACGACGACCTTGCCAAAGCTCATGTCCTTCGCGTCCGAGATCAACTTGTCGAGTCGCTCTTTGGCTGCAATTGTCAACGTTGCCTTGCCGAAATCGAAATTGGCATCACCCGCCAGCGCCACTTGTTTCAGCGCGGGAACGGAAATCGGCGTCACTACCGGTGCGACTGCAATCGTCTGAGGCTGCTCCCCGCACTGGAATATCAAGGTTCGAGTGTTCGGCTTGCCATCCGACGTCGTTGAACCCAGGGGCGCCTGATCTTCAACCGGACGCACCGGTTGATCATGGCAAATCTCCCGCGCCTTGCGATAGCAGGTTCCCGCGCCTTCAATCAAGCCATGGCAATCAACTCGATAGGTCTGCTTTCCATCTTGTCGGTCGACGGACCACGCGCTGAACGTCGGTCCTGTTGCGGTCGAGCAACCGGCCAGCAGCACAACTACGCACAACATTGCGTTACGCATGTTGAACCTCTTCTTTCATTTCGTTCATCTTCAATTTCTAATGTCGTCCTCGATCGGCAAGCGACGAGCGATTTACTCGTCGCCTGCCCGGCGGATTACCACTGGTAGCCCAAGCCCACGCCGTAGGTACGTCCCGCGCTGCTCGCTCCGACACCACCCTTCAGTTTCAGGTTTTCGGTAATTCGAGCCGTGAAGCCCAGAGCAACGGCACTGTAGCCTTGGTAACCAGCAGCACCAATCCCGACTGCGATCGTCTTGCCAAGATCGACATCCGGAATCATCGTCAACGCCGTCGCTGCAGCTACACCCGAGTAGGCGGTCCGCGCAACGGCAGACACGGATCCCTGAACTGCGTTGAGCTGAGACACATTCACCGCATCAGTCGGATTGACACCAGGTCCGACATTGGTGATTCGTCTTTCGTTGCCCGGCGAACCGACCGATACCGTATTTGCCTCGTCCGCTACCGAATTCGCGCCCAGTGCCACGGCCCCCGATGCCGATGCCGTAGCGCCCATGCCAATCGCCGAGGCATTGTTACCCGACACCAGTGCCCTCGCGCCGATCACGGTACTGCCCTCGGCACCGGCATTTGCACCGTTACCAATCGCCACCCCATTCGAACCAGACGCCACCGAGTTCGGACCAAGCGCCATCGCGTTCGAACCTGTCGCACCACTATTGTCGTAGTTGCCTTGCTGCGCACCACCGTCATTCACACTGTAGTAATGCGCACCGTTTGCAATGGTCGTCGTCGACAACCGACTGATGGTCGTAGAGAGCGACGTGATCAACGAATTGTTTCCTCCCTCGCTGGTCGACAGTGACGCGATATTCGACATCGTCGAGGTCGACAGACTGTTGATAGCCTGAAAAGCCGTGTTGAGCTGTGACCCATTAACAGCGTCCGTGCTCGTCGATGACACGCGTCCAGCCGCGACATTCGTAATCTGACGCTCAGCACCAGGCGCACCCACACTCACCACACTTGTCGGTGTCGTGCCGGCATAACCGTACGTCACGCCACCGACAGTGCCGGACGCCGTCGGATTAGCCACCGCCGTCACGGAGCCTGCGCCCAGCGCTACATCGCCTGCATTAGCCGCAATCGCGTTTGGCCCAATCGCCACGCTATCCGTGCCGAGCGCCTGACTGTCAGACAACGTCGAATTCGCACGGAAGTACTTGATCCCGCCACCGTTCTCGATATTGTTGACTGTATTACCGAGATTGTTGACCGCCTGGTTAGTCGCGTACAGTTGCGAACCATTGACCGCATCCGTGCTCGTCGCCGTTACCTGGCCCGCCGCCACATTCGTAATCTGACGTTCCGCGCCGGGTGCGCCCACGCTCACCACGCTCGTCGGTGTTGCACCAGCATAGGCGTAGCTCGTGCCATTAATCACGCCCGATGCTGTCGGATTGGCCACCGCTGTCACCGAGTTCGAACCTAGTGCGACGCTGTTAGCGTTGCTCGCCACAGCGTTCTGGCCCAGTGCCACCGCGCCTGTCGCGCTGGCGTTTGCGCCATCACCGACGGCCAAGGAGCTCGCGCCTGCCGCCGTTGCGTTGGTACCCGCTGCCAGCGCGTTGATGCCGGTGGCGCCGTCGTTGTTGTAGTTACCCTGTTGCGTGCCGTTGTCGTTCACGCTGTAGTAATGCGTCTTCGCTGCATTGATCGCGGTCGACGTCGAAGTCGACAACGAGCCGATGCTCGACGAGGTCGATGTAGACAAGGACGTGATCGAGCTCGT
>NZ_JAWJWL010000089.1:0-4283 GCF_034721475.1 Burkholderia alba | reverse complement strand
CCTTTGCCGGGTTCAACCAGACCCGAAACGCCGGAAAACTCGCTCTAGATCTGGTCCGGAAATCCCAAGCGGATCAATGAATACATGGACTACCTCCAAAGTAGTCCAAGATTTTGTCCGCATCCCCGGTGGGTTAAGACTCTGTAGAAATCAACACACGATTCACCCGTTCTGCGTCGGGCGACGCGGCTGGCTGTTCTCCGACACCGTCGACGGTGCAAACGCGAGCGCCAACCTCTACTCGTTGGTCGAAACCTGCAAGGCCAATGGCATCGATCCGTATCGTTACCTGACCTGGCTGTTCCAGCGTCTCCCGTTGGCAAAGAGGGTCGACGACTACGATGCGCTACTACCCTGGAAGATGCCAGTCGATTAATGTGAATCGTTCAGGACTTCGTTGATGACAGTCCAGGACCTTTCGGCCTCGCGTTGATTGCCATCGTGCATTGCCGCAACAATACACGCCTTCCATAAAGCCCAACCGCGTGCGCGATCCCACGTGCCTTCGTCAAAAGACAACTTGCTCTGGAACACTGCACGGCTTGTTCCGGAAAATTGAGTCCAGGCGATTACGAGATCGCAAGCAGGATCTCCCACCGCCGAACTACCAAAATCAATGACTGCACTCAGTCGCCCATCAGTAACGAGCAGATTGCCGAATGCGATGTCTCCGTGAACCCATAGCGGGGAGGCTCGCCATTCGGACTGCAAGGCAACATTCCACAATCGCTCGATCGCTCTCGTATCGACATTGTCCTGAAGTTCAGTCAGGGCCGTGCGAATCTCCTGATCGTAGATCGCTAGCCGTCCGCCCCGATGGAAATTATGCGACCCGGCCAGCGGTCCACCTTCGGCATCGATTTGGTGAAGGGTATCGAGAAACTCAGCAAGGGAGCCGGCGAATTGATTCATGTCTCCAATCAATTCCGGCCTGGCTGGCTCACCTTCGATCCATCTATATATGGACCATGGCCATGGATAGGTACTGCCTGGCATCCCCTTAACCAGCGGTGTTGGAATCTGGAGAGGCAAATGTGGCGCCAACTTAGGGAGCCACCGATGTTCCTTCTCGACTTGTGCAACGTATGCAGGGCCACTCGGCATCCTGACCACCATATCGTTTCCCAAACGGAAGGTCCGATTGTCCCAGCCTCCTGGCTCAATCATTTCAACCGGTAGACTCTCCCATTCGGGAAACTGCTCCTGGATCAATCGATGAACAAGCTGGTTGTCGATTTGTACGCGATTTGTATCCTGCATACTGCCTCGGAGTCGTGGTAACAGCAGGCCCTCAAGGTTACCACTCATCCTAACCAATACTCTGAGGGACGTCGTTCGTGGACCGCTTACCTTTGGGCGCCTCGCATCAGCCGTCAGCGCTTGCCTGAGCATCGTCTCGAAAGCACTGAGCTTGTTCGGGCGTGGCTCGCGCCAGGGCGAGGGACAGACATGCAGCGTCACGGCCACCGTGTTCTGCGACGCGAAGATGACCACGGCACTGCTGGACCGACTCACGCATCACTGCCACATCGTCGAGACGGGTAACGAGAGTCATCGCTTCCTGCACAGCAGCGCTACTGCGAAGAAGCGGATCAAGGCCCGGGAGCAGACCCGCACAACGAAGAATCTGGGCGACCTGACAGAGGCGGCGGGGGAAGGTCTGCCTGCTCAGCAGAACGACGATCAGGAGGTCGGGAAAACCGTCATACCTTAAACTTATCCACAGCCGACGTTCTAGAGCGTCGGCTTCCACCCTGGCTCACGATTCAATCGGCACGGTGGCTCAGTTTTACTTCGGCGCGGACACTTCCCAGGCTTTTTAACGGTTTCCTTCGACAGTTAGAGCCGGCGCGGCGCGGGCCGATGGCGCCAACGAAACTTGCGTTCGCCGAACCTTCGTGTTAGGGTGTTTGTCCTTTTCATCTCGCCGGACTTTAGCCAAAGTGGATAACTAAGCATTCCCGAATAGAAGTCTTCGTCGTAGCAATACGCTTGCTGCGCGAAGGGCTTGCATATTTTTGGAGATGCTTATGGCTCAAGTTACGTCTACGGCGACGCTTGTCGCGCTTCATCATATTTCTTTTCGATTCGACAACGGCAGCACGCTGTTCGACTCGCTCGACCTGAATTTTGACCTCACGCCAACCGGCATCGTCGGGCGCAACGGCGTTGGCAAGAGCCTGCTTGCACAATTGATTTCGGGACGCATCGAGCCGACATATGGTTCGATTCAGCGGTGCGTGCAAGTCGCGTTCGCTGCTCAGCAGCACGTCGATGCAATATCCGATTCGCAGACCATAGCGGACGTCACCGGCCTGAACGCTCCCATCGCGGCGCTGACCCGGCTGACAAAAGGTATGGCTGAGCAGTGTGATTTCGACGTGATCGGTGAACGCTGGAATCTCGTCGAACGCCTGCGCGACGCACTCAATGCGGCCGGACTGGAGAACGTGCAGGCGGAAACGCCAGCACGTTCGCTGAGCGGCGGGCAACTCGCCCGCGTCACGCTGATCGGCGCATTGCTGTCAGATGCTGGCCTGCTTGTACTCGATGAACCCACCAATCATCTCGATGTGCCTGGGCGTGTGTGGTTACGCGCCGCACTTTCCAGGTGGCGCGGTGGGCTTATCGTCGTCAGTCACGATCGTGCGCTACTCGCTGACATGCAGCGGATCATCGAACTGACGCCGAAAGGGGTTCGTAGCTACGGCGGTAATTACAAGGCTTACCGTTCACAACGCGACGCGCAACAGGGTGCTGCGCAGCATGCGCTCGACCATATACGCGCCAAGCGCGACCGTGTGCGGCGCAATCTTCATCGCGAACACGATACGGTCCAGCGTCGTGCCGCCGACTTGCTGCGTTATGCGAAGACAGCCAACGTGTCGTCAGGTGAGCGTGCGGCGCTGAAGAGCAGCGCTCGCGAGGTGATGGGACACGTTCGAGCTGCGCAGCGTGATTACAACGCAACGCTTGATCAACAGGTTCAGGAGGCATTGGCACGCGTCGAGTCCGACGTCCCTGTACTCGCATCGCTGCCGGGCACCGAAGTTAGCGCCCGCCGCCAGCTGTTCACGCTCGACGGCATCCGATTGCCGTGGTCCATATACGGTGAACCTGCTGCCACCATCGCGTGGTCGGCCTGCGGGCCCGTACGTATCGCGCTGACGGGCCCGAATGGCTGCGGAAAATCGACGCTGCTGCGGCTGATTGCAGGTCACCTCGCGCCCCATGCAGGGCACTGTGTGACGCATGTTTCCTGCGCATATCTTGACCAGAAGCTCGCGCTCCTTGACCCGGACCGGTCAATTATCGAGCAGCTGGGATTGCTGAACACTCCGCTCGCAGAAGGAGAACTGCGCAGTCGCCTCGCCCTGTTGCAGCTCGACGCGAAGCGTGTGACGCAACCGACCCGGCATCTGAGCGGTGGGGAGCGGCTGAAGGCTGCACTCGCATGCGCATTGTGGCGCGGTACGCCTGCGCAACTGCTGCTTCTCGACGAACCGACCAATCACCTCGATCTCGAATCGGTGCGCGCGGTCGGAGCAGCGCTTGCGGATTTTCCGGGCGCGCTGGTCGTGGTGTCGCACGATGCGGATTTCGTCACAGCGCTCGCGCCGACACACACGATGCAATGGGAACGCGACGGCTGGCGTTACGATCCCGTTTCATAATCGAGCTACTGGCGCGCTTGATTCACGGACGCCGGACAAGCAGAAAAAGCACGTGGATTATCAGCGCCAGTACGTTGGCTGCTGCAGGCGTAACCGCGCTGATACATGCGAGTAGATCTCATAGAAGTCTTAAGAAAGGTGATAACTGATTCATGACGAATTTGCACTCCTCAATGATATGGCGGTCCTCCCCTGACGCTGCCGACCCGTATATCAGTCTCGAAGCACTTGATAATCCCGCCGTCGATGCGTGGTGTCGTGCGCAGACGATCCGGACCATGAAAGAATTCGGGTACACGGCACGTNCGACCCGTATATCAGTCTCGAAGCACTTGATAATCCCGCCGTCGATGCGTGGTGTCGTGCGCAGACGATCCGGACCATGAAAGAATTCGGGTACACGGCACGTGCCGACACGCTAACCAGGCGGTTCGTCGAGGCCATGACGGCCCAGGACAACATCGTCACATGCTCGCGTTGGGGCAACTGGGCCTACAATACCTGGCTTGACGAAGCGCATCCGCTTGGTTTCATACGGCGTACGCCATGGAACGCGTGGATTAAGGGCACTCCCAAATGGGAAACCGTGCTGGAGATCGATGCGCTTGA
>NZ_JAWJWL010000088.1:0-4308 GCF_034721475.1 Burkholderia alba | reverse complement strand
CCTCCCACCATCTCGCCTATGTGATCTATACCTCCGGGTCCACCGGCACCCCCAAGGGCGTCATGGTCGAACATCGCCAACTGGCCAATCTCGTCACCTGGCATGTTGCTCACTTCGGTCTCCAGGTCGGCCAGTACAGTACCGCTACCGCGGGCCTTGCCTTCGACGCCACCACCTGGGAAATCTGGCCCGCGCTCACCAGCGGCGTCACCTTGCTGTTGTCGCCCATCGAACTTGCCGCCGATCCGTCCGCGCTGCTTCACTGGTGGCGTGATCAACCCATGCGCACGGCATTCCTCGTGACCCCTCTCGCGCTGCTGGCGATCGACGCGGGACTCCCCGCTCACCTGCGCCAATTGCTGATCGGCGGCGACCGTCTCACGCAAGTGCCGCCCGGCCTGCCCGAGACCGTGCAGCTGGTCAACAACTACGGCCCGACCGAGACCACCGTCGTTGCCACCTCGGGAGCCGTCCATCGCGACGATCCCACGCCGACGATCGGCAGACCGATTGCGAACGCCCGCATCTACCTGCTCGACGAACATGGCGGCCCCGTGCCGCTCGGCGCGGTGGGCGAGCTGTACATCGGCGGCGCGGGGGTCGCACGCGGCTACCTGAACCGCCCCGACCTGAGCGCCGAACGCTTCCTCGACGATCCCTTCTCCGAGCAGCCCGGCGCGCGCATGTACCGCACCGGCGATCGGGCACGCTACCTGCCCGACGGCAATCTGGTCTTCCTCGGCCGTAGCGACGCTCAGCTCAAGCTCCGCGGGTTCCGCATCGCGCCCGGCGAAATCGAAGCCCGGCTGCGCGACCATCCGGCCGTCCGGGACGCCTGCGTCCTCGCTCGCGGCCACGACGCCGACCTGCGGCTGGTCGCCTATGTCGTGGCGCAGCCCGACCCGCAACTCGCCGCCGACCTGCACGCGTTCCTGAGCCAGCACCTGCCCGACTACATGGTGCCGGCCGCCTTCGTCCAGCTCGATAGCTTGCCTTTGACCGCCAACGGCAAACTTGACCGCAAGGCGCTTCCCGCGCCTTCCGACGAGGCTTTCGCTCACCAGCACTACGAAGCGCCCCAAGGCGAGATCGAAACCGCGCTCGCGGCAATCTGGTCCGATCTGCTCGGCGTCGAGCGCATCAGCCGCCACGACTCGTTCTTCGCGCTCGGCGGACACTCGCTGCTCGCCGTCCGTTTGGCGGCACGCATCAACACGGCGATCGGCAAGACCTTGTCCGTGCGCAGCATCTTCGAAGCCCCGACCATCGCCCAGCTCGCGGCGGCAGCCGGGACGGCCACCCCGTCCGACGCCTCCGAACGCCTCGTGCCGGTGGATCGGCACGGCGATCTGCCGCTCTCGTTCGCCGAGGAGCGGGTGCTCGCCATCGCGGCCTCGTCGCGGACAGGGATACTCAATTCGTCTTCCATCCTCATGCTGTCCGGATCGTTGCGCCCGGACTGGCTCGAACAAGCGATCGCATCGGTCGTCGCCCGGCATGAAATCCTCCGGACTCGTTATGTGACGGACGCACGCACGGGCACCTTCGCTCCGGCGATCGATCCGCCGGGGCGCTTTCAGCTGGCGATACGGCAGATCGCCGCCATCGAGGAAGACGGTCTGCCCGCCGCGCAAGCCGAAGCCGCCGCGACGCCGGACTGCTTCCACGGTCCGATCTTCCGCGCGGCGTTGTTCGTCGAATCCGACGACCGCGCGCTGCTGGTGATCGGGGTCCATCACGTCGCCATCGACGCGATCTCCTCACGCATCGTCTGGCACGACATCATGCGCGCCTATCAGGCGCGCTCGGACGGCGACGCGCCGGATCACGCGCCGACACCGCTCCAGTACCGGGACTACGCGGCCTGGCAGCGCCGGCACCTGAACCCGGAACGCACCGCTCGGCTGCGGCGGTACTGGCGCAACAAGCTGGCCGGCGCGCCGGTCTGCCTGAACCTGCCGTTCGACCGGCCTCGCCCGGCCGTCATGTCCGACAGCGCGGGGCAAATCGCGCTCACGCTATCCAAGGATCTGGCCGGCAACATCAGACGGACCGCGACGGCCTGCCAGCTCACGCCATTCATCGTGCTCGAGACGACGCTGGCCATCCTGTGCGGCCGGCTCGCCCGCAGCCGCGACGTCGTGATCGGCACGGTGACCGAGGGCCGCGGCAAGCTCGCCACCGAGAACCTCGTCGGCCTGTTCGTCAACACGATCCCGCTGAACCACGCGATCGAGCCGTCCGCGTCGGTACTGAGCCATCTGCGGCGAGGATCGGAAACGCTGCTGGCGGCGCTCGAGCACGACGCACTGCCGTTCTCCGAGATCGTGGCCGCGGTCAATCCGCCGCGCCTGCCTTCGCACGACCCGCTGTTCCAGGTGTTCTGCCAGTTTCAGCAAGGCGCTCTCGACGCGCAGGCCACGCTCGCGGGCGTGGCGGTCGACACGGTGCCGCGCCGGAACCTCGGGCGCGGCGCGGATCTGGCCGTCGTGTTCCAGTACGACAACGACGCCCTGAAAACGGACATCACCTACAGCACCGACCTGTTCGATCACGCAACGGTCGAAACGATCGCCGCGCTCTATCTCGCCTTTGTCACGCTCGCGATGCGCGATCCGAGCGCGTCGGTCGACCAGATCTGGGACGAGAGCGTCGCGCGCATCCAGGTATCCGTGCATGGCGCCGTGCTGAGCAGGCTGATCGACCGGCCGGCACTCGCAGCGGGCGCCTGGTACGCGCTGTCGCCGGCCCAGCAGTCCGTGTGGCTGCAGGAACAGGCCTCGCCGGCCGGCACGTCGTATTTCGCGCTGGCGGCGATGCGCTGCGCGCCGACGGTCGACCGCGACCGGCTCGAGGCCGCCGCGCAAGCGGTGATCACGCAGAGCCAGTCGTTCTGGCTGGAATGGACCGACACCGGCCTGCAACGCGAGGCGCCCGCCGGCTCCACCCGTTTCACGAGCTTCTCCGACAGCACGACGCGCGTACCGGACGCGCAGTGGCAGGCGGTATGCGACTGGCACCGGGCGCTGAACGACCGGCCCGCCGACAAATCGAGCGACGTCGCGGTGTTTCACTGGCCCGACTGCGCGGTGGTCGCGTTGCGCTCGCACCACTTGCTGAACGACGGATGGGCCGCGCTGCGGGTCTTCGAGCGCATCGCGAAAAACTACGGGCAGCTCGAGCACGATCCCGCTCATCCGTTCAATCTCGACCGTGTATTCCTCGAGACGCTGAAGCTGGAGCGCAGTTATCCGGATTCGCCCGAATACGAGCGCGACGCGCAGTTCTGGCAAGCCGCTTTCCGGTCGATCAACCGTGCGCCGCTGGTCACGCTGCTGGCCGACCGCCCGCATGCGACGCAGGCGGCACGCCGGGTCGCGTCGCTGCGCCGGGCGTTGCCGGCGACGCTGCAGACAGCGCTGGCGGAGGCGGCGAACGCCTTGTCGCTGTCGCACGCGGAATGCCTGACCGCGCTGACCGGGCTGTATCTCGCCCGCGTCAGCGGCGAACCCGATGTGACCTTCGGCGTGTCGTTCCTGAACCGCACCCGCGAAGCGCTCGACATCCCCGGCCAGTTCGCCAAGGTGGTCCCGCTCGCCGTGTCGTTCAACCCGGCCGGCGACACGCTGGCCGACGCGATGCGGCACGCCAGCGAAGCATTCCGCCAGACGCTGGAACACGGCCGCTATCCGTTCGGCGAACTGGTGCGGCACTACGGTCTGGACCCCCGCCATACCGAGATCAGCATCAACACGCTGTTCCTGCGGCGCGGCATCGAAGTCGCCGGCGAACCCACCGACGTGCAATGGCTGAGCGGCCCCGAGAGCGGTCTGTCGTTCCTCTACACGCAGTTCGGCAAGCATGCGCCGATCGCCCTCGAACTGCGCTTCAACGACGCGCTGTTCGACGCCGCGACGGTGGCCCGTCACGCCGACCGGCTGCTGCAGTATCTCGCTAGCGCATGCGCCGCCCTCGACACGCGCGTGCACGATATCGCGCTGCNGGCAAGCATGCGCCGATCGCCCTCGAACTGCGCTTCAACGACGCGCTGTTCGACGCCGCGACGGTGGCCCGTCACGCCGACCGGCTGCTGCAGTATCTCGCTAGCGCATGCGCCGCCCTCGACACGCGCGTGCACGATATCGCGCTGCTGCCGGCCGACGAGCGCCGGCTGCTGCTCGACACCTGGAACGCGACCGACGCGCACGCGACCGATCAGCTTTGCATCCACCAACTGTTCGAACAGCAGGTCGAACAGCGTCCGGACGCCATTGCACTGGTGATCGAGGATCAGCAGCTGAGCTATGC
>NZ_JAWJWL010000087.1:0-4500 GCF_034721475.1 Burkholderia alba | reverse complement strand
GATGCGCCAGGCGGGACTGTTCGACTTCAGTCGCGACCTGATCCACGCGCAACTGCCGTCGTTGGTCGCCACTTTCGGGGTAATCGTCCTTTTCGTGCAAAATCTGGCGGTTTCGTTCTAAATCCCGTTAAAAATCAATGGTCTATCAGGATTCGGATTTCGCGGAACTCCGTCCTTCGAATGCAAAATCTGGCGCTTCAGTCCGCAGCGCCACCCAGACCTAACTGCGCCCGATAGTCAGCCAGCAGCAACAGCTGGGCGTCGACCTGCGCCGCCAGCCTTGTCCGCTCCGCCGTCGCTACGCCGAGCGACGTACGTGCGCTTTCCAGTTCCCCCGACTGCGCGCTGACTGTCGCGCGTAGGGTATCGCGTTCGGTCTCGAGACGGACGTGATCGGCACGCATCCGGTCGAGCGCCTCCCGTATCTGCTCACCGTGTGCCCGCGCTTCTCGCAGACTTTTACTCGCCGCGCCAGACTCGGCGACTAGCCTCGCGTTGTCCTTGTTCAGTTGGGTAATTTCGTTCTGCTTCACGATTGTCGTCTGATTGACCTGGCGCAGTTCGGCCTGCAGTTGCTGGACTTGCGTCTCGTGCCGGCGCGCTTCCTGTTCGCGCTGCTCGCGACTGGCGGTCCGGTAGTGTTCGAGCGCCTCGTGCGCGTGCTTCAGCTTCTCTTCGAGCGACTGGCGGAAGCTTTCGTGTTCGGCAAGCCGCACGGTCTGATCGTGCACCTGCTGCAAGAGTCGCTCGACGTCGATGGCGCGCTGCTGTGCCGCCAGACGGGTGTCGGCGTGCGCGTCCTGTTCGCTCGAGAGCGCGGCGGTCGCGTTGGCCAGTTGAGACTGCAGTGCGGCGAGCTCGCTAGTGAGCTTGGCGATCTCGGCTTGGGCCTGCTGGCGCTGGGCGGCCGCGGCGGCGGCCTGCTGGTCGACGCGCGCCTGGGCTTCCTCGTGCAGGCGGGCCGCGAGCCGCGCGACGAGATCCTGGATGGCGTCGGATAGCGACGCCGCGCGGGTCAGGGACGCGCCTTCTTCCTCCAGCTCTTTCAGGTAGCGGTGGATCGTGGTTTTCGAGCCAGTGTTGCCGAGCGTGATACGTATCGCATCGATCGACGCATGCAGACCCTGCGCGATCAGCGAATCGCGCGCACGCTTGACGTCCACACGGGTCAGACCGGCGCGAGCCATGGGGCCTCCTTAGAATATCGTACTGTATTACATACCATGTATATACGTATCAATTTCGCCAGTCAAGCGTGGTGTGAAATTGTGATTTTTCATATGCAATAAATGGGAGTTATTCAATGTGATTAGTCGAAAACCGGCTCGAACGACCGGAAACGGTACGGAAAAGGGATCGCCTACCTGATTTCAAGCAAGCGCCAGCTGGAGCGCCTCTCCAGGCGGGCACACCTGCTAGTGATGGCGCAGCCTTGCTGGACCAATGTCACTAACCGGGCGAACAACCCCATGAGCACCGGCCAATTGCCGTCGATCACCTCGAGTGCAATGCCGACATCGGTGCAGAATGCCCAGGCATTGCTATCGCCAGGACAATGGCTCCTCGATTCGACGTCGAGCACGCTATATTACTTGCCGGCGTCTGGGCAGCAGATGACGGGGCTGGACGTGGAACTCCCTCGCTTGGAGACGCTGCTACAGGGGGCAGGAACACTGGCCAACCCGTTGCATGACGTTACGTTTTCGGGCCTGCAGTTTTCCTATGCAACATGGAATGACCCGTCTACCTCCGTCGGATTTTCCGATGTCCAGAGCAATTTGCGGATGACGCTTCCAGGCGGTAACCAAGGCATGTGCAATTTCTCCACGCCCGCGGGTTCGTGTCCTTGGGGATCGCTGACTCAGCCGTTGGCCAATGTTAGTTTCAGCGCATCCAACAACATAACGATCGCGAATAACCTGTTCACCAATTTGGGTGGTGCAGGCTTGGCATTCATGTATGGTTCGTCAAACAATTTAATCCAAAATAATGAATTCAACGCGATCTCATCGACCGGAATCTTGATGGGTTGCACTTACGATCCGACTCCGATCAACGCCGATGGAAGTCCGACCAACGCCGCAGACGCCGCAACCATTAAGCAGAACTGCACGCCCAATCCGACTGCGGTGGCAAGCGATGTAATCGGTGCAAACGAAATCATGACGGGTAACATGATTACCAACAACCTGATCCACAACATCGGGATCGATTACCCATCGGCGTGTGGCATCACATTGCTGTTCAGTCGGAAAACTTCGATCGTCAACAATGAAATTTATAACGTCCCTTACACGGCTATTACCGCTGGCGTCATCCAGGGGCATGTGGACAATTCGAACCACCCAAACGAGTCCACCAACATCAATAGCAGTAATAATATCAGCAACAACCTGTTGCACGACTACTTGCAGAAACTTGTCGATGGAGGAGCTATTTATATCGAAGGACATCAATCGTGGTTAGGCACACAAGCAGACGGCATGCTGGCTCAAGGTAATGTAGCCATGAATAGCCCGAACACGGATTTTACTTTCTACGATGATGCCGGCTCCGAATGGATCACATGGCAAGGTAATGCTGCATGGAATGCCACCGGCTATGCGGACCAGGGCGGATGTGAGCCAGTGGGACATCTTTGGATCACTGGAAATTATTTCTCAAAACCGAGTGGAGATTACAGCTGGTGTTCGCCCGGTCCCGTTGATCTCCACGCAAGTGGAAATGTGTCGATCTCGGCACTTAGCGGTATTCCGACATCGATTATGAGCAATGCTGGGCGAACGGGGAGCATTCGGATTAACGACAATCACTCCCAGATTGCCTATGTTGGCTCATGGGCTTACGACAGTAATCGGTCTCAGTATGGCGACTACCTCGGTGATATTCATTACACGACGGTCAACAACGATACGATGACTGTGTCGTTTGTCGGCACCGGCATCCAAGTACTCGGCGAGCAGTATATTGATCAAGGTAATGTTGGAATCAGCATCGATGGCGGCGCTCAACAGACCGTGAGCACGGTACCCGCCGACAAACAGCGACACGCGAACGTGGCGATCTACACGTCCCCGACACTAGCGGGTGGGCCACACACCCTCACCGTGACCAAACTGTCGGGTACCTACATCACCATGGATGGGGTCAACATCACGCCGTGAAGATCGCTGCGCATCGCGCCTGCTCACGCAACTTTGTCGGAGGAACCGGATGAGTAGGATCAGGAATCGACGGCTTCCCGATCTGGCTGGTTGCGCGCCGCAAAAAGCATGTCGGAAAAGGGTTTACAGGCGCTTCGGGTTTTGGACCGGCAAATGGGCTGGGTGTGATTTTATGACAAGGTGGCATGAACGCGGAGATTCGGGAAGTACTCTGCCTGTCGAAGAACAAAATAACTGCGAATATGAACCAATAAACTGCGAATGAGCCTTTGTCGTGTAGTGCCGTGCAGCTTTCACGTACTGAATAGAGGAGGCGGCCTTATCGTGGGCAGGATATTCGCAGTTTATACGTTCAAATGGCAACGTATTCGCGGAATTTACGTTCAAACCCGGGAGTATTTTGTAGTAACGCAACCGGTGGTCAAGCCGGCCAAATCTACCGCGAAGCCACACCACAGCTCAATGTGAGCACAATTGGCCGTTCGCAGATTATTCGTTCATATTCGCAGTTATTTCGTTCTTCGACAATTGCCGCCGACGTTGAGGCGAGCGACGCGCTCGTGCCGGCGACGTCCGAGCCGGTCGAACTGGTCCCGGCCGACGGCGGCCAGCAGCTGGCGCCACTCGAACGCATGGCACTCCCACATGCTCTGTCCGGCGCGCGCGGGACCAACCGGGTNTGAGGCGAGCGACGCGCTCGTGCCGGCGACGTCCGAGCCGGTCGAACTGGTCCCGGCCGACGGCGGCCAGCAGCTGGCGCCACTCGAACGCATGGCACTCCCACATGCTCTGTCCGGCGCGCGCGGGACCAACCGGGTGTCGGCGCTGTCCTATCTGCGCGCTGCGCACGATCTCGATGCGCTGCGTGCGTATCTGGCGCGCTATGACGACCAGGCTTCCACGCTGCGGGCGTATACGCGTGAGCTGGAGCGCCTGCTGCTCTGGGCCGTGATCATCTGCGATTGTAAGAGGGGTGATTTGAGAGGGGGCGACTCGCTTGTCGAACATCCATCTTGCCCTTGCGTTACCGTGAGCCTTACCTTAAAGTAAGGAGTATCGGAGGTGCCATCATGACAGC
Organism: Burkholderia alba; assembly: GCF_034721475.1. Lineage (NCBI taxonomy): Bacteria > Pseudomonadati > Pseudomonadota > Betaproteobacteria > Burkholderiales > Burkholderiaceae > Burkholderia > Burkholderia alba. The sequence continues at coordinate 258 of NZ_JAWJWL010000087.1, read as the reverse complement.
AGCAACCATCACTTCAAAGGGCCAGGTCACGATTCCCGTGGACGTGCGCAATCAGCTTGGTCTGCAGGCCGGCGACCGGATCGAGTTCAGCCTTAACGAGGCAACTGGCAGGTATGAGGTCTATCCGGCCACGCGGTCGCTTGCGTCGCTCAAGGGCATCGTGAAAAAGCCCGCGAAACCAGTGTCGATCGAGGAAATGAATCGGGCCATCGCGGACCAAGGAGCATCCGCGAGATGATCGGATTGGATACGAACGTG
>NZ_JAWJWL010000086.1:0-4888 GCF_034721475.1 Burkholderia alba | reverse complement strand
CGCTGATCTCGGCCTGCGTGATCGTCGCCTTGATCTGTCCGGGCGCGCGTTGCCAATCACTCTTCGCGTCAAACCATAAACGCTCCTGCATGTCGTGATCGTCGGTGAGCGCCAGCGCGCACACCTGCTCGTACTTCATACCGTCATCCCGGAACAGATCCAGTAATTTCGGCGACACGCTGGCCAGCTTCAACGCCCGCTGTACGTTCTTCTCGGAGGTCTTGAAGCGAATCGCGATGCTGGCGACCGTGCCGCCCTCTGCTACCAGGCGTTTGAACGCTTCGCACTGGTCCGCGATATGCATGCCTTCGTGCTGGTTTTCCAGCAGTGAGAGCGCAAGGGCTTCGCCTTCGGATCGCACCAGTACCGGCATCAGATAACCCGATGGCTTGCGACCGCTGGCCACCAGTGCGCCGACGGCGAGCCAGCGACGCTGACCCGCGCACACGCCGTAGAGGGGCGTGTCGGGCGACGAATTGGGCATCACGTGGGCGACGAGGTTTTGCAGCACGTCGTGAGCGTCGATGTCGTCGGCCAGTTCTTGAATACCTGTCGGCGGTTTGCGACGTGCGTTGTGCGGCGATAAGCGCAGGCGGTCGTAGGGGATGTATTGCACGCGCTCGATGACATCGATTGCGACTACGCCAACAGCGGGTTCATGTTTCGATTTGCTCACGGTGTTCTCCGGTTAAGGACCGCAACGCAATGTCGCGGCCATGTAATTACTATAGGTCCAAAAGACCCATAAAGCAAGATATTTATATTGCTCAAAGAGTCTTTTAGACCTATAATTGATGTGTGGCCGTAGCGTCTCGCATCGGTCCTTAACCGGAGAAAAACCGTGGAAGAAAATGAAGTCAAAATCTTGTCCGAACTGGTCATTGATGAACTGCGGATGAATTTCCTACCGTTCTATTTCGGACCGCACTACCTGCAAGGTGAGGGTTGCATTTACGATTGGGCGGGTCGTCTGTCCAAGGAGTACAGCGGCGGACATTGGGTCTTTTTCACGCTGTCGAATGGAGGGTTCTATGTCGCGCCGGACTTGAGAGGCCCCGTGCATGTCGAGTGACATCTCAACAGCTATGACGGTCGGATGGGACCCGAAGCATTCGGTATCGTGGTCACGCTGTTTGCGCTCTGCCACATGTGGGAAATCTATGGTGACGAGCGCTATGGCAGGGGCTATCACGCCTTGCGAGCGTTTGCGCTTCAACACCCGGAGCAGCTGGAGATTTTTAGAGCGATTGACTAACGGATAATAGGAGCTGCCCGACCGAAAGGCCGGGCTGTCTCGATACGGCGTGCGTGCCCGTCAGTCGCTGCACACCCTCGTTCCTGCAAAGCCAGGGGGTAGCAGACCGGGACGGTCTCGCGCGCGCCGGCGCGCCCGAATCGNAGAGCGATTGACTAACGGATAATAGGAGCTGCCCGACCGAAAGGCCGGGCTGTCTCGATACGGCGTGCGTGCCCGTCAGTCGCTGCACACCCTCGTTCCTGCAAAGCCAGGGGGTAGCAGACCGGGACGGTCTCGCGCGCGCCGGCGCGCCCGAATCGAGGGCCACGGGGACCCGCGCGGAGCGTGGGGAGAGGCCCGGCCCGAAGCGAAGCGCAGGGACGATTCGGTGAGGCCGGTGTGCACCGGCCGGGGTCGTCAAGTTCGGTCCACGATCGCGAAGTGATCGTGGGGCGGACGTGTTTCCCCCACGGCGTAAGCCGTGGGGGCTGAATTGTTTTGAAGGAACCTGAAAATGAGCAACGATTATCGACTCGAGATCCGACCAGAGTGCCTACAGGCCGCGGTACGTTGGGCGGAACCAACGGGTGCAGAGATCCAGGAGGTGGTGCGGAGGACAGGGTTTAGCGGCCGCCAGGCCGCCGATTTTTTGGGACTGGCCGACAAGGGCGGCCGGCAGATACGACGTTGGATCAGCGGCGACGCCGGCATCCCGTATTCAGCCTGGGCATTGCTGTGCGATGTCGCCGGACTGGGGCAAATTTGGCGCGTCGTTGACAACGATCTGCCACAAGACTGAATCACTGATTTCGTTTCAGGATAAGCATCGCGGCGATCACGATAAAATGGCCGCGTCGAGTCATGGAATTTGTGAGCCATAATAAGGTAAGCGAAATATCGATAGCCGAAGAGGACATGTCGTCGCATGCGGATACGCGAACACGGAAAATTGATCAAGCTGCTGCGCGCGGAACGCGCCGAGGATTCACGACGCGCTCGACATATCGTAGTCGGGACATGTCGCGTTGATGAGCCCGTGCCGGCGGCGTTGCTTGCGCTGCTGACGCGCGACGAACGTCAGGAGCTGTCACGCTGGCTCGCCGCGTACCACGACAGCCAGAAGCGAACGCAGGCGCGGGCTGTGTTGGACAGCGCCGCACCGCGGCTCGACCAGCTCGTCGAGGCGCTCGAGGCGGCCGCCGACACCCTGCACCCGGATGAAGCCGATTGCCTCTGGCATCAGCTGCAGGCGATCGCAAAAACGTTGCGACGGGCCGGGCATCCACGCCCGCAACCCGAGCGGCGCCCGGCGGCACCACCACCAGGCCAGATGGATCTGGTCGACGAGCTCGTCGACGCTTCCCTTGAACCTAGGATGGCCGACCATGCCGCCACCGAATGACCGCGCGCCGGCGAGCGTTGTCGAGGTTTGGCGCCTCTCTGTCGGCACCTCGCTGTTCTTGATCAACGTGCACACCGACGGCAGCTGGCAACCCTTTTGTGTCGCACCCGCGCGACTCGCCGGCTGGACATTGCGTATGCTGCCGACAGCGCCGCCGACCGACGACGTCGACGCCGCCGTTCGCGCCTGGGCGCAACAGTACGGCGCGTACCTCGTGATTCGCCGGGACGGGCCGCGTAAAGGTAGGCCGTCCTCACCCTCACCGACAACATCACCATGACCTTGCTCAAGCGTCGAATCGCCGACACTGACGATAAGTTGAAGGAAATGAAGGACGCTCGGAAGGCGTCGGACAAAGCACGGCGCCACCAGGTCAAGCAGACGCGGGCCGATCACGAGCGGAAAGTCCTGCTGGTCGGGGAGGCGATCCTACGTCGCGTCGACCGCGGCGAAATGGATGAAGCGGAGTTCCGGCAGATCATGGATGATGCGTTGTCGCGCCCGGCCGACCGCGCGCTGTTCGGTCTGGACGACGACGATCCTTCAGCGTAACCATGCCGAAATCACGAACCCCTACGCCGCGCAAAACGGCACAGCGCACCCAAGTGACCAAGCGCATGTTGCTGCCCATGCCACGGCACGAGGTCGAAGCGATGTCGCTTCAGTATCACGCGGCGTTCGAGGCCCTGCGTATGAAGCGGGGTTCGGCCTATGGACTGAAAACCCTGCTTCAGCTTGTGATCTTGACGGGTTTCATCGACGAGGCGCGTCGTCATGAGATCCGAGTCGAGGTGCTCGTCGCGGCAGATCGGGGGATCCACGCGGCGTTCGAACGCGGTAATCGGGACGGTGAGTGGTGGCTTGACCCGGACATCGAGGAGATCGTTTCGTCTCTCCTTGCCTGGCATGACGATCAGCTGCGCACGGCGCCACTCGCGGTCTTGATGGAAGCGATCGAGCGAATGGAGCGATTCCGAGCGGGAAAATCCTACGATCGGCCGCCGGTCCGGACGGTCCCGTAGCTAAAGCTCACGGATGACAAGTTCTCGCAATCCTGATATATATACAGTGTTTTTGACAGGTGGCCAGCACGGCGCCCCTCTCGCGGAGGCACTGGATCATGGACGATTCGATTCGCATCATCACGGAACGAGACCGGCAAACGGTCGATTGGCTTCGTGCACATGTCGGCGCCGCCCGACTCGAGGAAGCGGCGCGCTATCTGACCGACCATGCAATCTCGAAGCCTTACGTGTCAGCAATTTGCCGGTATCTGCGCGTCCGGCCACCGGCATTCGTAGCGGGCGAACCGATCCGCGATCATCGCGTCGGCGACGCGTATCTGGCGAAGATGCGTGGACAGTTGGCCAGTACGGCTGCGCATGCACCAGGGAGACGACCGTGATCGCTGCTCCGATGACAGAACAACGTGATGTGCTTGTCGCACTCGGCTGGGCAGCGGTCAGCGACTATGGCTATACGCACGCCAGCGGCTGGACGATCGGCATCTGCCGCGTGCGCGATGCGTGGATCGTCGAGCTGTGGGACGGTCGGCGTCGTCACGCTGAGTTTAATACGCCGCTTGACGCGGCCGCCCATCATCACCAGCTGATCAGAGAAGATCGTGATGTCGGTCGGCACCTGGAGGAGTACGACGATGTCGTCGCGTGAGCCCAAAACGGCTGATGTCGCCGATACCGACCGCGACGAGGTGCCCAGCCAGGACTATCGACGTGCGGCCACCGCCCTGCAGACTGCGCTTGTTTCAGCCGCACGCGAACGGCTCGGCGCCCATATTACGCAAACCGTCGCGCTCGGATGGCCGATGCGCCATCATGAATCGTGAGTTGTTTTATCAGATAAATAAAGTATTTATCCGACAATTATGGAAAGTAGTTCGCAATATGTGGCCAATTAGCTTATTAACTCACAAAAATTGATAATTTAAGACTGCTAAAAAATACTTGCAAGTTTCTTGTAAACGTAGAGAATAGTCGCTAGAAATCGAGGGTACGGACTGATGCAGGCATCGTTTATTGCATGCTTCTTCCGTTAGTTATTTCGGACTCCTATCGTAGTGATTTTCTTTTAAAATAAATCTATTTTATATGGTGTAGCAATGATAATACCGAAAGCAATTAATAAGTTGATTTTGGCAATTCTTGTTGCCACGCCCATGAGTGCCTTTGCGGATGGGTTCACTCAGCCCGCCAAAATCACCGAACTCATTACCGATTGGGGTGTGGACC
>NZ_JAWJWL010000085.1:0-5081 GCF_034721475.1 Burkholderia alba | reverse complement strand
TGCAGACCGACGTGCTGGCGATGCCGTTCGCCCCGAAGCATGCCGAGTTGCTGACGGCGCTCGCGACGCGCAGCGAGCGACCGGCGCGCGTCATCGACGCCGAAGGTCGAGAAGCGGCCGCCGAGGCTGAGGCAAACGACTACAGGCAACTCAGAGATATCGCTGACGTCCCAGCATTAACTCAAACCAACCGGCCCCCACGATTCCCGGTACGGTTCACCCCAGAAGTTGGACGGTGGTTGAACGAATTTCACGTGAATCGCATCCGGTACTCGACGGGACTCAGGCCCTTGAGCTTCAGCTTGATCCGATCATGATTGTAGTACCGGATGTAGTTATCAATGCCTGTTTGCAGCTCCTCTACGCTGCGGAATTTCTCCAGGTAGTAAAGCTCAGACTTCAACGTGCCGAAGAAGCTCTCCATCGCGGCATTGTCGAGGCAATTACCTTTACGCGACATGCTTTGCTTCGCAGCATGTGCGTCAAGCCGCCGCCGGTATTCCGGCATCCTGTATTGCCAACCCTGGTCCGAATGTAGCATCGGCTGGTCATCAGCTTGCAACCTGCTAAAGGCTTTCTTGAGCATCGCGCCAACCATGCCGAACAGTGGCCGAGGAGACATCTCATACGACACGACTTCGCCATTGAAGAGATCCAGTACGGGAGACAAGTACAGCTTCAGACCGGCCACGTTGAACTCGGTCACGTCCGTCACCCACTTTTCATTCGGCCGATCGGCATAAAACTGACGCGCCAGATCGTTAGGGGCAACGTGTCCGAGTTGCCCTTTGTAGGATCGATACTTCTTTACTCGCACCCGGCAGCGCAACTGGAGCTGAACCATCAGTCGACGGACCGTCTTGTGGTTCACGAGGTCACCGCTGCGACGGATAGCGGCAGTGATGCGACGAATAGCCATAACGCCCTTTGTGCCGGTCAAACAGCTCCCGAATCTTCGGCTTCAAGTCGGCTATTTGTCCTCTCGCTGCAGGAGAGCGTGCAAAACTTGGGGAGGTCGATCTAATCAGGCTTCTTTATAAAGTGTGGGTGCTTCGTTACCGGAATTGTTCACTGACCGGTGCCGGCCTGACGCCGCTGCCAANCGGCTATTTGTCCTCTCGCTGCAGGAGAGCGTGCAAAACTTGGGGAGGTCGATCTAATCAGGCTTCTTTATAAAGTGTGGGTGCTTCGTTACCGGAATTGTTCACTGACCGGTGCCGGCCTGACGCCGCTGCCAAGGCGCATCTGCTGTGACGCGAGGCGGCTTTCCCGAGTGCTGAAATGTGACGAGGCGAGAATTCCCCGTTCAGAATCGCGACCCTGACCTGCACCAGGCGGTGCGCTCCTTCGTCCGTCCAGCGCATCTGTTGTTTCTTCGCCATGCGATGGCTGACGACCTGGTTCACCGCTGACTCCGCGATGCTGCTGCTGATCGGTATCCCCCTGCGATACCGTGCGCCGTAGTTGACCAGCGTATGCGCGTTGTTCCTCAGATATCCGGAGACAGTGTTCAGGTTCCACCACAGCGTACTGAATTCATACCCTTGCCTCATCAGCAACCGACCGTCGAGCGCATTGATTCGCTCCAATGCCTTGTTGCCCTTGCCATGCCAGACCAGCCATTTCGCATGGGTGATTGCGCTCTCCACCGACTCTCGTTCCATTGGGCCGATCGTCTTGCTACCGAACACGGAACGCTGCGCCACCTGAAACTTCATCGCGATGTGGAACCAGTCTAGGATCCGGCCGCGAGCCAGCTGGCTGTCCTCGACGGCTTTCACAAATTCACCTGCGTCGTCGCTGATCGTGTTGCGCAGCAGCCGAGGTAACCTCCCGGTGCACATATGCATACAGTTTTGGAGGGCGATCGGTGAACGTTGCACGCCCCGCGACAATATTCACGTGGCGGCCGTGGTCTCTCTCGTGATCGCAATTACGCAGCCACGCTGAGTCGACACTCACGGCGGCGACATGGTTGCATGTGCGAACCTGCCCGTCTGCAACGGACTGGGGCCGCCGCCCGATGTCTCGTTCTATTTCGGCGTCGAGTTGTTTTCCGATGGCGAGAATCCGGTCCCGAATGCCGCTGAACGAAATGCCCTTGTCCAGCGGCAGCATTTCCTCGAGCATGGCAGTGGCCAGCCGGTACGGCAGATGTGCTGCCCATTTCGCCTCGAGGTATTCCAGCTCCGGCGTAGTCCGGCTGGTCAGTGCTTTGGGCAAGGAATGCACTACACGCCGCGGCATCCGCGCGGTCCGCTAGCACGTCATGACCACAACCGTGGACTGATCACCGTCACCTTGCCGTACACCGTGCGCAGCACGGTCGGTCGACTGTCCTTGTGGCTCAAGGCCGCGCCGCAGCGTCGACAATGGGTCTGGCCCGACAGCCACCTCTCCACCTGATTCGAAACCAGCCCTGCCTGCACTCTGGCCAGTAGCGAGCGTCCCTCGGCAAGACTCAGGCCCAGCTGGGCGAGACTGCAATCAGGGCGCTCAATCACAGCCAGAACTCTCTCACCGGCAGTGACCGCATCGCTGTCGGCCGACCTTGCTTCGATGATCCATCGCATGATCTGCTCCCGCCGTTTCGATACCGTACAGCGTACTCCCCACAAAGCCGCTCCCTCCCCGGGTGCCTCCCCAAGTTTTGCACGCTCTCGATCAGCATCGCTCGTCAGTTTACTCTCGTTCACAAATGGGCTGCGTTCGGCACGGCCACGGCGATCTACTGGTGCTCGCCTGGCCACCACGTCGTTTTGACATTGCGCTCGATCAGATAGTCGTCGAGGTTCTTGCCGACGAGCCACTGCGGCCGTCGGCCGTTGCCGGACCAGCGGTTACCCGTGGTCGGATCATAGTACCGGACGCTCGCCTGCTTAGGGCGTTTGCCGAGTGCCTGCAGGATGTCGTCGAGTGTGATGTCGTACAGTTTGACGTTCTGTTTGAGCTCCTCGAGCACCGCGCGCTTCTCGATCTTTTTCGCGTCCGCTAAGCGTTCGTTCAAGACCTGTAGCTCGCGGATCAGATCCGGACTGACTGAATTCGATGTCATACGATTAATCCTCCTGCATTCCAACCATTGCAATTTCAGCTTCTGAAATCACTCTCCGGCCTCGTCGAAATACGCACTAACTCGTTCGGCTTTATATTCCCGGCACCCGCCTGGTCAATTCTCAGCTGGCGCCGCTACACCTTATCGATATTCATCGATTTCAACTACGGCGCCAAACGATTCAATAAGCTGGCGGGTCGTGTCTGACACATAAGGCACGCGCTCCCCAGTCTCGTTGTCCCAGTAGCAGAGGAATCGCATGCGCGCATCAACCTGCCTGATGCGTTTCCAAAGATCTTCACGAGGCAACGAGAGACGGTCAATCAGGTAGCGAAGGTGCGGCTCCAATCGATCGCTATGTACGGCGGCCTTGCTTTCGAGGGCCCAAAGATTGAGCTTCCCTGGCTTGGAACTGAGACGTCCAGACGGCAGCTGATAAGGCTTTCCTCGGGTGATCGTTCGACTCGGGAATACGCCAAAATAGGCCGTCCACGTATCCGGGGGCGTCTGCTCCGACGAGATGATGAACGTCGCGTAGGCAAGCGCGTTTTCGGGAGGGGTAGGGGAGTCAGGGTGCATACATCATGGATGTTGTCAATAATGACGCCTTTGAACTCGATATCGCCGCTGTCATGAAAAATGACGTTATCGGCTGGCCCCAAGCCATTTGCCGGTTGCAGCACATGCAGCATCTGCCCGAACGTTTTACGATCGTACCCGAGCATTTTCGCCGCAAAATTCGGGTTGTTGGTCACAGCGGCCAGTGATCCGAGGCTATCGCCGACGGGGCTGCCGATGTAATCGAACGGCTGCGCATCCCCGAGTAAAGTAGCGGCACCGCCTGCAAGCGCGCCGGCGCCGCCCACGCTACCACTACCGACGACACCTTCCAGGTAACCCATCAAGGCGTCGCCTGACACGTTGCTCGACTGGGCCCAACTCGAAATGGGCTTGTCCACCGGCAGCGACGCCACCAACGCGACGCTAGTTAACCTGTTCGCCCGCGGAAAAGGCGGTGCCGAGAGTTGACCGCCGGCCGCACTACTCCGGACGACCGGGCGGTCAATCGAGATGGACAACCGCCCGTCCTCGATGGCGGACCCGAGCTCATTCACCGGATTACCGCGGAAGCCGCCAAGCCCGAGTTCTCGAAGGTAGCCTGCCGCACCTGTCGTCAGTCCGGCGTACCTCGGCCAGTGCAGCATCAATTCTGAGACCGCCGAATGCTGTTCGGTCGATTGACGCGATCGCCCGTCGTTAGACAGTATGGCGCGCCTTCCAGAACCCAGATCGATAGTCACCGAGGCCATGAGTCTCGTTCTCCGTTTGCGATCATTCCCACGGATCGACTCTAACATCATATGAAACAGGTCTTGGGCTTTGGCTCACTGTCGAACGACCCGGCCGACAGTCTATCGGGGCCGACGATTTCAGTGTGCTCGCAACTATCGGTGCTATTATTCACTTTCCCAGATGAGTCCGAACCCTGCCGCGTGACACAGCAACGCCCACGCCGCATAAGGGATGGGGGTTTCGCCGCTGATCCAGCGGCGAACATGTTGACCACTTTTATCTTCGAGGCCCAAAAATTTCGCGGCCTGGCGGCCGGAAAACCCACACCGATCGACAAAGATCCGCACCTCCGGGCCTGTTGGAATCTCCCAAACCTCACCAGGGGTGACTTCAGAAAACGGAAAATATTGCACGCTAAGGCCCGCTGGGGCGTTGTGCTACCGCCGTCCGAATGCCTGATTGATCTCCCGAGCACGCAGGACATCGTCGCCATGCAAGTGCATTGGAGAGCGTGCAAAACTTGGGAGGTCAGCGCAGCGGCTTCCTCCAGTTGCTCACGGCGGGCGTCGTCTTCCGGCTCATCGTCACTGTCGAAGTACGCATTGAGCGCATCGACGGCGGCGGTGCTCGCTTTTCTCAAAGCCCGGAACGCGGTTTTTTCCTTCCGCGTGAATTCCCGGCGCTCCGGCGACAGGCGGCCATAGCGCGCCATGTCGGCATGGTCACGCTGCAT
>NZ_JAWJWL010000084.1:0-5222 GCF_034721475.1 Burkholderia alba | reverse complement strand
GACTACGCCGATCTCATGCCTTGGAGAATGCCTGTTGCCCTCAACCGCTGAGGGGCGTCGTTAAAAGACCGCGTACGATAGACCTTCAGCCCTTCGTCGAACCGGAGCAAGGCAACCCCCTCAGAATCTGGACGATCGTCGTCAGTTCTTCGAGGCGCACCTGATCCAATTCCAAGGAAATGCCATTTGGCAGGTGCACATTCAGTGAGAACACCGCAGCCGATTCGGCCGCAGTGGGGGCGGCCGCGGAAGTGACGACCTGCATAAAAGCTAACTCCTCAGGCACCGAAGCCATCGACATCTCGACGTGAGCCTCTCGCGACAACTCCGTTGTGGAGCTGACTATTTCGCCCGCGGCTTGTTCGCGCTGATACTTGGAGATCCACGTCCGAACAAGGTTCGGATTGATGTCGTGCTCCATGGCCGTCCGCGCGATCGACACCCCCGGTTTCATGTATAAGCTCGCGCTTCGCATCCTCGCCGTACTTTCGCCGCCCGTCCCGCTTGCGATTGACCACCAGCCGGGTCCGCAAACCTTCGTGTTGCTCGTTCATGCACACCTGTCCACGCTCATTGAACATGGACACGTAGCCTCAATAAATCAGCTTCGCCGCCCATGGCGTCCTTCAAAGAGCGCTTACGATCGAAACGCCATCAGCAACCACCGGTGTGCGAGCTACTCGCTCATGCTCGATTTGAGCATGGATTTTTTGATAACGCGCGACCCAGCTGCGCAGCAGGTTCGGATTGAGATCGTGTTCCATCGCTGTTCGGGCAACCGAAACGCCAGGCTGCAGGCATAGTCGGACCAGTTCGTCCCGTGCAGCATCGTCGTACTCACGGCGGCCATCCCGTTTCCGACCGATCACCAGTCGGCTACGCAAATCTCGTTTCTCGGTCATACACTCTCATGCTAGCTGTCCACATGGACACGTAGCATCAGAGTGCAGCGATTTCTAGACAAGGGTGTCGTTAATGGATCGCATACGTTGAATCCCCTTATTGCCGTTCGGCATGGCTACTCGATGGTCCTGGTGAATGTGCAATCCATCGTGTCACCCGGGAGCACTTGCCAGCTACCGCCCTTGACGAGGCTCGCAACATGAACAGCCTGCTGTTGTACATCAGCCAACATCGCACAACGATGTTCGAGTGGGAGTCTTGCTCACCGTTCGAACGACTCCCGTGATCTCGCAAGCGCTGCTAGTGCTTTTTGTGCATACCGCTAGCACATTTCGTGACCATGGCTAGCATAATATGTGAGCCTTACACATGCTGTCTGGGCGACTGGACGTCACCAAACACCCGACCTTCACGAAATCCAGCCAGATCAGTATGCGGGTGGCTTTGGTTGCAGTACCCACGCGTTCAACACAGCAGCGAGCACCGCGATTTCTCCGTCGGCCATAAAGTTATCCGCGGCCGCAACCGCAAGACACAGGCGGATGGTTTTGCGGCGCAAGACCGGGTCGTCGACTTCTGCGAGCAGCACGCCTAGCACTTTACTTTCGACCTGAGACGCTATTGGCGTAGACGGCGCATATGCAATCGAGAGATCCTCGCACAGCGCCTGCACGATCTGAGCGAACTCGCTAGGTCCGAGGCCGAGCTCGCGACCGAACTCAGGGTTCTTGATCTCCCTCTCTTCGCGATGATCGACGTGGCCGTCCGAGATCAGGACGAGTGCGACGACACGTGCGGCGGCTTGGGGACTGTTGCGGGGATATGTTCGCATGATGGACGTTTTCGCGGGAATGTTCCGCTGTGTTGATAGAGCATTCAGTTTCCGTCATCGGACAGATCGAAAAAATAAGAATATTTGGAAGTATAAGTTCGGAAAAAACTGATGATATATTTCTGTCGTCTGTTGTCCAGACTCGTACTTTTCCGGGCTTTGTCACGCTAGCGATGGCGGGATAAACCCGTAGTGTTCAGTCTGTCGCTCAGGCTGCGAAAGACGGATTTTGGGTAATGCCGTTGAAAAGTCGCCAGGTTTTGAACCGCGTCGCGCGCTGCTTGCGATAGAGCGACGCACATAGCAAATGACGTTTGAGCGCGAAGTGTTGCCGAATTGGGCCGAAGCACGACAGGAATACCTGCGTGCGCTGCGGATCTCGGAACCCGCGCGCATGCGACGCTCGCGTTCGCGCGTGGGCTGATGACTGTTCTCGGCGCGGTTGTTCACACGCGCAGCCGCTTTGACGAGAAGATGCTTCCATTTTTTCGACCGGCCTCAGTTCACCTTCCTCCGGAAACCTCGTTCGACTTCAACCGAAACCGCCGTTCGGCTTCGCCGAAATACGCAATAACAACCCATTGTTGTTATTGGGATAATAATTATATCCTGTTGCTATCGAGTTTTATGCTCCTTGAAACGCCTCAGCCTCAGCATACCCAGAAAGCATGGAAACATTTTTCTTTGGTATTGGACAAAATCGAACATCTATCGCTACGCTTCGCTTCATCAAGCTAAAGAAAGGCCCATGCATACCATGCATAATTTTTATTTGTCGTGCAAATCAATTATTTAAATGAAACGCATTTATTCGATCTAAAAATACTGCTTAAATATCGGCGACTTATCTATGCATACTTCTGAATCGAATGTCGCATCACATGACGAAAATCGCACACTTACATATCAAGACTACAAAACTTTAAGTCTCGCTGCATTGGGTGGTGCACTGGAATTTTACGATTTCATAATTTTCATCTTTTTTGCACCTGTTATCGGGCAATTGTTCTTCCCGCCTGACATTCCAAGTTGGCTGCGTCAATCGCAAACCTTTGGCATCTTCGCTGCTGGCTATCTAGCACGCCCCCTCGGCGGTATTATCATGGCCCATTTCGGCGATCTGTTCGGCCGAAAGCGGATGTTTACACTTAGTGTGCTAATGATGTCGGTACCAACCTTGCTTATGGGGCTCTTACCTACCTACGAGAATATCGGTACCTTAGCACCTATTTTATTGCTACTGTTCCGCATACTTCAAGGCGCAGCCGTCGGCGGAGAAGTACCTGGCGCTTGGGTATTTGTATCCGAGCATGTCCCATCAAATCACGTTGGCTATGCGTGTGGGACACTCACTGCAGGTCTCACGGTAGGTATTCTGCTCGGTTCGTTTGTCGCGGGTGGCGTGAATAGCTATTTCTCCATCACAGAGATTACGTCGTTCGCATGGCGGCTTCCGTTCCTGTTCGGTGGTGCACTCGGTCTCATCTCGGTCCATCTACGCCGTTGGCTGCATGAAACACCTATCTTTACCGAAATGAAGGCGCGGAAGGTACTCGCCGAAGAAATTCCGCTCAAGGCTGTGTTGCGGGATCATGGTCGAGCTGTTGTTGTATCGATGTTGCTTACATGGATGTTGTCAGCAACGATCGTTGTCGTGATCCTAATGATGCCAGCGCTACTGCAGAAGCAATTCCACATCCCCGCCGCCACGGCGCTATTTGCCAACAGCATCGCAACGCTGTGCCTAGCGGTAGGCTGCATGGCGGCAGGGAAACTCGCTGACCGGTTCGGTGCGAAGCGTATAATCTTCATCGGCGGTTTCGCGATTTCCGCCTGTTACTACTGGATGTGCGCACAAATCTCTCTCGATGTATCTCAACTCGTGCCCTTATATGCATTGACAGGATTTATGGTTGGCACAATCGGCGCGATTCCGATCCTGATGGTTAAGAGCTTTCCCGCTGTCGTGCGTTTCTCCGGCATCTCGTTTTCGTACAATATAGCCTACGCGTTGTTTGGTGGCCTTACCCCGATCATCGTGTCGCTGATGATGCAATCAAATCTATTGGCACCAGCCCTCTATGTCGGCATGGTCTGCGTGTTTGGCACAGTGGCAGTGCTGTTCGCAAAAAATGTCAGGCCCGATTGAACACGACGATTTGGAGGCGCGGTGGAAAACTTCGACTACCTTGGTGGAGATAATGATCTATACGGCGGACAATTACGATGAAATTGCAGCGCTCATTTCAATTTAACCGAAATTTGACATGACAGCTTCTCCCATCTATCTCGCCGAATTCGATGTTTTTCGCGCCGACGCTCATCAGCATGGGCGATATCTCAAACGCCATGCAAGCAATCGGGACTGCTTGGTCTGTTTCCACTCGATCTGGAAATTGATGATGAGACGTCCCTTCAAGCTGCGCGAATCTACGAAAACAATCTTTCGTTGCTTCGCTCATGCGACGCCGTCATGGCCTATCTTGATGATTTCCGCGGCGCTGGCGAACCCGATTCGGGTACCGCCTTTGAAGTGGGCGTCGCCGTCGCGCTGAATAAACCGGCGTTTGCCTATACAGAGGTCATCACGCCACTCATTGGGTGGATTTCTTATCGACGCGATAGCCTTTTGGGCATGCGTACTGCGAGCGCGGATATCGAATCGAGGATTTCGGCCTTGCGATGAATTTGATGCTCACCTGTTCGGTAACTCTGACCGAGGGCGGCCCGGTCGAGTGTCTCGCCGATCTGGTGAAGACACTCGACGGACTGACTGGATATTGTCAACGGGAAACTACCCCATGCTGGTCCGTGAACAGGGGCGTAACATCAAGCTGCTGCGCCTCGAATCCGTGCCGGGAACGCGCCGCACCCATCAAGTTTTGGTCGGTGTATTTCGTGCCGATACCGGTGTGCCGACGCCGCTGCTCGAGAAGTTGACGCCCGACGAGCGTCTGACGCTGTTACGATGGCTCACCACTCATCGGGAAAGCCGGGTTCGCGCGAAGGCCCAGCCGGGGCTGAGGCAGGCGCAACGACAGCTCGAGGCGATCGTCACGTCGCTCGACGTGGCAGCCGACACGCTATCGCCCGCCGCCGCCGCCGGTCTTTGGATCCAGCTACAGGCGATCGCGCGAGCGTTGCGGCGCGGTGGACATCCGCAGCCGGTCACGCCGTGGCAGCCCTCGACACAGCCACTTGGCCAACGGGATTTCGTCGACGAGCTCATGCCAATGCTTCCACTCGATCATCCCAAGCGTCCCACGAAGTAAAGTCGTGGAATCTGTCCCCAAATAAAACCCTGTACTTCCGTGAGGCGATCTGTCCACGTGGCATTGCCACGTTGGCGCTGGCGGGATAAAGCCGTAGTATTCAGCCGGTTGCTCAGGCTGCGAAAGACGGATTTTGGGTCATGCCAGTGAAAAGTCGCCAGGTTTCGAACTGCGTCGCGAGCTGCTTGCGATAGAGCGACGCGCGTAGCACATGA
>NZ_JAWJWL010000083.1:0-5410 GCF_034721475.1 Burkholderia alba | reverse complement strand
GACACCGGCCGGATCAGGACGATCTCGCCGAGGGTCTGCGTGCGCTGGGCTTCCTGCGCGGCGGTGCGAAAGAGTGGTGTGTTGGGCGTCATGGATGGACAGCCGAAAGTAGCGTAGGGAGCACGTCGCCGGTTCCGTGCGTGGCGTTCGGCCGGCGTATTGCGGTGGCGTCGGGTTGCTTCGTCACTGCCGCGACCCTGCGCTCGCCGCGCCTGTAGCACGGTTGTCGTGCCGTACAGCCCTGGTTTTCGCTCGAGTGGCCTGTTGCATGTCTAGGTGTGTCGGCGAACGATGCCATGACGATAGGGCGCTTAAAATTTAGCGATCCGAACTCACATCGCGCAGATTCGCAAAGATCGCGGTAATGGGCAGACGCCGTGCGAGATTGCACAACATTGCTTTGGAATCTATCGGAGCAAACCGAAACGGGAAAGCGCGCCGGCCTACGTTTTGACGATTATTAGCGGTGTTTTTCCCTGTTTAACATTCGAATCAGTCGATAATCGATCGAGCAACCGGGAAATCGGATGAACGGTGACGTCGGTGACGCGATGCATGCCGCGTCGTGCGCGTCGTGCGACCGGCCAGCGGATATTGCACTGGCGCGTGCCCGCCCTGAGACGGGCACGCGCATCGCTCGACCGCTCCAGGCATGCATCCGGCGGTTTGCCGTCGATGCCTGGTCGGTCGTTGTATCGGGTGGCGGATTAGCCCGTGATGACCTTGCCCGTGCCGGAGACGATGCCGACGATGTCATTGACCAGGCCGTTGAGCAGGCCGCCGGCCGTGTCCGTCAGATTCACGCCGAAGTTGAGCGCGGCTGCGCCAACCGTGCCGATTGCCTGTTGAGCGCCGAGAACCACAGCGGTCGGAATAGCAACCAGCGGATTCCAGAGACCGCCGCCAACCATATCGATTTCTTGCTGATTGATTTCTTGCATGATCGTTTTTCCTAAAGATAGTGTGGCTAAGGGGGGTGGCTTAAGAATTGAAGAGGCCGTTGAGGAAAGCCGACCCAACGTTTTGGGCCAGTTGAACCGGCAGGCCGCCGACGATCTGGATCGCGCCGACGAGGCCGCCAGCCAGTTGGTCCGTGATGGTCGAACCGATGTTGTACAGGCCTTGGCCGTACACGCCAACCAGGCCCGTGAGGGCACCGACCAGACCACCGCCAACTTGCGCGCCGCCGACCAGATCGATTTCCTGCAGACTAAGTTCTTGCATTGCCCTTCTCCTAACTATTGCCAGATGGCCCATCTGGCAGGGTATCGATCTGCCGTGCTTTTGCACTGTACAAATCAATTCTCGATATTGTTCGATATCCTGAATTTATCGTCCCGGCGAATCCGGATCATGTCGATGCGTGTTGCTTCAAGCAGAGAGCAAGTACGCAACGCGTGCTCAGTCCGGGTCGATTGTCCGGTTGCGAATTTGTCGGACGAAAATTAGCAAAGGTTACCGGTGGAGAAAGTTCGGTAGCGTACTCAGCGCTTGAATCATTTTTTTGAGATGAAAATTGCCGTCTATAGGCGTCTGTCATCGATGATTGTTTAGCAATGCATATGGGCGGGCTGAAATCTTGGCGAGGTTTTTAAAGCGAGATGAAGCCGGTGTCGGAGGAGGGCGATTGATCGCCGATATGTGAAAATCACCATCGGCGAAAAGCGGCGGGCCGCGAGGGCGACGCGCCGTGACGGCCGGCGCCGGTTTGACATCGGCGCGCCACAATTCCGTGCTATAGGCCGGCACATCAGCATCGACACGAGAGGGCGCCGAACCATCCATGAAACCCGAGATGATCGTACAGAGCTACGGCGCCGACATGTCCGGCATGGTCTGCGGATTCCGGTTCGCCCCCGACGCGGTCGGCGTGCCGGTCGATGCGGAGCAGGCGATCGACTGGCTGAGCCGTCGCGACGAACTGCCGGCGCAGCGCGATGCAGGCGCGAACTTCCTGTGGCTGCACTTCAATCTCGCGCACGGCGCGAGCGAGCGCTGGATGCGCGCGCATCTGGATCTGCCCGAGACGTTCTTCGAATTCCTCCGCGAAGGTTCGCACTCGACCCGGATCGAACAGCAGGACGGCGCGCTGCGGGCGGTCGTCAACGACGTGATGTTCAATTTCGAATTGACGCCGTCGGAGATTTCGACGCTTTGGGCGTATGCGCATCGGCGCATCCTGGTGACCGCGCGGCTGAAACCGCTGCGCTCGATCGACACGCTGCGCGCCGGCGTGAAGCAGGGCGAGCTGTTCCGCTCGCCGGCCGAACTGCTGATCCACCTGATGCGCGACCAGGCGGATTTGATGGTGCAGATCGTGCGCCGCACGAGCGTCGATATCGATCGGATCGAGGATCGTTTCCTGTCGCAGCGGCCGACTTCGAACCGGATGGAGCTGGGCGCGATGCGCCGGACGCTGACGCGCCTGCAGCGGATGCTGGCGCCCGAGCCGGGCTCGATCTTCCGGCTGCTCGCGAAGCCGCCTGCTTGGCTGCTGGCCGAGGACGTGCAGGAGCTGCGCGAATCGACGGAGGAATTTTCGCTGGTGCTCGCCGATCTCGCGGGCCTCGTCGAGCGGATCAAGCTGCTGCAGGAAGAAATCGGTTCGCGGCTCGACGAGCAGAACAACCGGACGCTGTTCACGCTGACGCTCGTGACGGTGATCGCGCTGCCGATCAACATCGTCGCGGGCTTCTTCGGGATGAACGTCGGCGGCGTGCCGTTCTCCGAGAACAAGCACGGTTTCTGGATGATGGTGCTGCTGGTCGCGGGTTTCACGGCGCTCGCCTCGTGGTGGGCGTTTCGCCGTCACCGAGGCGAGCGGTAACGCGACGTGCCTGCTGCCGTCCGCCCCGCCGAGGGCGGCGACCCGCGCCGGCGCCTCTAGCGCAGCAGCGTGATCGCGCGCTCGCCGATCACCATCCCGAGCAGTCCGATCAGCGCGACGAGCGGCGGGGCCGGCGAACGCACATGCAGCAGCGCGTACAGCACGCCGACGCCCAGCCCCACCGCCAGCGAAATCACGTAGTCCATCATGATGGCCTCCCTGGTCGACCGTTCCGTCACGGCTTGATCACGACGCGTTCGCGCGCGCCCTTGAGTACCGCGCGATAGGCATCGTGCGCGCGTTCGAGCGGATACACGTGGTCGGCCGCGATCGGGAACGGCCGCAGCGTGCCGCCCTCGAACGCGGGCGCCAGCTCGTCGAGAATGCGCGCGCAGACGGCGCCGTCCAGCGCGAGCGAATCGACGCCGACATAGGTGTGCTGGCCGCGGTAGAACGCGAAGATGTCGAACGGCACGCTGCGCTCGAGCGTCGAGATGAAGATCTGCCGTCCGCCGATCGCCATCGATGCGTTGGCGGCGTCGAAGTACGGGCTGCCGACCGTGTTGTAGACGATGTCCGCGCCGTGTCCGCCGGTCGCGGCACGCACCGCGTCGGCGACGTCGCTGGCGGAGGCGTCGATCACGCGCACCGGGCGCGTCGCATGGCCGCGATAGTCGTCCGGGCCGCGTTCGACGCCGATCACGGTCGCGCCGCGCGCGGTCGCCAGCTGGATCGCGGCCTGCCCGACCTTGCCGTTCGCGCCGAACACGAGCACCACGTCGCCCTCCACCGGCATGCCGGCGCGGCGCAGGCCCTCATGCGCGGTGATGAACGGCACGCCGACACCCGCCGCTTCCTCCAGCGTCAGCCGGCCGGGCTTGCGGCGCACCTGCGCCTCGGCGAGCAGCAGCTGTTCGGCGTGCGAGCCGTCGCGGCGCACGCCCAGCTCGCCGCCCGATCCCCATACGGCCTCGCCGACCCAGTCGGCGGGGCCGACGCGCACGATGCCGGACCAGTCGCGCCCCGGGGTGCGCGGCCAGACGGCGTGCGGCATGTTGCCGAGCGCGGCCTTCACGTCGCTCGGATTCACGCCGGCCGCATGGATGTCGATCAGCATTTCGCGTGCCCTGGCCACGGGCGGCGCGATCTGCTTCACGCGGGCGTCGAGGGCGTCGATGTCGGGGGCGGCTTCTTCGAGACGAATACTGCGCATGATGCACTCCGGTGAGAGGCCGCCGGGCGGCCGGGGGAAGCGGATAAGGGCAGTGTAGGCGGGCGGATTTGACGCGGAAATATGCAAAGGAGCATGATTGTTTTGCGATAAATGCAAAGCAAAACCATGAACGACTTCCTTTCTCCTCACCTGTCGGTGTTCGTCGACGTCGTCGATCTGCAGAGCTTTTCGGCGGTGGCGCGGCGGCACGGCGTGGCCGCGTCGTCGGTGACGCGCCGCGTCGACCATCTCGAAGCGCAGCTCGGCCTCCGGCTGCTGCATCGGACGACCCACGCGGTGAAGCCGACCGAGGCGGGGCAACTGCTGTACGAGCGGGCGCAGAGCCTGCTCGCGGAGATTCGCGGGCTGCAGGAGGATCTGCACGGTCAGCGCAGCGAGCCGAGCGGGCTGCTGCGCGTCGATTGTCCGGCGCCGTTCGGCCGGCTGCACCTGATGTCCGCGCTCGCCGCCTTCATGCAGCGCTATCCGGCGCTGCAGGTGGAACTGGTGCTGACGGACAGCATGGTCGACCTGCAAGGCGAGCGCCTCGGTTCCGAAGTCGATCTGGCGCTGAGGATCGGCCCGCTCGAGGACACCCGCTTCGTGGCGACCGTGCTTGCCCCGCAGCGGCGGGTGCTGTGCGCGAGTCCCGGCTATCTGGCGCGCCGAGGCGAACCCGCGTCGCTCGACGCGCTCGCGGATCACGACTGCCTCGGGTGGCACGGCCCGCCGCCGCCCGGCGCGTGGCTGTTCGACGGCCGCCGGCATCCGCCCGCGCAGCCGCGGTTTCGCAGCAACCATTCGGAGGCGCTGCTGGCCGCGGCGATCGAAGGCTTCGGTATTGCCCATCTGCCGACCTGGCTGGCCGGCGCTGCGCTGCGCTCGGGTGGGCTGCGGCGGGTTCTGCCGGGGCGCGGCACGGCGCCGGAGCGTGCGACGATTCACGTGCTGCGCCAGGAGGCGCGCGGCAGCGCGCGCACGCTGCGGCTGGTCGAATTCCTCACGCACTGGTTCGCCGAGCCGCCCTGGGAGCGCGCGCTCCCGAAGCGGTCGAAAAAAAACGGGCCTCGGTGACGAGGCCCGTCGGGGAGGGCGGCGCGATGCCGAGGCGCGGGTCCGGGGGCGCCGCCGGCCGTAACCGGCGGCGCTGGCGGATCGGCGCGGACGGCGGCGCCGTCCGGTCGTCCGTTACTGGGTGAGCTGCTGACGGGGCGTGAACTTGCCCTGATAGCGCAGCGTCGGGCGCACCTTCTCGGGCGTCGCGGCCGGGGTCGGCAGCACATCGCCCGCCGGCAGCTGGCGCAGCGACATCGCGGCCGGCGAGTTGATCGACCCGATGCTGGTCGAGCGCGATGCCGGAGCGAGATTCG
>NZ_JAWJWL010000082.1:0-5488 GCF_034721475.1 Burkholderia alba | reverse complement strand
GAACATGGTGCCGAACTCGATGTGCTGTTGCAGAAGCGGCGCGACAAAGTCGCCGCCAAACGTTTCTTCCTGCGGGTGCTGCGCACCTGCCCGGCACCGCGCATGATCGTCACCGATCAGCTACGCAGCTATCCGGCGGCCAAGGCCGACATTCCGGAACCCGCGAATGTGAAGCATGTACTTGTCAAAGCCGCAGCGCACGTGAACAACCGCGTCGAGAACAGTCATCAGCCTACCCGCGAACGCGAGCGTCGCATGCGTGGGTTTCGAGATCCGCAGCGCACGCAGGTATTCTTGTCGTGCTTCGGCCCAATTCGGCAACATTTCGCGCTCAAACGTCATGTGCTACGCGCGTCGCTCTATCGCAAGCAGCTCGCGACGCAGTTCGAAACCTGGCGACTTTTCACTGGCATGATCCAAAATCCGTCTTTCGCAGCCTGAGTGACCGGCTGAACACTACGGCTTTATCCTGCCATCGCCAACGTGACAATGCCATCTCAAGGTATTGGCCGAACCGGCGGCCGATTGTACGATTTCCCAGCTTTGAATCGTTCCATACGTTCAACGGTTTCCATCAAAACAGCAAGCGGCGTGGTGCGCAATTGATCATCGTGCCAAGCAAGCAGCGACGCGACGAGTTCTTCGATATACGCGTCAAGCCACCACTCGCCATCCTGCTCACCGCGTTCGAACGCTGCATTGATTCCTTGCTCTGCAGCGACGAGTACCTCGGCCCGGATCTCATGACGGCGCGCCTCGTCGATGAAACCCGTGAAGATCACCATCTGCAGCAAGGTCCTCAACCCATGTGCCGAGCCGCACCTCATACGTAACGCTTCGAACACGGTCCGGTACTGAAGCGACATGGCTTCGATTTCGTGTCGCGGCATGGGTAGCAACATGCGCTTGCTCAGCTTGCCACGGGCGATCGTTCTTCGTTGGAACATCGTAACCGTTACCTCACTGCAGTGATGCCGAGGACATATCGCTCGACGTCGACGGCGAGACTGGTGAGTCAGGTGCGTTGCTAGTCGCCTCCAGCTCGTCGACCAGATCCAGTTGGCCGGGCAACGGCGCCGCGCCGCGGCGTTCCGGGCGCGGATGACCGGCGCGCTTCAACGCTCGCGAGATCGCCTGCACCTGGTGCCAGAGGCGATCGGCTTCATTCGGTTGGAGCACGTCGGCGGCGACATTGAGCGCTGCGACGAGTTTGTCGAGGTCCTGCGGACCTGTCAGTATTGCGAGGGCGTCGGCGCGCCTCTGGCTGTAGTGGTAGGCCCTGAGCCACTGAGACAGCGTCCTGCGTTCGTCTCGGGTTAGCGCCTCCAGTACCTCCACGGGCACCGCTTCGTCCACCCTGAACGATCCGATCACCCGCTGTCGAACTCGACCGGCTGGTTTCGGACGCTCGGCGCGCAGCAGCTTGATCAATCGTCCTCGCTCTCGTATCAGCATTGCATTGCCCGTAGATCTCAATCGTTATGTGGCCGCGTGCAAAATTTTCGCGATCGCAATCGCGGTCAGGCATTCACTCGGTCCACCTTCGATCAGCGTAATTGAACGCGCAAGCATGAGGTTCATCGGCAGGCCGAAATCCTCGCACGGATACCCGCGCTCGCAAATCGCTTGACCGTACACATCGCGGCAATTTGGCACGCGATGGATTAATGGGCGAACATCCTTGGCGTAGGCGAACACGGGTTTGCCGAGCGCCGCGGCGAAGCCGACGTCGAAGGCCGTTCCGGTATCAGGTTCATCTATGCTGCGGATATCATCGAGATTGACCATCACGGCATCACACGTGCGAATCAACGACAAATTGTTTTCGCAGACCCACGCGGCTTGTTGGTCCGGCTCAATGCAATCATCGACTACGATATCGAGCGGAAACAGTCCGTCGAAGCCAGCTTGTCGGCACAGTGCTTTCAAGTGCTGTCCATGCTGAACAGCGTCAAGGCGAAATACATCGAAGCCGGTGAGATAAATGCGCGGACGTTCCATACCGTATTCCAAGAGAAGTCTTCTGCAGGTGAGCCGCCATGTTATCGCGATCACATCGTGATCTACGATCGCCGCGGTGATCATGAATGGGATACAACCTCGATCGTATACCTGAGGCGGCGCCACGGCCAGAAATTGCGCAGCATTCCTGATTGACCTCTCAGCCCGGAGCACACGTTCGCTCGCCGTTTCCTGGCCGCCGGACCGTTCGCCGTGCGCGACTCGCGGTCGTCTCCATGCACCAACGCCTGGTGTCGAAGAACGAAATAACTGCAAATATGAACGAATGAACTGCAAATGAGCTGCGGTCGTGTAGCGTTGCGCATGCTTTCATGTACTGAACAGAGGGGGCGGTCTTACCGGCTTTCTTGCTCGTTGCCGCTCGCGTGGCAGGCTTCGAGGACGTCGTGACAGGTTCGATGCCGGTGACACCCAGCCGACTGCGGCCGCGGGCCAGCGAGCGAGTTGCGCTATCGGGATTTTACGTGCAATCAACGTCGTCAGTTCCTCCAGCGGTGCCCGGTTTGTCGGCGGAAGTCGCAGGTAGTAGCCGAGCAATCCGAGGACGAATTGCCGGTGCCGCAGATAGTCGGGCGCGGCAAGCGACAGGGCGCCATTTACACCGTCACGGCACTGTCACGTTGACGAGCGAAAGGGTTAGGATATCGCGATGAAAAAGTCGAAATCGCTCTATCACGGCCATCGATTCCCTGCATCAGTCATCAGCCACGCGGTTCGCTGGTACTTTCGTTTCCAACTCAGTCTGCGCGACATTGAAGAACTGCTGTTCGAGCGTGGCGTGATCGTCAGCTACGAGAGCATCCGCCGCTGGTGCGACAAGTTCGGTGGGAGCTTTGCGCATCGTGTTAAAGTGGCACGACGCAAGCTAGGCAGCACCTGGCATCTGGACGAAATGTTTGTGACGCTGCGCAGCGAACCCTACGTCCTATGGCGAGCGGTCGACAAGCATGGCGTCGAGATCGACATCCTGCTGCAGAAGCTGCGCGACAAGGCGGCAGCCAAGCGTTTCTTCAAGTGTGTGCTGCGCTCGAACCCCGTGCCGCGCAAGATCGTCACCGATCAGTTGCGCAGCTACCCGGCGGCAAAGGCCGAGATGCCAACGCTTGCGCGTGTCAAGCATGTGTTCGTCAAAGCGGCCGCCCGGCTGAACAATCGGGCGGAGAACAGTCACCAGCCCACCCGCGAACGCGAGCGTCGCATGCGTGGCTTTCGCGACCCGAAACGCACGCAGGCCTTCCTGTCGAGCTTCGGTCCGATCCGCCAGCATTTCGCGCTCAAACGTCATTTGCTACGCGCGTCGCTCTATCGCAAGCAACTCGCGACGCGCTTCGAAACCTGGCGACTTTTCACTGGCATGACCCAAAATCCGTCTTTCGCCGCCTGAGCAACCGGCTGAACACCACCGGTTTATCCCGCCATCGCCAACGTGACAATGCCGTCCGAACGACCTTCGAACCGCTCGTCGCCGCTCTTCCTTATTGCGACAGAACTTAGCGAGGGGGCACAATCCTCGCCATCTAATCAATGAATCAAGAAATATCGTTGCTGAAAGGCGAGACCACATATTGCTGCGTCGGAATGTCAAACAGATTCTGGAGTAGTGAATTACCCGTGTTCACGGTGACGGTGGTCAGCACTTTACCAACACCGTACGCTGCTCTGGCCAGCGGGGCGAACAAACCAAAAGTAGCGGCATTGCCAGTTTTTTCAGAGGCAATTCCCGCTGCCTCTATCACATTTCCGACGGCATCGAAAATGCTGCCACCGGTAAAATAAGCTGCACCGGAGACATTTTTGATTTCTTGATGGGTAAGTTTTTCCATTTCACTTCCTTGAAAAAGTTTCAATGTTACATTTATCAAAAACCCTGGCAGCGAGGAATAAATTACTCGCTGCCAGGGCAACATCTGAATATAAAGATTTCTCAATTAAAAAATCCAGTTATTCAGAATTAATATTGCTTCTCGCCAAAAATACCGTTAAACACATTCACAAAAGCGGTCGTAATCTTTTCTCCGATGCCATATGCGGCTTCACCAATCGGAGCAAACAGTCCGCCGGTCAAGGCATTGCCGAGATTCTCCCAGGCACTGCCAATCGCTTCACTCAAGTTGCCAATTGCGTCACCAAGCCCCCCGCCATCATAGTTACCGCCAGCAACAGCTGCGACTTTTTTTGATTAAGTTCTAACATGAGGATTTCCCCAATAAACGCCAGATGACCTATCTGGCAGGGTATCGATTTGCTGCATTTACATGCGCCACAAACCAATTCATAATATTTTTATGAGCCGTAGCCTCGTAATTTCCCATCCCATTATTTGAGATTAACTATTAGATAAGTTGACGATGAGGCGAAATATTTTAGGTGTGACCCGACCGGATGGCCATGCATCTCACTGAACATGAAAATAGCATAAATCGCACAAAATGAAAGTGTGTCAGCTGACTAAATAGCGAACATATGATTACATGATCAGTGCCGACAACGTGGCAATTCACGCATTATGGACGCTACATTGAAAATCGCACGTCAATAACAAAAAATGGTTGTTAATAAAGCTGATTGTAATTTGACGTGGTTGCGTCGATCTGAATCGGGTACTGGACCTCAACGCCGGCGACGCCGACCTGCCGCTGGTCGCGCCGACGGTTGTGTCGCCAATGCTTGCGGGACGTGACAAATTCGGCGTCGAGAATGGGGAGGTCACATAGCTGACCGGCTACACGTCGCGCGGCGCCCGGCACGTCGTGATTCGCGTACTCGGTCGACCGATCGACCTCGTCGAATCGTCGCGGCGGTATCTGGCTGCAGACCTCACCACACGCGTTCCGGCACACGTTCGACACGCAGGCCGCCGCATCCGGAATGGCGCTCGAGGTCTTGCAGCAGGCCCTGGGCCACGCCTCGCTGCAGACCACCACGATCTACGTGAATGCGGAACAACAGCGCATTTAGCAAAATTAACGCGTCCGGGTAGCATAATTAATGAGCCTCAACAGCCGCCGGCTCGACGCCGGCCGCGGAGCGTGGCGAACCCGTGCCGGCCGCCACTATAGCAGCCGATGCATCGGTGCCGACGGCTACCGTGTACGTGACGCTGCGCATCGCGCCGAAGCGCCCGGGCGGCCGCGGCCAGGTCCGCGCGCTGGAGCGCGTTGAGCGTGAAGTGCTGGCCGGCTTCCCACGCACACCGACGCGCGAGCACACCACGGCGCTGCAGGTGCCGTTCGACGGCACCGACGCGCTCGACCGGACTGTCGACGACTTGATGGTCGCCATCGCCCTGATCGCGGAGCAGCAGCGCTGCGTCTCGGAAAGCGCCGCGTGGGCGGAGGTGGCGTGCGAGCGCTGGACGTGGTGAGATAAGCGGCAATGACATGCCGCGACGTAAGCGCCTCGGCCGGGCCGTTTCCCGAAGCTAATTTTTTCAAAGCATGATGGGCACGTTTAGATTGACGGAGCC
>NZ_JAWJWL010000081.1:0-5551 GCF_034721475.1 Burkholderia alba | reverse complement strand
GTAGTTCGCGCATCCCGCGAGCGCCAGCGCGGCAACCGCGGCGGCGAGCACGGTGCGGCCACCGCTGCGCACGGACAGGGCCACGGCGCTCATTGCGCGTCCCCTTGCCCGATCCGCTTGTCTGTCTTGATACCCATGCGTGTGATTCCTTGATGATTTTGAATAATCCCGTCACCCCTGCTCCGGCCAACCGGCACGACGGTGCGAGCCGTCGCCGTTTGCCCGGATACGCGCCAGCAAGCGAATCAGGAAACCCGCCTCCTCGGCGGTGAAGCCCGCCAGCGCCTCGCCCAGCACCGCGTGAAAGATCTCCGGCATCGCGGCCGCCCGTGCCCGGCCTTCATCCGTCAACGCGAGCCGCGTGATCCGGCGATCCCCGTCATCGCGCACGCGCGACAGCAGGCCGCGCGTCTCGACCCGATCGAGCATGCGGGTCGCCGCGCTCGCGTCGACGCCATACTCTCGCGCCAGCTCGGCCGCCGTCGTGCAGCGCGCGGTCGACAGCATGAACAGCATGCAGCCCTGCAGGCCCGTCACGCCGAGCGCCTCACGGGTGCGTTGCGACAGACGCTGCGCCAGCGCCGCATCGACGCGCGACAGCAGATGACCGAGGCTTTCGCCCGAGCGGTCGACGGGTAGCGCCAACGCTTGCGTCGGCAGAATGGGGGAAGGACACATGGCGGATCCGATCGGCGCGAGGCGGAAACCGGTACGCGCGGACCGCGCGCCGGCCATCGTCCTCGCCTAGGTGCGAGCCACGTCCCGCACCACGCGCAACAGGTCGCGGCGAAGCCGCGCCGTCTGTCGCGCACCGAACTGCCGCTCGAACACACGCTGCGCGTCACGCCAGCACGCCGCCGATTCGTCCAGCTTCGCGCGGCCCGGCACGGTCAGCGCCAACCAGAATCCACGGCCGCGCTCAGCGATCGCCCGACTCTTCACCCACGCGCCGCGCAGCAGCGGTCGCAGCGTGCGAACCAGCGTGGTGCGATCGGTCGACGTTGCGTGCGCCAGCTCGGCCATCGTCAATTCCGCGCCCGACCCGAGCGCGCGCAGGATGGTGAACTGCGCCGGCGTTACGCCGGATTTTGACAAATACCTTTCATAGCGCTGCGAGACGTGCCGCGCGGCGTGCGTGATCGTCAGGCAGTCGTCGTCGAAGGCGGGAAGCAGGGTGTGCATGCGCACAGACTAGTGGCCGCGGGAATGGCCATCAACGCCGGGCGGCGCATCAATTAATAACAATTCCGGCAAGAATCGCGCGGAGCGCCGGCCGGCGGGCCTGCGCGCGCAATCAATAGATGATGGTCATCATTCTATTTTGGAGGGCTGGCTTGACAGATCTTCGAAATAGTTCACCGCGTGATCGATGAAGGCCCGTACCTTCGCGGGCAGCAGCATCCGCGAGCTGTACGCGAGACGCAGCTCGGTGCCGGCGTCGACGATCTTGAATTTCTCGAGCACCGGCACGAGCCGGCCGGCGGCGAGATCGTTCTGCAGCAGCGCGACCGGCAGCACGCCGATGCCGAAGCCTTGCAGCACGAGTCCCAGGTTGAATACCGCATGGTTCGACACGATCTCGTAGCGCAGCGGCACGCTCAGTTCCTCGCGGCCGATGCGGAAGGTCAGTTCGGCCTTGCGCACCGACGGAGAAATGGCGACGAATACGTGCTCGTCGAGATCGGACGGATGCTGCGGCATCGGATGCGTTTTCAGGTAGTCGGGCGACGCGACGATCGTGAACGGGATGCGCTCCATCAGCCGCGTGACGACCGTATCGGAGGTCAGCATGAACGGCAGCAGCAGCCCGACGTCGTAGCCTTCGGCGACGAGATCGACCGGCCGCTCGGCGAGCGTCACGTCGAGATTGACCTTCGGATGCTTGCGCTTAAAGCTCGACACGAGCGGCATCAGGCGGTTGGTCGTCGCGGTCGCGTGCGCGATCACGCGCAGCACGCCGGTCGGCTCGCGCGCCTGCATCGACGCGCCCTCCTCGAGCGCGTCGAGATCGGCGAGCACCCGCACGCAGCCGTCGTAAAACTGCTCCGCCGCCTCGGTCAGCGAAATCTGCCGGGTGGTGCGGTTGAACAGCCGGATGCCGAGCCGCTGCTCGAGGCCCGAGATCGCGCGCGACACGACGGGCGTGGAAAGACCGAGCATGTCCGCCGCGCGGGTGAAGCTGCGTGCTTCGACGACGGAACAGAAGATTCGCAGGCTATCGATGTATTCCATGGCGAGACAGTATCGGGCAAGGTCGGCGCATCCGCGCGCCACGCCGGCAGACAGGATGCAATGGCCGGCGCCAATCGCAATGTACAGGCTTTCGGGCCGCTCGGTGCGCCGTCGGCGCCGGGTGCTGGAAGCACGTCGCCTTGAGTGGATTCCACACCGCGAGTCGAGCTTGTCGACGCCACATTCGCGAAATCTCGTTGACATGGCAGGCCCGTCGCGGCGAAACGCGCCGCCCACCGCGCGGGGTTCGTAAACTTCCCCTTTACACCACTCTCCCCTCGATGAACCACTCATCGCGACAGCTCAAGATTCCGTCCCGTTCGTGCGCAGCGCGCCGAATCCGATCGACACAGAGGCTCGCCCCGGCCCCGCCACTCTGTCGGTTTTCATCAGGGCCAAGCTGCATGAAGCCGAAACCCGGCATCTCATCCGGCACGTTTCGGCAATCGCGCTACTGAGCGGCTGCGTCTCGCTACTGCCTCATTGTCTATCCATCGGACTGCCACATAATTTACGCTGAGCGATCCGACTTGCACGCTGGTGTTCGGTACGCCTCACCGACACGGCGTTAGCAGGCGCGCCAGCGGAATATTGCCTGATTGCGCTGCCGGTCGCGCGCGATGCGTTCGAATCGAACCGCCCGGATGCGGCGCACCGCGTTCCCGTCCGGCTCCGCGAGCAGGGGGCCACACCCCGGCCCTTGGCGAAGCGGGTCACTTTATGGGAACACGCTGGCATCGCAAGTGCGGGCCACTCGTCTGGCACCTGGCCGAGCGCGCCGGAAGTCCCGGTGAACGACTCGGCGCATCATGTGCCGTTCGATGCCCCCTCGGCATGAATCGAGGCTCGCCGCGACGCCGTACCCGATACATATGGACTGCCGGGCACCCACCACCGCCACGGAAAATCCTTGCCGAGACGGATGCCGATGCGAGGTCCGCCCGTCAGATTCCCGGGCGGCGCCATGCCGTCGTCGACGACGGCGAAGCCATCACTGGCACGGATCAGATCGATCCCGTCTTGCGCGCCGCCGATACCCATCGCCTGCGTCAACCGGGCCGGTCCGCGACACAGATCGCGATCGCGCGTCAGCGGCGGGCGCACCGCGCGCATCTGCTCCAGCCCGCTCAGAGGCTCCAGCGCGCGGATCAGCACGCCGCTGCCTTCGCCGTCGGGGCCGCACACGCAGTTGGCGCACCAGTGCATGCCGTAGGTGAAGTAAACGTACATATGCCCCGGCGGTCCGAACATGGTGGCATTGCGCGGTGTCTTGCCCCGGTAGGTATGCGCCGCCGGATCGACGGCGCCGACGTAGGCTTCCACTTCAACGATGCGCCCCGCCCGGCCGTCCGCCGCCGCCAGGATCTTGTTGAGAAGCTGGGGCGCTACCTCGGTGGCGATCCGATCGAAAAATGCGCGCGAAAGGGGCGTACCCGGCCAGGCCAACGCCGTTTTGTTTCGAGTCACCCGAGACCTCCCATTGACGTTGTTCGGATGCCTGCGCATCTTGCGCGGAACGCTCCGGCCCGGCGAACCCTCGGGTTCGCCTGACCTACCGGGCCGCCCGCGTCGGAAAACTGGCGTCGCCGGAACCCGCGGCCACTTCCAGATGAAGCTGACGGTACGCATCGACCAGACCGTCGAGGCTGAACGCACGGTTTCTCCCGCTGGGATTGGGCAGAACCCAGACGGCCGCCCCTTCCATGCGGACCGGCTGCGCCCCCCAGGCAATCTCCCGCTGCCCCGAAAGCCCGGCGTACGCGGCCTTGCCCAGGAAGGCGACGAAGCGCGGCGCATGGCGTGCGATCTTCCGCCTGAATGCGTCGGCGGCGGCCGTGAATTCATCCTGCGAAAGCTGATCGGCACGCGCAGTCGCCCGCTTCACCACGGCGGTCAACCCACACCCGTATCCGAGTATCGTGCGGTCGTCCTGCGGAGAAATTTCCTCGGGAGTAAAACCCGCGAGATGGATGACGCGCCAGAAACGGTTGTTTCTTCCCGCGAAGTGATGCCCCGTCGCGGCTGCGGTCATGCCGGGGTTGATCCCGCAGAACAGCACATCGAGGGATCGGGCAATGATGTCGGGGAGTGCGTCGGTCACGGCAAATCTCGGAAATTCGGGAAGGGGCGGCTTCGATCTGAAATGGAATCCCCGCTCTTGCGTGAACGCCAATCGTCTCAACGGCTTCCTCTCGCCGGTTACGCTCGCCCCCGTAGGCGCAAGCGCGGACGGCTCAGTCCCGCATCGTCGCAAGCGCACGCTGANCGGCTTCGATCTGAAATGGAATCCCCGCTCTTGCGTGAACGCCAATCGTCTCAACGGCTTCCTCTCGCCGGTTACGCTCGCCCCCGTAGGCGCAAGCGCGGACGGCTCAGTCCCGCATCGTCGCAAGCGCACGCTGATACAACGAGAAACGGATCAAGGGCTCCCTTGGCTATCTCAGCCCCATCGAGTACCGTGAAAGCCTCGGCCTAACGACGTAAATCAGTCCAAGAAAATAGCCGCATCCCCGGTGGGTTAAGACTCTGTGGAAATCAACACACTGTCTTGCTCGAGTGCGAGCCAACCACGCACGGCCTGTGCGTCAGAGTGAGTGGCGAACCACGAATCGACGGCATCATGGCAGTTCGGCTTCGGCGCGGCGACTGGGCGCACCGGCTGCTGTCGACACGCGCGCCGCGCAGCGGGCAACGCCGCGAGCAACGCTCTGACCAGTGCCTCATGGCCGGCCGGACGCGTGAAAAATTCCTCAGTCGCCATCGTGATCTCCTTTTCCCTTGTTCCTATGCACCTGGACTACGCCAAGTCGCTGTTTTTACGACGTCTTCTGCTAGCGACAATACGTGCTCAACATCGAGCACCGTCTGCTTCGCATTTGGCGTCACGTGCCCGTTCATCCCACTCGGATACCGCCCGTGGAAAGGCGGGGCATGGAGTGTGTTTAGTAAGGCACACCAGTCGGGTGGCATCGCAGATACGGCGAGCCCCGATTCAGCCGATGCTTTCCATAGAGCTTCGAGATCGTGTCCGAATGGCCGCCGGCTCAACTCCGACGCAACTCGCCCAGCGGCCCAAAGGACTGCTTTCAACGCACCCTCCAATGCCTGAGCAACGAGCAGCGCACCGGGAAGCGTGGTTACTATCTCGCTGTCCGCTAATACCTGGGCGCCCGCCCAGAGTTGCCGTGCCGTCAGCACGAAGCTCTGGCCATCCGATGGCGGCACCAAAGTGACTGCGGCGAAGGTCACTGCGGCACTTCCGGCTGCCTCTGGCAGATCGCTCATTCCGGTTTCCTGTTTATCGGCTTGCGCGGTGATT
>NZ_JAWJWL010000080.1:0-5588 GCF_034721475.1 Burkholderia alba | reverse complement strand
AGCGCGTGCTGGCCGTCTCGAAGTGGCGCACCGCCCGGCTCAAGCTCGCGGCGAGCCTCGGCAATCTGGGGTTGTGGGAAGGGAATTAATGGAGTCGCTAAGAGGCCCCTACCTACGTTACTTGATCAATTCTCAGTCGGTACCAACATGTGTTGTCGCGATGCAACTCGTGGTCGAGCGGAACGAATATGCCGCAAAGTCGCACTATAGCTCCATCTGAACACGATTGACCGTTCGCAGATTATTTGTTCACATTCACAGTTGTTACGTACTTCGATAGTTGGTCAGAAACGTTCAAAACCCTGCTGATGTCACGCGTCGTCCCGTTCGGCGCAACATGCGCTGACTGAGTTTCGAGCGCGCTGCCAATCGGGGGCACTGTCACGTTAGCGTAGGATGACGGGATGAAGACGACATCGCTCTATCGTGGACATCGATTTCCAGCAACCATCATCAGCCAAGCCGTGCGTTGGTATTTCAGCTTCCAGCTGAGCCTGCGTGACATTGAGGAGTGGCTGTTCGAGCGTGGCGTGATCGTCAGCCATGAGACGATCCGCCGCTGGTGCGACAAGTTCGGTCGGGGTTCGCCCATCGCGTCAAGGCCGCCCGGCGCAAGCCGGGCAGCACCTGGCATCTGGACGAGATGGGGTGTCGCTGCGCGGCGAGCCCTACCTGCTTTGGCGCGTTGTCGACGAACATGGTGCCGAACTCGATGTGCTGCTGCAGAAGCGGTGCGACAAAATCGCCGTCAAACGTTTCTTTCAGCGGGTGCTGCGCACCTGCCCGGCACCGCGCATGATCGTCACCGATCAGCTACGCAGCTATCCGGCGGTCAAGGCCGACATTCCGGAACTCGCGAATGTGAAGCATGTATTTGTCAAAGCTGCGGCGGGCGTGAACAACCGTGCCGAGAACAGTCATCAGCCTACCCGCGAACGCGAGCGTCGCATGCGCGGGTTTCGAGATCCGCAGCGCACGCAGGTATTCTTGTCGTGCTTCGGCCCAATTCGGCAACACTTTGCGCTCAAACGTCATGTGCTACGCGCGTCGCTCTATCGCAAGCAGCTCGCGACGCAGTTCGAAACCTGGCAACTTTTCACTGGCATGACCCAAAATCCGTCTTTCGCAGCCTGAGCGACCGGCTGAATACTACGGCTTTATCCCGCCAGCGCCAACATGACAATGCCCTGCCCTCGCGTGATCGTGACGGACAAGTTGCGCAGCAGCGAACAACGCCCTGGCGTCTGAACGTTGAGCATCGGCAGCACAAGGGATTGAACAACCGGGCGGAAAATTCGCACCAGCCGACCCGAGTGCGCGAGAAAGTGATGCGGCGATTCAAATCGGCGCGGCAGTTGCAACGATTTTGCTCGGTCCACGGACAGGTTTCGAACCTGTTCATGGGGTGCCGCTACAGTCGGAGCGTGCAGTGCAAACGCGAGGCACGTGCCCAGGCCTTTGCGGCCTGGGAGAGAGCTGCATGCGACCGGATGCCGGCGTAAGCCGATCGATACTCGCCTCACTCGTCCTTTGTCCGGCCGCCGAACAATCTGACAGTACCCCACCGAAGGGTATTTCTCGGTCAGCGTCAACAGTCGATCACCTTATCGGGCATTTCGATTAATTTGCTCTATGGCGGGCAAGTCGTCGAGCAGCAGCTTTCGCGTGTGCGCGAGCAGATCCTTCTTCTGTTTGGTATCCCCGATATGCCACAGCATCGATTGGCTGATCAGGTAGCCATACAGGCTGAAGGCTCGACCTTTCGACTCTGCGGACGAGCATCCCAGCGCGCGGAAGCATTGCTCGGCGTACGCGAGGCGCTGCGCGTCGACATCCGAGATCACGCGCTGTGCGGCCTCGTCCTGCCTGCCCCAGACCCGCACCGATAATTCGATCATCGACGCGCGCCGTGCCGCATGCCCATGAAAGGGTAGCGCGAGCATGTCCTCGACGATTTGCCGAGGAGCCGCATGGGCCAATTCCAATTGGCGAATGATCTGTGCGGTGGCGCTTTCCCGCCAACTCTCCAGGACCTGCGCCAATAGATCACCGCGATCCTTGAAGTGATAGTAGAAGCTGCCCGTCGTGATGCGCAGTTGCTTGGCGAGGGACTCCACCCGGATTTCATCCGCGCTTTTACCGATCAGCAACTCCGTCGCTGCCGCGATCCAGTCCTCCTTGCTGAGGGAGCGGACGGGAGACGCCTTCTTGCGCGGAAACGATGTCATGGCCGGGATGGGGAGTCTAGAAAGGCGAAGTTCACATATTTTTGCACAGATCGTCCAGGGACGCGACGTGTCGTCGATGCCTTGCCTTGACGACCCTTGCAAATCCCTCTAACATAGGTATTCCTATCTTATATAGGTAACCCTACATTATTGGTAGGAAGAGGTGAATATGCGGTAGGCGCATCGTGGATGAGGAAGTTTTTACGGCATAAAAGATATGGACTCCGAAATTAATTCGATGCATTGGTGATTTTGTGGTTCGGAAGCTTTTATGGTGCGGAGCGGCTTCAATTTCCTTGGTGGGTTAAGCGCTTTTTGCCGTTCCAGGTGGGGCGCTGAACGATAAAAAACAACTGGAGGAAGGTATGTGGAAATCAGCGAGATCCTGGATGATTTGGATGGTTGCGATGTTGATCACGCCGACGGTGTGGGCCGGCGGATTTTCCATCACGGCGCAACGTATTCCGAGCTGGGATGGCACGCAATTGTCCGCGGTCGTCATGGCGCCGCAGGGACAAGGAGCGGGGCCTTTTCCGCTGGTCGTCATGCCCACAAGCTGGGGCGCGCCGAATCTGGAGTACGTGGGGCGCGGCGCCGAAATGGCCGGCAACGGATATATCGTGGTGAGCTTCACTTCGCGCGGTTTCTGGGATTCACAGGGCCTGATCGATATCGCTGGTCCCGATACGGTCAAGGATGTGAGCGCCGTGATTGACTGGGCGCTGGCGAATACACCCGTCAATCCCAAGGCGATCGGCGCATCGGGCATTTCCTATGGCGCGGGCATCAGCCTGCTAGCCGCCGAGCGTGATCCGCGGATCAAGGCGGTAGCTGCAATGAGCGGATGGGGTGATCTCGTCGCGTCGTTATATGCGAACCAAACGCCCAGCGCCCAAGGCCTGACGCTCCTGACGGGGCTAAGCACCATCACAGGTCGTCCCGGGCCACTGCTCGCCAGTGCATCGGCGGCGGTCCTGACCGGGCAGTACGAGAAGGGTGTGATGATTGTTGTACCCGCCGCTCCAATTCGCGGTGCCATCAACGATGTAGTGAAACTGAATGCGAACGGGACGGCCGTATTCCTGGCGAACTCGTTCAACGACAGTCTGTTCCCGCCCGGGCAATTCGTCGATCTGTTCAAGGGCATCAGCGGCCCCAAACACATCATGTTCAGTCAGGGCGATCACGCCACGGCGGAGGTGATCGGGGCTCTGGGTTTGCCGAATGAGGTGTATCAAGCGGCCACGCACTGGCTCGATCACTACCTCAAGGGCGTGCCGAACGGGGTCGACACCGAGTCCAGTGTGAGGCTGCGCTCGCAGGACGGCGTCTGGCACGAATACGCAGACTGGCCGGCGGTCCAACAAGGAGCGACGACTTATTCCCTGACGGGTATCCAAGGAGGATTACTTCCGACTGGACAGCTTGCCTCGTCTTCGGGCGGTCCGTGGAGTGCGGGGATTGCGACTGGCATCCCGACGCTTGCGTCGTCCGGCACGGCCATCGTGTCGGGTTTCCTGCAGGGCCTGGATGTGCCGATCCAGACGTCGATTCCGCTGATTCTGCGTGGTGCGGCCGGGGTATGGATGGGGCCGGCACTGCCCGCCGCTCGTCGTCTCGACGGATTTTCGACGCTCCATGTCACGGTGACGCCGAGTCAAGCCAACACGACGCTCTACGCCTACCTGTACAGCGTCGATCGGAACGGTGTGGGACAGCTGCTTGCTCACAAGCCTTATTCATTGCGCGATGTCCAGTCTGGCGTTGCGCAGACGATCGACGTGCGTCTCGAGGCGAACAGTTGGAATATTCCGGCCGGCAACAGCATCGCGCTGGCGATCGGCACGGTGGATACGCGCTACGCCAGCGCGACGACAATCGGCGGCATGGTCGCCTTCAGTTCGTCCGCCGCCAATCCGTCCACGCTGACCGTGCCTTTGCATTGAAGCGAGCTCCTGCTCCGACGGACGGCGTGCGCCTTGTGCCCGTTCGTTCGTATGCGGTCTTTTAACGACGCCCCTCAGAGGTCGGGAGTGGCGTGCATGCCCAGGGCATGAGAGCGTCGTGGGCGGTTGCGGCGAGCGGCAACTTCGCGAACAGCCAGACAAGGTAGTGGTACGGCTCGATGCGGTTCGCCTTGCAGGTTTCGACGAGGGAGTACAGGTTGGCGCTGGCCTGCGCGCCGGTGACCGTGTCGGCAAACAGCCAGCCCTTGCGGCCGCCGACGAACGGCCTGATCGCGTTTTCACACAGGTTGTTCGAGATTGGCCAGTTGCCGTTTTCGACGTAGCGGACCAGCTTGGGCCACTGTCTGCTCATGTATTGCAGCGCCTTGCCAAGCAGACTCGATGGCACAACGCTTGGTAGATGCTCGATCAGCATGTGTTCGACGGTGGCGGGGCCTGTCATTAATTTCGTGTTCGAGGCATATCATGACGCCAAGGAGTCAATATGCCCCGCAAACCGAAAGCCAAACCGGCAGAGCTGCCGGCGATCCCGCCTGAACTGTTGGAACAATTCGGCAACGGCCCGATGACGGCCGAATCCATTCACGCCGCGTCGCTGGCCTTCAAGAAGGCCGTGTTCGAACGAGCACTGGGTGGTGAGATGAACCACCACCTGGGCTACCCGCCCGGCGGCGCCAAGCCCGCCCACGTTGCCAATCAGCGCAATGGCCATGGCGCCAAGACGGTATTGACGGAAGACGGCCACGCTTTCGCGTGGGGTGATGTTGTCTTGCGACGCAATCCCTATTCGGCCCGTTACAGGCTGACCTTCGCTTTCTCCGCACTCCCATGCCTGCACCGCCAACAGCCTCCCTCGCAGTCAGCTTGCCTTGACAGGCAGCGGTACAGGGTTTCCGTGTTCCACATCGTTCGCAAGAATGGTGTAGGTCCCGCCTTTTCACCGGTAGTGTTGCTGTCCGTGCCGCCCCAAGGAATCAAGGGTGGACCCACTACGTTCCCATTTTGGGCAGAGCCTGTCAGTGCCTTTGGCTCTTCGAAGATGACGATGTTTATCAGCGATTCAGATACCTTGACCATGCCATCCAGTCAGCACCCCTCCGCATTGACACTGGCAGAGACGCGTCAGTCTCACGACTTCAGCACGGCCTGCGCCGGGTTACTTTGTTTCGGTGGCTTCACACGGCGCCGTTGCCAGCGCCGCATGCACCGATAGACTACGGGTGACGGAACACCCGGTTTCCTCTCGTTGACTTCAACGATGAAACAACGAACGATGCGACTTTCACGTCGCACACTCCTGCTCTTCCCAGACCCCAATCTGCACGAAGTTGTCCTGGTCGCCGCCGCGGTCATGCACGAAGTAGTGCAACAGCGGCTGGGCCTCGACCAGCTG
>NZ_JAWJWL010000079.1:0-5696 GCF_034721475.1 Burkholderia alba | reverse complement strand
GGAAGGGGGTTTTTCTTTTGTCGAAACCAATAGCAAAACCCCCGCCGAATGGGCGGGGGTTCTAGCAAAGGGAGCCTGACGATTACCTACTTTCACACGGGAATCCGCACTATCATCGGCGTAGAGTCGTTTCACGGTCCTGTTCGGGATGGGAAGGGGTGGGACCGACTCGCTATGGTCATCAGGCAAAGAGGGGTGTCGTATTGATGAATCAATACGACCAATCTGGGAAGAAGCAGTAGTGTAGGTTGTGTGTATCGCACACGAGAATTCTGACCGAGTCTGTTGGTGACGTAAAACAGACTGGTTATAGGATCAAGCCTTACGGGCAATTAGTATCAGTTAGCTAAAAGCATTACTGCTTGTACACACCTGACCTATCAACGTCCTGGTCTTGAACGACCCTTCAAGGGGATCGAGTCCCCAGGGATATCTCATCTTAAGGCGAGTTTCCCGCTTAGATGCTTTCAGCGGTTATCTCTTCCGAACATAGCTACCCGGCGATGCCACTGGCGTGACAACCGGTACACCAGAGGTTCGTCCACTCCGGTCCTCTCGTACTAGGAGCAGCCCCCTTCAAATATCCAACGCCCACGGCAGATAGGGACCAAACTGTCTCACGACGTTTTAAACCCAGCTCACGTACCTCTTTAAATGGCGAACAGCCATACCCTTGGGACCGGCTACAGCCCCAGGATGAGATGAGCCGACATCGAGGTGCCAAACACCGCCGTCGATATGAACTCTTGGGCGGTATCAGCCTGTTATCCCCAGAGTACCTTTTATCCGTTGAGCGATGGCCCTTCCATACAGAACCACCGGATCACTATGACCTGCTTTCGCACCTGCTCGACTTGTCGGTCTCGCAGTTAAGCACGCTTATGCCATTGCACTATCAGCACGATTTCCGACCGTACCTAGCGTACCTTCGTACTCCTCCGTTACGCTTTGGGAGGAGACCGCCCCAGTCAAACTGCCTACCATGCACTGTCCCCGACCCGGATCACGGGCCAAGGTTAGAACCTCAAACAAACCAGGGTGGTATTTCAAGGACGGCTCCACCGAAACTAGCGTTCCGGTTTCATAGCCTCCCACCTATCCTACACAGATCGGTTCAAAGTCCAATGCAAAGCTACAGTAAAGGTTCATGGGGTCTTTCCGTCTAGCCGCGGGTAGATTGCATCATCACAAACACTTCAACTTCGCTGAGTCTCGGGAGGAGACAGTGTGGCCATCGTTACGCCATTCGTGCAGGTCGGAACTTACCCGACAAGGAATTTCGCTACCTTAGGACCGTTATAGTTACGGCCGCCGTTTACCGGGACTTCAATCAAGAGCTTGCACCCCATCATTTAATCTTCCGGCACCGGGCAGGCGTCACACCCTATACGTCCACTTTCGTGTTTGCAGAGTGCTGTGTTTTTATTAAACAGTCGCAGCCACCAGTTTATTGCAACCCCTTCACCCTTCTGGCGCAGGCCAGTCAAGCTACAAGGGCGTACCTTATCCCGAAGTTACGGTACCAATTTGCCGAGTTCCTTCTCCCGAGTTCTCTCAAGCGCCTTAGAATACTCATCTCGCCCACCTGTGTCGGTTTGCGGTACGGTCATTGTTAAACTGAAGCTTAGAGGCTTTTCTTGGAACCACTTCCAATTGCTTCGCTCCCTAAAGAGCTCGCGCCACACCCTTGAATTCCGCGCCCGGATTTGCCTAAGCGCCTTCTCCAATGCAGCGACCGGGACTTCCAACACCCGGACAACCTTCCGCGATCCGTCCCCCCATCGCATTTAACAATGGTGCAGGAATATTGACCTGCTTCCCATCAGCTACGCATTTCTGCCTCGCCTTAGGGGCCGACTCACCCTACGCCGATGAACGTTGCGTAGGAAACCTTGGGCTTACGGCGAGGGGGCCT
This sequence comes from Burkholderia alba, assembly GCF_034721475.1. Classification (NCBI taxonomy): domain Bacteria; kingdom Pseudomonadati; phylum Pseudomonadota; class Betaproteobacteria; order Burkholderiales; family Burkholderiaceae; genus Burkholderia; species Burkholderia alba. The sequence goes on along the minus strand of NZ_JAWJWL010000079.1, from coordinate 3,781 downwards.
TTCACCCCCTTTATCGCTACTCATGTCAGCATTCGCACTTCCGATACCTCCAGCACGCTTTTCAACGCACCTTCGCAGGCTTACGGAACGCTCTCCTACCATGCACATAAATGTGCATCCGCAGCTTCGGTATATAGCTTAGCCCCGTTACATCTTCCGCGCAGGACGACTCGATCAGTGAGCTATTACGCTTTCTTTAAAGGGTGGCTGCTTCTAAGCCAACCTCCTGACTGTTTTAGCCTTCCCACTTCGTTTCCCACTTAGCTATATTTGGGGACCTTAGCTGGCGGTCTGGGTTGTTTCCCTCTTGACACCGGACGTTAGCACCCGATGTCTGTCTCCCGTGATTGCACTCTTCGGTATTCGGAGTTTGCTATGGCGGGGTAATCCGCAATGGACCCCCCAACCATGACAGTGCTCTACCCCCGAAGGTGAGACACGAGGCACTACCTAAATAGTTTTCGGAGAGAACCAGCTATTTCCAAGTTTGTTTAGCCTTTCACCCCTATCCACAGCTCATCCCCTAACTTTTCAACGTTAGTGGGTTCGGACCTCCAGTACGTGTTACCGCACCTTCATCCTGGCCATGGATAGATCACTTGGTTTCGGGTCTACGCCCAGCAACTGAACGCCCTATTCGGACTCGCTTTCGCTACGCCTGCCCTATTCGGTTAAGCTTGCTACTGAACGTAAGTCGCTGACCCATTATACAAAAGGTACGCCGTCACCCCTTACGAGGCTCCGACTGTTTGTATGCATGCGGTTTCAGGATCTATTTCACTCCCCTCCCGGGGTTCTTTTCGCCTTTCCCTCACGGTACTGGTTCACTATCGGTCGATCACGAGTATTTAGCCTTGGAGGATGGTCCCCCCATCTTCAGACAGGATTTCACGTGTCCCGCCCTACTTGTCGTACACCTAGTTCTTCCTCGCTATTTTCATCTACAGGGCTATCACCTGCTATGGCCGCACTTTCCAGAGCGTTCGATTAATAACAAAGATAAAGAGTACAGGCTGCTCCCATTTCGCTCGCCACTACTTTGGGAATCTCGGTTGATTTCTTTTCCTGCGGTTACTTAGATGTTTCAGTTCACCGCGTTCGCTTCACTAGACCTATGTATTCAGTCTAGGATGACCCAAAAGGGCCGGGTTTCCCCATTCGGACATCGACGGATCAAAGCTTGTTTGCCAGCTCCCCGTCGCTTTTCGCAGGCTACCGCGTCCTTCATCGCCTGTGATCGCCAAGGCATCCACCACATGCACTTGTTCGCTTGACCCTATAACAAGTCTGTCTCGCAACAGCTCGCTACAGGTTGAGTTCTCGCGTTGTGCCGTATTCCAATTGAGTCGAACTTGCGTTCGAATCTTCTTGAGATACATCGATACAATCACAACCCGGATAACTTCCACGTCCATCTCAAGACGCTTCCGCTATCCAAATTACTACTTCTTCCAGATTGTTAAAGAACGACAGCCGATACGCTTTCACATATCGCTCTGACTGGCTCAATCGCCAATGCCAAATATTCATCCCATGCCACAACTTGCGCATGCGCCGAACACTTCGCGTTGGTGATTGGTGGAGGCAGACGGGATCGAACCGACGACCCCCTGCTTGCAAAGCAGGTGCTCTCCCAGCTGAGCTATGCCCCCAGGCACAGATTGATCTCAGGTTTCCTACGCCAGACAAATTGGTGGGTCTGGTTGGATTCGAACCAACGACCCCCGCCTTATCAAGACGGTGCTCTAACCAACTGAGCTACAGACCCCTGAGTCTGTCTTAATTACAGCCGATAAGCGTGAGCACTCAACTTCGCGAGTCGCTCTAGAAAGGAGGTGATCCAGCCGCACCTTCCGATACGGCTACCTTGTTACGACTTCACCCCAGTCATGAATCCTACCGTGGTGACCGTCCTCCTTGCGGTTAGACTAGCCACTTCTGGTAAAACCCACTCCCATGGTGTGACGGGCGGTGTGTACAAGACCCGGGAACGTATTCACCGCGGCATGCTGATCCGCGATTACTAGCGATTCCAGCTTCACGCACTCGAGTTGCAGAGTGCGATCCGGACTACGATCGGTTTTCTGGGATTGGCTCCCCCTCGCGGGTTGGCGACCCTCTGTTCCGACCATTGTATGACGTGTGAAGCCCTACCCATAAGGGCCATGAGGACTTGACGTCATCCCCACCTTCCTCCGGTTTGTCACCGGCAGTCTCCTTAGAGTGCTCTTGCGTAGCAACTAAGGACAAGGGTTGCGCTCGTTGCGGGACTTAACCCAACATCTCACGACACGAGCTGACGACAGCCATGCAGCACCTGTGTATCGGTTCTCTTTCGAGCACTCCCACCTCTCAGCAGGATTCCGACCATGTCAAGGGTAGGTAAGGTTTTTCGCGTTGCATCGAATTAATCCACATCATCCACCGCTTGTGCGGGTCCCCGTCAATTCCTTTGAGTTTTAATCTTGCGACCGTACTCCCCAGGCGGTCAACTTCACGCGTTAGCTACGTTACTAAGGAAATGAATCCCCAACAACTAGTTGACATCGTTTAGGGCGTGGACTACCAGGGTATCTAATCCTGTTTGCTCCCCACGCTTTCGTGCATGAGCGTCAGTATTGGCCCAGGGGGCTGCCTTCGCCATCGGTATTCCTCCACATCTCTACGCATTTCACTGCTACACGTGGAATTCTACCCCCCTCTGCCATACTCTAGCTTGCCAGTCACAAATGCAGTTCCCAGGTTAAGCCCGGGGATTTCACATCTGTCTTAACAAACCGCCTGCGCACGCTTTACGCCCAGTAATTCCGATTAACGCTCGCACCCTACGTATTACCGCGGCTGCTGGCACGTAGTTAGCCGGTGCTTATTCTTCCGGTACCGTCATCCACCCCGGATATTAGCCAGGATGATTTCTTTCCGGACAAAAGTGCTTTACAACCCGAAGGCCTTCTTCACACACGCGGCATTGCTGGATCAGGCTTTCGCCCATTGTCCAAAATTCCCCACTGCTGCCTCCCGTAGGAGTCTGGGCCGTGTCTCAGTCCCAGTGTGGCTGGTCGTCCTCTCAGACCAGCTACTGATCGTCGCCTTGGTAGGCCTTTACCCCACCAACTAGCTAATCAGCCATCGGCCAACCCTATAGCGCGAGGTCCGAAGATCCCCCGCTTTCATCCTTAGATCGTATGCGGTATTAATCCGGCTTTCGCCGGGCTATCCCCCACTACAGGACATGTTCCGATGTATTACTCACCCGTTCGCCACTCGCCACCAGGTGCAAGCACCCGTGCTGCCGTTCGACTTGCATGTGTAAGGCATGCCGCCAGCGTTCAATCTGAGCCAGGATCAAACTCTTCAGTTTAAACCTGTTACTGTTTTCGGTTCTCTCGAACCGGTCGCTCACTCAAAGCTGACAGGTCGTGAATTGCTTCACAAACCTGACTTACTTTAGTGTGAGACTCTTGATACTTTCGCTATCCCGATCCGAAAATCAGGTCTCGCTTCCATCAAGTGCCCACACTTATCGGCTGTTAATTTTTAAAGAACGTTTCCGCTGAGTCGCCTTGCTTCTTCTGGCCTTCTCAGCAGCGCTGCATTTCCTGCAGCAGAGAAACGAGATTATGATCAATTCGGAGCAGCGCGTCAACAACTTTTTTAACTCCGCGCTCACCGCCTACTGCTGATCCACCTCTTCGTCCAACACGCCTCAAACCCGCGCCAGACTTCGTTTCCCGCCTTCCGCTTCACGTCTCCGTTACTGCGAAAGAGGCGTGATTGTAGG
>NZ_JAWJWL010000078.1:0-5724 GCF_034721475.1 Burkholderia alba | reverse complement strand
GCATAGCTCAGCTGCTGATCCTCGATCACCAGTGCAATGGCGTCCGGACGCTGTTCGACCTGCTGTTCGAACAGCTGGTGGATGCACTGATCCTGCGGATAGGCCGCCTGCGTGTCGTTCCACGTCTTCAGCAACAGATGCCGTTCCTGCGGCGACAGGATTTCCACGGTCGCGACCGGCCGTTCGGCTTGCTCGACCATGGCTTGCAGCATGGCGCGCAGATAGTCCACCTGCCGCTCGATCGTGTCCCGATTGAACAAGGCGGTGGCATAGCCCAGACTGCCTGCGATTTCGTCGCCGTGTTCGGCCAGGCTCAGCGACAGATCGAACTTGGCCATTTCATAGGCGGACTCGGCCAGGGTCACGTCGATGCCGGGCAGCGGCCATGCGCCGACTTCATGGTTTTGCCAGGCGAACATCACCTGAAACAGCGGGGTGTGATCCAGGTGACGCGGGGGATTCACGATTTCCACGACTTGTTCGAACGGCAGATCCTGATGATCTTGCGCGCCCAGCGCCACCCGGCGCACGCGGTCGAGCAACTGGGCGGTATTGGGCGCCTCCGACAGATCGAGACGCAGCGCGAGGGTGTTGACGAAGAATCCGATGAGGGGTTCCACTTCCTGTCGGCCGCGGTTCGCGCTGGGCGTGCCGATTACCAGATCGTGCTGTCCGGAGAGACGGGAGAGGACGGTGCCCCATGCGGCGAGCACGGTCATGAACAGGGTCGCGCCATGCTGTTGGCTTAGTCGTTTGAGCGACCGGGTCAGTTCGGCATCGAAGCGGAGCGGGACGTGTGCGCCGTCAAAGGACTGCTGAGCCGGCCGGGGTCGGTCGGTGGGCAGATCGATGCGCACCGGGGCATCGGCGAGGGTGGTGCGCCAGTAATCGCTCTGGGCGTGCAGGTGATCCTCGGTGAGCCACTGGCGCTGCCAGGCCGCGTAGTCGGGGTACTGGATGTCGAGGGGTGGCAGGGGATCGGCCTGCCCGTCTCGTGCTGCGCGGTAGAGCGTGCTCAGTTCGGGCAGGAGCACGCCGAAGGACCAGCCATCGGAGACGATGTGATGCTGGGTGAGGAGGAAGACGTAGTCCTGTTGAGCGAGCCGGATCAGGCGGGCGCGAATGAGGGGGCCGTGTGCCAGATCGAAGGGGGCGGCGGCTTCTTCGGTGCTGAGTCGAGCGAGCTGAGCCTGAGCGTCGGGCAAGCCGCGCAGATCGTGCCGGGCGAGGGGCAAGCCGGAGTCGGGGGCGAGCAGGCGGACTTCGGGTTGTCCGTCGACGGTGACGAATCGGGAGCGCAGCGCTTCGTGGCGTGCGAACAAGGCGTTCAGGGCGTGTTGCCAGGCGGTTTCATCGAGTGTGCCGTGCAGTTGCAGGGCGAGCGGGATGTGATAGATGTCGCTGACGCCGTCGAGCTGGGAGAGGAACCAGAGTCGTTGCTGGGCGAAGGAGAGCGGCAGGCCGCCGGATCTGGTCACGGGGGTGATGGGCGGCAGGAGGGTGCCGCCTTCGCGCAGGCAGGTGCTGACGGCGTCGGCCAGGGTGAGTAGCGAGGGCGAGGCAAACAGGGAGGCGAGAGAGAGATGGGCACCGAGGGTGGCGATGCGGCTGATCAGGCGCACGGCGAGCAGGGAGNAAGGAGAGCGGCAGGCCGCCGGATCTGGTCACGGGGGTGATGGGCGGCAGGAGGGTGCCGCCTTCGCGCAGGCAGGTGCTGACGGCGTCGGCCAGGGTGAGTAGCGAGGGCGAGGCAAACAGGGAGGCGAGAGAGAGGTGGGCGCCGAGGGTGGCGATGCGGCTGATCAGGCGCACGGCGAGCAGGGAGTGTCCGCCGAGGGCGAAGAACGAGTCGTGACGGCTGATGCGTTCGACGCCGAGCAGGTCGGACCAGATTGCCGCGAGGGCGGTTTCGATCTCGCCTTGGGGTGCTTCGTAGTGCTGGTGAGCGAAAGCCTCGTCGGAAGGCGCGGGGAGCGCCTTGCGGTCGAGCTTGCCGTTGGCGGTCAAAGGCAAGCTATCGAGTTGGACGAAGGCGGCGGGCACCATGTAGTCGGGCAGACGCTGGCTGAGGAATGCCTGCAAGTCGGCGGCGAGTTGCGGTTCGGGGTGCGCCACGTCATTGGCGACCAGCAGCAGGTGGGCGTCGTGGCCGCGCGCGAGGAGGCAGGGGTCCCGGACGGCCGGCTGGTCGCGCAGCCGGGCTTCGATTTCACCGGGCTCGATCCGGAAACCGCGGATCTTGAGCTGATCGTCGCTACGGCCGAGGAAGACCAGATTGCCGTCGGGCAGGTAGCGTGCCCGATCGCCGGTGCGGTACATGCGCGCGCCGGGCTGCTCGGAGAAGGGGTCGTCGAGGAAGCGTTCGGCGCTCAGGTCGGGGCGGTTCAGATAGCCGCGTGCGACCCCCGCGCCGCCGACGTACAGTTCGCCCACCGCGCCGAGCGGCACGGGCTCACCGTGTTCGTCGAGCAGATAGGCGCGGGTGTTGGCGATCGGCCGGCCGATGGTGGGCAACGACTGGGTGCCGTCGAGCACGGCGAGCGTAGCGTCGACCGTGCATTCGGTGGGGCCGTAGACGTTGTAGACGGTCAGATGCGACGCATCGAGCAGCGCTTGCCAGGTGGACGGGCTGATGGCTTCGCCGCCGACCATGAGGCCGAGCGGGGCGGTGGCGTCGGCGAGCCCGGCGGCGAGCAGCATGTCGAGCTGGGTGGGGGTGCAGTCGAGCACGTCCAGCGCGCCGGAGGCGAGGAAGGCCTGCATGGCGCCGGCGTCGCGCCGCAGCGTTTCAGGGATCAGCGTGACCTTGCAGCCGTACAGCAGGGCGGCGATGCCCTGCAGCGACGCATCGAACGCGTAGCTCGCGTTCAGGCCGACGGACGCCTGGCCGGGGACCGGCGCGAACACTGTCCGCGCGAGCGCTTCGGCGAGATTGACGACGTTGCGATGTTCGACCATCACGCCCTTGGGGGTGCCGGTGGACCCGGACGTGTAGATCACGTAGGCGAGGTGGCGGGCGGTGAGGCCGGGCACCAGCGGATCGATGTCGGACGAGGCGGACTCGGCGGGCTGGGGCGTGTCGAGATCGATCACGCTCAGGCGTTCGGGCAGGGCATCGTCCAGAGCCAGCCGTCCCGCGCGGTCGACGAGCAGCAGCGCGGGCGCGGCGTCGTCGAGCACGTAGGCGAGCCGAGCGCCGGGATAGGCCGGGTCGAGCGGGACGTAGGCGCCGCCGGCCTTGAGGATGGCCAGCAGACCGACCACCATCGCCGGACTGCGCTCGACGCAGATCGCCACCCGCGCGTCCGGCGTCACACCCAGCGCGATGAGCCGGTGCGCGAGTCGGTTGGCCCGCGCATTCAGCTCGGCATAGCTCAACTGCTGACCCTCGACCACCAGCGCAATCGCGTCCGGACGCTGTTCGGCCTGCTGCTCGAACAGCTGATGGATACATCGATCCTGCGGATAGGCCGCCTGCGTCGCATTCCACGTCTTCAGCAACAGATGCCGTTCCTCCGGCGGCAGAACCTCCATCTGCCGGACCGGCAACGCCGGAGTCTGCTCGAGCGCCTCGGCGAGACTGACCAGCGCCTGCTCCATGTAGCCGCCTATCCGCGCAGGATCCAGGGGCTGCACCAATTGCACCGTCAGCCCCAGCGCCTGACCGAAATCCTCCACCGAGAGCGTGATCGGATAATTGGTTCGCTCCTGACCGCCGAGGAATTCGATGTCCGATGCGGGCGCCGCTTCGCTCGCGGGCATCGCATTGTGCCGGTAGTTCAGCAACGCACTGAATAGCGGTGCGCCCGCCGGCACCCCGCTGCAGCGCTGCGCCAATGCCAGAGACGCATGTTCATGCGCCAGCAGCTCGGCCAGCCGGGCATGCGCGTCCCGCACGCCGGCCTCGACACCGCGTCCATCCAGATCGAATCGCACCGGCAGTGTGTTGATGAACAGGCCCATCGCCTGATCGTCGCCGGCGCCTGCCTGCATCCGACCGAACAGCACGGTCCCGAACACCACCTGTTGCTGGCCGCTGGCGCGGGACAGTACCTGCGCCCACGCCAGATGACAGAGGCTTGCGAGACTGACCTCGAGGCGCTTGGCCTGTGCGCGCAACCGGTCGTTCAGCGCCTGCGGCAGCATCCGGTGCACCTGTTCCACCTGACTGCCGTCACGATGGACCTCGTCCAGGCCGAACGGCAGCGTCGGCTCGGTGATATCCGCGAGCATGCGGGTAAAGAACCGGGCGTGCTCTTCCTGGCTGATGCCCAGCCGGGCCTGAGCGACCAGATTGCGGAACGGCTGCGGCGCAGGCAACGTCGCGCCCTGTCCGGCCAGGCAGGCCTGCACTTCGGTATGCATGACCTCCAGCGTGGCGTGATCGCCGATCAGGTGATGCCACACTTGCAGCAGCAGCCAGCGCCCATCGCTGTCCTCGGCCGCCACGAAGCGGATCAGCGGGGCTTGGGTCAGGTCCAGACGCGTGTGACGGGGATCGAAGCGCTCGATCAGTTGCCGGGCGAGCGGGCCGGCGGCCGGATCCAGGTCCAGTTCGGTCATCGACAGCGGGGCCTGGCGCCAGACCACCTGCGCCGGCTGCGACAGCCCCTCCCAGACGAAGGCCGTGCGCAGAATGTCATGCCGGTCGACGACCTGCTGGAGCGCGCCGAGGTAGCGGTCCAGCCGGTCTCGATCCGCGAAGGCGAGCTGGCCGACCAGCAGATACGGATCGCCCTCGGTGGTCAGCAGATGGTGGAACAGGATGCCGTCCTGCAACGGCGAGAGCGCATAGATGTCCTGGAGATTGGCCAGGCCGCCCGGGACCTGGTCCACGATTCGATCGATCTCGTCTTGGCTGAGGTCGATCAGCGGTAACAGATCGGGGGTGAGGACGGTGGTGTCCGGGCCGAGCAGGTTGGGCGGAACGCTGATCTCCCGGTGTTGGCCCAGGCTCTGAGCCAGTCCGCTGAGGCTGGGTGACTGGAACAGATCGCGAATTGCCAGACCGAGGCCGAGACGACGCACGCGTTCGATCAGGCGCACGGCGAGCAGGGAATGTCCGCCGAGGGCGAAGAACGAGTCGTGGCGGCTGATGCGTTCGACACCGAGCAGGTCGGACCAGATTGCCGCGAGGGCGGTTTCGATCTCGCCTTGGGGTGCCTCATACACGCGTCGGGCAAAGGCTTCGTCATCGGGTGCGGGCAACGCGCGGCGATCGAGCTTGCCGTTGGCGGTCAAAGGCAAGCTATCGAGTTGGACGAAGGCGGCGGGCACCATGTAGTCGGGCAGACGTTGACTGAGGAATGCGTGCAGGTCGGCGGCGAGTTGCGGGTCGGGCTGCGCCACGACATAGGCGACCAGCCGCAGGTCGGCGTCGTGGCCGCGAGCGAGGACGCAGGCATCCCGGACGGCCGGATGGTCGCGCAGCCGGGCTTCGATTTCACCGGGCTCGATGCGGAAACCGCGGATCTTGAGCTGATCGTCGCTACGGCCGAGGAAGACCAGATTGCCGTCGGGCAGGTAGCGTGCCCGATCGCCGGTGCGGTACATGCGTGCACCGGGCTGTTCGGCGAAGGGGTCGTCGAGGAAGCGTTCGGCGTTCAGGGCGGGCCGGTTCAGATAGCCGCGCGCGACGCCCGCGCCACCGACGTACAGTTCGCCGACGGCGCCGAGCGGCACGGGTTGGCCGGACTCATCCAGCAGGTAGATTCTGAGATCGGG
>NZ_JAWJWL010000077.1:0-5748 GCF_034721475.1 Burkholderia alba | reverse complement strand
CCAGTGCGATTTCCTTGCCGATGCCGCTCGCCGCGCCCGTCACGACCGCGGTCTTGCCATTCAGATTGCTCATGATCAATGTCTTGTGAAAAGGGAAAAGCTGCAGTCGCTATGGGGCAACGCAACCATAGGGTGCCTCGCCGGGACCAGACATCAGTGCGCAAGCGTCGACGATTTCATGCGCTGATCGGCAATCGACACGAACCGGCGCGGCTGAGAAAGTCCGCTGGCCCACGCGTATAACAGCTTGCGGCANGGGGCAACGCAACCATAGGGTGCCTCGCCGGGACCAGACATCAGTGCGCAAGCGTCGACGATTTCATGCGCTGATCGGCAATCGACACGAACCGGCGCGGCTGAGAAAGTCCGCTGGCCCACGCGTATAACAGCTTGCGGCATTCGGGATAATTCGGAGGACCGGTGCGCGAAGCGCACCGGTCCGGCTGAACAACGCTCGTTCAACTCTCCGCGTAGTCGATGCCGGTCAGCGGACCCAGTTGGGCGATGGTCGTGAAGTGCGCTTCGTCTTTCGTGTCGATATCGAGTACCCGGACGTTGCCGCCGAGATCCGTCACGAACGCGCGCCGACCGCGTGCATCCAGCGACACGCCGATTCCCTCCTTCAGGTCCCGCGCGAGCACTTCGCGATCGACCAATCCGGTCGTGGTGATCTTGGCGCGGTTCAAGGTGTTACCGTCGTCCGTGTCGTTGCCGCGGTCAGTCCAGTACAACACGCCGTTGTCATGATCGAGATCGAGGTCTATCGGCTCTGGCAGATCAGCCAGCAGGCACTCGACGTCCGGGCGCCGATCAGGGCTCGCGCCTGCCGGCGGCTCGATGTTCGCCCTGAAGATACGGCCTTGTCCGGCATCCGGCGGCCCTTTCTGGGTCCAGTAGACGTGGCCGTTCGCTTTGTCCAGCACGATGCCGACGCAGTGCCGGGTCGCATCGGCCGTGTCATCGGGAAAGTCACCGGTGCGCACGAGCTCGGTGACCTCCGCGCCGTCGAGACTCGCGCGCATAACCCGCATGCCTTCGCGGTCGCACCAATAAATATGGCCACCCTGTTTGTCGAGCACGAGTTCCTTCGGCGTTCCGGCCTGACCACTGGGCACCAGTACACGGTGGCCGCTCCCGTCGAGATACGCGCATTCGATCGTGCCGTCGTTCGGCGGAAGCGGCCCGCTGGTCGGGTCGCTGTCAATCAAATGGATGCCGGTACCCATGTTGGTCCAGTACACGATGTTGCTTTCGGCGTCGACCTTAATGCCGTCAGGCGTTCGAGTCAGATTCCCGAGCACTGTCTGATGGGAACCATCGGGTGACAGGGCAATGATCGCGGGTGGCCGCGCCTGGAGGACATACAACGTACCGCCGTGCTTTTTTGTCACGATAAGTTTCCTGAGAGTAGCAACGAGGATCGCCGCCATTCTGCAAAGGCGGACTGAATCCATTTCCATCGAACAGGCTGTGCATAGACTACACTCGTTAGCTCTTCGACAGTCCCGCTCAATCGCTGAGAATTCGTCAAATATTGTCAAGGCACGTTGCGACGCATGAACAACGTGATGCCATGATGAATGAGACTATTTTTAATTTCGTATTCCATTAGATCCAGTAGATTCGACAACATGGCGCGAACATGATCTGCATACCGAAGTGACAACACACGTCGGATTTCAGGACGTCACGGCGTAACAGATTAAGGGCGGGCCGAGTGTGCTCATGAGGGGTCGGACACTAGGCATGTCAGACTAAACATTGCGGACATCGGTCAAGCTTGCCGGAGCCGGAACGTTAAGCAGTCCGGGCGAGGCAGTCGCGACGTCCTGGTCGATATTGCGGTTGCGGTTGCCGGCAGGGGGAAGCCACTGTCGATGGAACTCGAGGTCGCGGGAAGGGCGACGGAGTATTTCCCGAGGGAGCTGCGCTGAAGTATGCCTAGATCGATTCGGGACGTTCGGCCCGGCCGCCGGGTTTGCGATGCCGCGCGCTTTCGGCCGACACCGTCAGTGATCGGACACCAAAAGCGCGACGGTACGCCGAACCGCCGGAGACTGATCGGTGCCGGAATGCCGGCGGTGATTCGCTCGATGTATGCGGGAACGAGAGGTACATCCGGCTCGCCGCGCATATCTCCCGGCTGGGGCACAATGCTCGTTACCAACGAGCAACGGGTTGAACGGATCCTGCGCAAGCACGATCCCAGGGCTGGTCACAAGTACGCGTGCTCGCCGTTCACGGCCCGTGCGTCGTCGAAACACAACCTGGCGCGAGGGGTCAAGCACGTCGGCGTGGTCTCGGATTCCGACCGCCTTGCTTCGACTATCCCCCCGCCGCCACTTTGCGCGAGTAAGGTTAGCCGCTGGAGTGGGCCCTGCCATTGCGAACACAGCGTCACACTAGGACGCCTGAATCCATCGAGCGCCGCAACGCGCGAGGCAAGCGGTATTTCAGCGCGCCATGAGGATGCTTCTCGTTGTAATGCTCGACGCCGATGGCCAAGTTGTTTACCGCAGTCGCTGCGTCCGGTTTTGGCATGAAGGCGACGTAATCGTGTTTCATGGTCTTCACGGAGCGCTCGGCCATACCGTTACTTTGCGGGCGGCACACCGGCGAGGTGAATGGCTTCAGGCCGATGGCCACTGCGAACCGGCGTGTGTCGTCGGCCGTGTAGGCCGAACCGTTGTCAGTCAGCCCCTCGATTTCGGACGGTGTATGCCGCTCGTAACTAAACCGATTTGCCACTGCCGCCAGCATCACGTCGCGCAAGATGTCGCCGCTGTGGCCCGCTGTCGTAGCCACCCATCTCATCGCTTCACGGTCGCAGCAGTCCAGCGCGAACGTCACGCGCAGCGGTTCGCCGCTGTCGCGGCGGAACTCGAAGCCGTCCGAACACCAACCGCTGGTTGCTGCGCGCCCGCGCCACCTTGCCATCGTGCCGACGTTGCGGCCGACGCGGCGCCGGAGGACGTTGCATCAGCAGGCCATGCATGCACATGACGCGATAGATACGCTTCGCATTGGACAGCACCTGTCCGGCAGCAAAACGTTCATTACGCAACGTACTCCACACGCGGCGATCGACATCGCCGGACAAATCGCCGATAACCCGGTGGAGTGCTTCGACCGCCACCGCATTGTCGGTCTGCCTGGATTTCCGCTCATCGCCCCATGTGGCCGCGCCCGCCCGGCGAACCGATACGTTCGAGCGCGACGCGCCGAGAGCTTCACGAACCCATTTCACTGGTCGTCCTCCGGCAGCGAGGGCGAGGGCGCTATCCATTTTTTTGCTCGGCCATACTCGACTGCTTCGCGGAGAATCTCGTTCTCCATCGTCTTCTTGCCGAGCATGAGCTACAGTTCGCGAATCTCCTCGAACACATCGGCCAACTCCGATACTGGGACCCCTTCCTCGCCAGCCTTGACCGCCGACAGGCTCCCATCCTGATACAGCTTGCGCCATGGTTCATGGTTCACGCCATGCCGGCGCGCGACCATCGAAACCGACTTCCCCGGCTCCAAGCTTTCCCGCGCCATGACCAGTTTCTGCTCCGCGCTCCAACACCGTCGGCGCTCCGGGCTCGTCAACACGTCCATCATTTCCTGCTTGGCGTTAGTCAAAAACACAATCTTGTGCCTACCCGCTTGTTTAAGTGAGAGGCTATGTCCGGTGTTTCAGGGGGCTGCTCCACGGGTGGCGAAAGCTACGCATCTGGTGCTCGCGGTCACGCGCAGGTAGAGGACCAGGCTCTCCGCCCGGGCATTGACGCGAGGCGCGAAGCCAGCGCCGAGCTTTTCGCACCAACATGGGATAGCTTCGTCATGGATCATCGCCCCACGCTCGACCAGCCATGTCTCCACCTCCCGAAGACTGAGCTTAAAGCGACAGCATCGACGCTGCGCATGGCTGACGACCGCTGCCCGGATCAACAACGTAGCATTGCTAAATTTACACATTATCCGTTGCGACCGTCGTCACTATCGACACATAATCAAGATCTGCTGGATGTGTCCTTTTCCGCACACCTGATGAGAACGGAAATCACGAAGGTTTGGCCTGGTTTCCCAAATCAACTTCAAACAAGTGAGAGACGCTGTCATGTCATCAACAAAATTTCGCTTGATGTCAGTCAAAAAGTCCCTTTCGATCATCGTCAAATCATCGGTGATGTGCGATATCAGGAAATCTGACCAGCCCTATACGCCACACGCCCCTCAGAAAAAAATCGATGATCACATCCGAAAAATCCAGCTGATCGGCGAGGCCGTTCTGCTGGCGGTCAAACGTGGCGAATTCGACGAATCCGTGTTTCGGTATGTACTGGATAGTGGATTAACGTGCCCCGCCGATCGCGCACTGTTTGATTTGGACCAAGGTCAATAGGGTGTCGATCGAAATTGTGATTCCGCCGCTATTTCTTCGCGATCGAATACTGTCGCCGGAACGAAGTACCGCGAACCTTTACGTTTAAATCCAAATGATTCGTAATAAGATGGTTTTCGATACCATCATGCATTTCCAATCCATTATCGGCACCGGGGGAGCTAGTCAAGAATCAGGTAGTTAGGCACGATACGATTCAAAATATTCCGTTTCGCGTCCGCAGTCACTCCGCTTAGCGTGCAGCGGCTACGAGGAAAATGGAGTCGTGGCGCTTCACGCCCATCATCGCGGTGTATTCAGGGATACGTTATTGACGAAACACTATCCGCAATGGCCCACGTTGACTTCGGCCGAATTCGATGAGCTCGCCAAGTCCGCCAGAGATCGCTACCAGAACCATCCGACTCACGTTGGCCGCACAGTGTCGGATGCATACATCGTGATGGCTCGCGCGGTCTTGGTGGATGGTGCAACCTACCGAGAAGCAGCCGAGCTATCGCAGAGCCCAATGAACGGCTCCAATCGAGCCGCCGAGGCGGTCCGCACGATACTCCGACAAAGGATGCTGAGCTTGCCGACGGGCGAATTCGACAGGTTGGTGGATCAGTGGACCCAAGTTCGCCAAGCGCGTGGCGATACGCGGATCTCGGAGCAGGCGATCGCTGCGGCACGCGCAGTGCTTACTGGCGGGATGCGGTACGGGGAGGCGGCGCGTCGGTTTTCCGATGAGAGGCGGCGACTGTCATCGACGTCCGTCGACTACGCGGTTCAGTTGATGCTCATTTTCCGAACCTATGATTGTCCGAGTTGGACTGCCCTGGAAACGACAGACTCCTCCGAGCCTCACGCCGAGTCCGACTCAAAAGCCTCGAGACTGACGCCACCCGGATGATTGGGGCGGCGGGTTCGATGGTGAAAAAAACCGATATAGCAAAATACGCCGACGCAATCTAGTGCGAGCGTCTCACGGCGGCCGAGAAGTTGCGCAGGGCAAGCACACATTGGATGCGACGCACGCTCTCGTCTTACGCGCCGGTGTGGGACTCCGAGTACGACTACCCAGCTTTCCGTCATCGCTGATTTCGATATAAGCGGCGGCAACACCACTGTCTTTTAGAAGTCTTAACAAAATGACGTTTGTGGCGCTGTTTACTTCCGATTGCTCCTGTTAACCTGATCGTTGCTTCGACAGCGAAAAGGACATGACCAGAGCGATACTCGACGACGACCTATGGGCACTCATCGAACCGTTGCTGCCGCCGCCCAAACCTAGGCGCTCAGGGTATCCAGGGCGCAAGCCGCTCGACAATCGCGCGGTACTGACGGGGATCCTGTTCATCCTCCAGACTGGTCTGCGCTGG
>NZ_JAWJWL010000076.1:0-5765 GCF_034721475.1 Burkholderia alba | reverse complement strand
CAGACCGGCGGTCAGGCGGTTTATGCGTCCGGTGTCGATGGCAGCGGGGTGATCAAGTACGGTTCCCTCGATCTCGCGCTGGCGGCACTGGCCAAAATCCAGGGTGCCGCCGGCGTTAGCGAGGTGTCGTTGGACATCATTCAATCCATTAACGAAAAGCAGTAGGTCGAGATGTTAATGCAGGGATTGGAGCATGAAAAATCACAACATTTGTTGGTGCTCCAATTGCTCCAATTCCTGCTGACCTTACCTGCCAGGGTACTGTCAGGTTGTTCGGTGACCGGACAGCAAGGACGAGTGAGGCGAGTATCGATCGGCTTACGCCGGCATCCGGTCGCATGCAGTGCTCTCCCAGGCCGCGAAGGTCTGGGCACGTGCCTCGTGTTTGCACTGCACGCTCCGATTGTAGCGGCACCCCATGAACAGATTCGAAATCTGTCCATGGACCGAGCAAAATCGTTGTAACTGGCGCGCCGATTTGAACCGCCGCATCACCTTCTCGCGCACCCGGGTCGGCTGGTGCGAATTTTCCGCCCGGTTGTTCAATCCCTTGTGCTGCCGATGCTCAACGTTCAGGCCCAGTTCGCTGTGCGCCGCCGCGTAGCTGCGCAGCTTGTCCGTCGCCATCACGCGCGGACAGCCATGGCGCCTGAGCAACTTGCGCATCAACCGTTTGGCTCCTGTCGTGTCGCGGCGGCGCTGCACTAGCACCTCGAGCACCGCGCCGTGCTGATCGACGGCTCGCCACAGCCAGTGCTTGCGGCCGTTGATTGTCGCGACCACTTCGTCCAGATGCCACTTGTCACCGCGTCCCGTCGCCGTCGAGCGAATCCGCTTCGCGATCAACAGACCGAATGTCGTCGCCCAGCAGCGCACCGTTTCGTACGAGAGCTCGATACCGCGCGCGACGAGTCACTCCTCAANTGTCACCGCGTCCCGTCGCCGTCGAGCGAATCCGCTTCGCGATCAACAGACCGAATGTCGTCGCCCAGCAGCGCACCGTTTCGTACGAGAGCTCGATACCGCGCGCGACGAGTCACTCCTCAACCATGCGCAGGCTCAACGGAAAACGGTAGTACAACCAAACGGCGTAGCAGATGATGTCCGGCGGAAACCGGTAGCCCTTGAACGAAACCGGCGCCTCGGCCTGCGGCAGAGGGGCGATAGAAGCTTTCTTCATGCCTCATTATATTCGCCGACTTCTGGAACAACCCGACAGTACCCGACAGAACCACCGGGGCGATTCCATCTGCTAATTTCACATTGCCGTCTGCTGCAACAGAATCCGATCTGCCGAATATTCGTTAAATTATATCATATGGATCAATTAATATTTCTGAATAACGGCTCATTGCTTCTGGTTGGAATGCAATTAATTGAAAGAATTGTAATGAACAAAACTCAACAATTTTTTCTCCCTCATTGAAAAATTGCCATGTAAATTAAAGCGTAGATGAATTCAATTAGCCAAACTTGCGACTGCCTGCTCATCTTCAATCAGTCGTTTAGTTTTATGCTGTAAACATGAATTTATTCACCAATATCGAGCTACATGTGCACCAAAATTGAGAATTTGATGTTTAGTATTCCAAATAAACAACCTGAGAGCATGCTCCAATATCGTACTGTATGGAACTGCAAATGACTCAATGCGTCGATTGATTGGAGCTTCCGCGTAGTCAGCCGCTATTGTGCCCCGGACGCGATTCTCTCTATTTTGGGAGATATGCATGTCAATTCCAACATGCAGGTGCTGACAAGCGTGACTGTAAATTATCTTGATTTCAGTATTCAGCCAATCTCTGTCACACAGACATCAGAGACTCGTTGAAAAGGAAGGTGGTTGATCGTTAATGCTTAACTCATGCCCTCTGAGGGATGAAGAAACAGAGGGAATTCCAACGAAGATTCATCCTTATACGCGAAGATTGGAAATATGATGAAACGGAAAATACGTACGTTTGCTTTGCATCCACTGTCCGTCGCAGTACTGATCATGATGGGTGCGGTGAGTGTCGTGCAAGCTCAATCGTCCCTTCCCATGCCCACTGGCTGGATCGCCACTGGCGTGGTCCCGTCTGTTCCCGCAAAGGCGAAATCATTGGGAAGTGTGAGTGATGAGACATCGGTGCCGATCACCGTGGCATTGAAGCTACAGAACACTGCGGAAATGGACCGTCACCTCCAGGAGATTAACCGCCCGGGCAGCCCTTCCTATGGCCAGTTTTTGAGTTCGTCCGATGCGACGGCGGCGTATGCACCGACGAAAACCCAGGTCAAAAAAATCACCGACTATCTGGCTCGGCAGGGATACCGCGACATCACCGTGGCTCCCAATCGCTTGGTGATCACCGCAGTGGGAACTGCCTCCGCAACCAAGCGAACCTTTCATACAGACTTGGCGGAATTCGAGGTTGATGGCGTCAGGGGTATTATTAATACGCAGGCGGTGTCTATTCCTGCAGACTGGAAAGACTCCGTCCATGCCGTGCTGGGGTTGGACACGATCAATCGATTCCGTACTTTGGCCCGTACAAGGAATACCGGCAAAAACAATACTACGGGTGGACCAGCCGGAAGTGGTGTGGTGTACAAACCGGAAGATTTTGCAACTGTCTACCACACCGGCTCGATAACCGGTGCTTCGAAAACCGATGTGGCGATTATTGGCTGGGGGAATATGACCAATACAGTCAATGATCTGGAACAGCTTGAAAAGAGTTGGGGCTGGAAGCGCGAAGATTATGTCCCTACTCAAATTGTTAACCTCGATCCTCTTAAAAAACCAGCAGGCGGCGATGACAGTGAATGGAACATGGATGCTCAGGCCATTGTCGGCCTCACTGGTGGCGTTAAAAGTTTGACATTTTATACTGCTTCCGATTCTACTAATGATAAATTACTGCCTATTATCAACCGAGCAGTGAGCGACAATAAGGCTAGAGTCCTTAACATGTCTTGGGGCAGCAACGAACCAGAAGGTGGGGCTGGCTACTTCGATGATGCTTTCCGGCTGGGAGTGATTCAGGGCCAGACATTCGTAGCTTCCAGTGGTGATTCAGGTTCTTACCCATGCAAAACCCCGATCCCTGGCAATGCCTGTCCATCAGACGAAAACTCTAACGGAACCTACGGTGATCGTAACATCCTGGCTGTATCATATCCGGCCAGTTCACCTTATGTGGTTGCCGTAGGAGGCACGACGCTCAGCACAAGTAGTAACTATGCATATGTCAGTGAGACTGCCTGGCCTTTTAGTGGCGGGGGGATCAGTCAGTACGAAACAAAGCCCGTCTGGCAGAATGCGGTTAACGCATTGAAACGCCTCAAGTATCGCAGCATACCTGACGTCGCCTTTGATGCTGATTGGGAAAATTCACCAATTCAGTTCTACGAAACGAAATATCAGTGTCTCATAAGAGAAATCCTGTCCGGCGATTGCTCCAAATATGCTGATTCCCCGTCGGGTATTCAGCTCACTACAAACGGCGGAACCAGCTTGGCTGCCCCCTTGTTTGCCGGCGCGTGGGCCGTGCTGGAATCGGCCAATAACAATAAATTGGGTTTTGCTGCACCTATCCTCTATGCGCTGGCCGCTCAGCCGGGCGCGTCGTCGTGGCTGCACGACGTTGTGGGCGGAAGCAACGGCGGATATCAAGCTTCCCCGGGTTGGGATTACGCCACAGGCTGGGGCAGCTTCGATATTGAAGCGCTCAATAGGCGCTTGGCGATAGCAACTCCCGGCCAAGGCGGCAATGGTGGAAGCGGTAGTGCGGGTGGCACGGGCGGGAACGGTGGTAATGGCGGCGCTGCAGGTTCGGCTGGCACGGGTGGCACGGGTGGTAATGGCGGCAACGGCGATGGAAGTGGAAGCACCGGTGGTTCGGGAGGAGCGGGGGGCACCGGTATCCGCGCTGGTAGTGGCGGAGCAGGCGGCAACGGTGGCGTCGCATCGGGTAATGGCAGTACCGGTGGTCAAGGCGGTGGCGGGGGAAGTGGTACGGGTGGCGGTAAAGGTGGCAATGGTGGCAATGGTGGCAATGGCTCAGGCGGCAATAAAGGTGGTGCGGGCGGTAGTGGTGGTACGGGTTCTGCGGGTGGTAATGGTGGTAATGGTGGCAATGGTGGAGCGACTTTGCCCCCGCTTTCCTGATCAAACCTTGGTTCTCCATCACATCATTGCGGTGGAGAATCGCATATTAATGCTTCGATATCCATATTTTATGGACAGACAGGATAACAACAAAGAATACTTTATCCATGGAGGATGGCAATGTTCCAATTTGAGGCTGAAAGAAAAGCGATTTCCTTATGCATGGTCCTGACTCTGTTAGATTTCCAGCTTGTAATTTCTGTTGGGCAACGAAATAACTGATCGTCTACAGTACGCTATCGCACTTTCCAGGCCAGTAATCTCTGTTAATTTTTACCCGATAAATTCGCAACTGGACAATCGACCCGGATTGGGCATGTTTTACGCCCTCGTCCCCTGTTAAACACGAATTTCATCGACATGATTTCGATTTGATGGAATCGATAAATTCAGGATAGCTGACTATATTGAGAATTGATTTGTACGGTGCAAAAGCGCGGCGAATCGATACCCCGCCAGATGGGCCATCTGGCAATCGTTAGGAGAACGGCAATGCAAGAACTTAGTCTGCAGGAACTCGATCTGGTCGGCGGCGCGCAAGTTGGCGGTGGTCTGATCGGCGCCCTCACGGGTCTGGTTGGTGTGTACGGCCAAGGCGCGTACAAGATCGGTTCGACCGTCACGGATCAACTGACTGGCGGCCTCGTCGGCGCGATCCAGATCGTCGGCGGACTGCCGGTTCAACTGGCCCAAAACGTTGGGTCGGCTTTCCTCAACGGCCTCTTCAAGTCTTAAGCCACACCCCTTAGCCACACTATCTTTAGGAAAAACGATCATGCAAGAAATCAATCAGCAAGAAATCGATATGGTTGGCGGTGGTCTCTGGAATCCGCTGGTTGCTATCCCGACCGCTTTTGTTCTCGGCGCTCAACAGGCAATCGGTACGGTTGGCGCAGCCGCGCTCAACTTCGGCGTAAATCTGACGGACACGGTCGGCGGCTTGGCCAGCGGCCTGGTCAAGGATGTCGTCCGCATTGTCTCCGACACGGGCAAGGTCATTACGGGCTAATCAAAAGATGGCCGCCAGGCTCGACGGCAAACTGCCGGCGGGGGTTCGCCTGGAGCGGTCGAGCGGTACGCGTGCCCACCTCACGGACGGGCACGCGCCAACGAGAATTCATTAGTTATCAGTGACTCGTCTACTCAGCGCATGAGCGTTCGTTTTAATCGTCAAATAGATTAAGTCCGCCACACGTTCGCGGGAGTGAACCGTTCACGGGAGTGAACAAAGCCAACAAACGGAGATGAAGATGACCGAATCGATACGTTCACGGGTGGTGGCAAGTGCGGTGGCGTGCGCGATGAGCGTGACCCCGTTCGCGGGGCTGACGACATTCCTGTCGCTTGCGGTCCCGCAGGCTGCGGTGGCGGCGAGTGTCGCGGCCGACAATTACGCGGCGACCCAATATCCGATCATTCTGGTGCACGGCCTGACGGGCACCGACAAGTATGCGGGCGTGCTCGAGTACTGGTACGGCATCCAGGAGGATCTGCAGGCGCATGGCGCAACGGTCTATGCCGCGAATCTTTCCGGCTTCCAGAGCGACGATGGTCCGAACGGTCGCGGCGAACAATTGCTGGCACAAGTGAAGCAGGTGCTCGCCGCGACGGG
>NZ_JAWJWL010000075.1:0-6006 GCF_034721475.1 Burkholderia alba | reverse complement strand
GCCGTCGCCATCGGCACCGGCGCCGTCGCCGGCACCAACAACTCCGTCGCCCTCGGCGCCAATTCCGTCACCGCCGCGGCCAACCCGACCAGCAGCGCCACCATTGCCGGCACGACCTTCAGCGGCTTCGCCGGTGCCACGCCTGCCGGTGTCGTCAGCGTCGGGGCACCCGGCTCGGAACACCAGATGACCAACGTCGCTGCCGGCCGAGTCACCGCCACCAGCACCGACGCGATCAACGGCAGCCAGCTTTACTCCGTCGCCCAGCAGGTCGGTACCACCACCAGCGCGATTTCCTCGCTGTCGACCGGCCTGAGCACCACCAATAGCAACGTCACCTCGCTGTCGACCTCGACGTCGACCGGCCTGTCGTCGGCCAACAGCTCGATCACGTCGCTGTCCACCTCAACTTCGACTGGTCTGTCGTCCGCCAACAGTTCCATCACGTCCCTCTCGACCTCCACGTCGACGGGCTTGAGCTCGGCCAACAGCGGTATCGCTTCGCTGTCCACGTCGACGTCGACCGGCCTGTCGTCCGCCAATAGCTCGATCACGTCCCTCTCGACCTCCACGTCGACGGGCTTGAGCTCGGCCAACAGCGGTATCGCTTCGCTGTCCACATCGACCTCGACCGGCATCAGCTCGTTGTCCACTGGCTTGAGCACCACCAACAGCAATGTCGCTTCGCTGTCCACGTCGACGTCGACCGGCCTGTCGTCCGCCAATAGCTCGATCACGTCCCTGTCGACCTCCACGTCGACGGGCCTGAGCTCCGCCAACAGCGGTATCGCTTCGCTGTCCACGTCGACCTCAACCGGCATCAGTTCGTTGTCCACTGGCTTGAGCACCACCGACAGCAATGTCGCGTCGCTGTCGACTTCGACGTCGACCGGCCTGTCGTCGGCCAACAGTTCCATCACGTCCCTCTCGACCTCCACGTCGACGGGCTTGAGCTCGGCCAACAGCGGTATCGCTTCGCTGTCCACGTCGACCTCAACCGGCATCAGTTCGTTGTCCACTGGCTTGAGCACCACCGACAGCAATGTCGCGTCGCTGTCGACTTCGACGTCGACCGGCCTGTCGTCGGCCAACAGTTCCATCACGTCCCTCTCGACCTCCACGTCGACGGGCTTGAGCTCGGCCAACAGCGGTATCGCTTCGCTGTCCACCTCGACCTCGACGGGTATCAGCTCGCTGTCCACCGGCCTGAGCACGACCGACAGCACCGTCACCTCGCTGTCCACGTCGACCTCGACCGGCCTGTCGTCGGCCAATAGCTCGATCACGTCCCTGTCGACTTCCACGTCAACGGGCTTGAGCTCGGCCAACAGCGGTATTGCTTCGCTGTCCACCTCGACTTCGACCGGCATCGCTTCGCTGTCGACTTCGACGTCCACCGGCCTGTCGTCGGCCAACAGCTCCATCGCGTCGTTGTCGACCTCGACGTCTACCGGCATCGGCTCCTTGTCCACCGGACTGAGCACCACCAACAGTACCGTCACCTCGCTGTCGACCTCCACGTCGACGGGGCTGTCGACAGCCACCAGCAGCATCGTGTCGCTGTCCACCGGCCTCAGTTCCACCAACAGCAACCTGGCCTCCCTTTCGACGTCCACGTCGACCGGCATCGGTTCGTTGTCCACCGGCCTGAGCACCACTAACAGCACCGTCACCTCGCTGTCGACCTCCACGTCGACCGCCATTCTGGCTGCCAAGACGCACTACTACAGCGTCAATGACAACGGCACTCAGCAAGGCAACTACAACAACGACGGCGCAACCGGCATCAACGCCCTTGCCGCAGGCACCAACGCATCCGCCGGCGGCGTCAGCAGCGTCGCCGTCGGCGATGGGGCCAACGCCAGCACCGACGGCGCGGTCGCTGTCGGCCAGAATGCGACCGCCACCGGCGGCAAGGCGGTGTCGGTCGGTGCGGGCAACACTGCTTCCGGCGATGGCGCGGTCGCGATCGGCGATCCGAACGTTGCCACCGGTACCGGCGCTGTCGCCATGGGCGCCAACAATTCCGCGACCGGACAGGGTGCGCTGGCCATCGGCAACGCCAACATCGCGACCGGTACGGGTTCGATCGCGCTGGGCAACACGTCGACGGCGGCGGGCGCGGGCTCTCTGGCGTTCGGTAACGGCGCGGTCGCACTCAACTCCAACGACGTCGCGCTCGGCTCCGGTTCGGTAACCGCCGCGCCGAAACCGACCGCCACCGGCACGGTGGGCGGCGTGACCTACTCGTACGCCGGCGCGAACCCCACCAGCGTGGTCAGCGTTGGCGCACCGGGCGCCGAACGCCAGGTCACCAACGTCGCCGCCGGTCAGGTCACCGCCACCAGCACCGACGCGATCAACGGCAGCCAGCTTTATCAGACCAACCAGGCAATCAACACGTTGTCGACCTCGACATCGACCAGCATCGCGTCCTTGTCGACGGGCGTCAGCTCACTGTCCACCGGGCTGTCGACCACCAACAGCAACGTCGCGTCGCTGTCCACATCGACTTCGACCGGTATCAGCTCGCTGTCCACCGGCCTGAGCTCTACCAACAGCAACGTGGCATCGTTGTCGACCGGTGTAACCAACATCAACAACCAGATCTCGTCGCTGTCGACCACGATCAACAACAGTACGATCCAGGCGGCCAACTCATCCGGGATTGCCGCCGACATGAACGGCACCGGCTCCGACAAGCCGACCGTCACCGCCGGCTCGAACTCGGTCGCGATCGGCGCCAACTCCAACGACGGCGGTCGCTCGAACGTGGTGTCGGTCGGCAGCTCGACCCAGCAGCGTCAGATCACCAACGTCGCGGCCGGTACGGAAGGCACGGATGCGGTCAACGTCAACCAGCTGACCGCGCTGTCGACATCTATGTCACAATCCCTGACGGGTCAGCAGTCCCAGATCAACAACCTGGGTACGCAGCTGAGTCAGACCCAACAGGCGCTGCAACAAACCGATCAGATGGCCCGGCAGGGTATCGCCGCCGCCACCGCCCTGACCATGCTGCCGCAGGTCGAACCCGGCAAGACGATCAACGTCGCCGTCGGGGTCGCCCGCTTCGCGGGTCAGTCGGGGATGGCGTTCGGTGCGAGCGCGCACGTCACAACCAACGGCATTCTCAAGCTGGGCGTCGGCATGTCGGGCGACAACAAGACTTACGGCGCGGGATATGGATATAGCTGGTGATCGACACAGGTCATTCCCCGTCTACTGGAGCCCGTAATAAACGCCNGGCATTCTCAAGCTGGGCGTCGGCATGTCGGGCGACAACAAGACTTACGGCGCGGGATATGGATATAGCTGGTGATCGACACAGGTCATTCCCCGTCTACTGGAGCCCGTAATAAACGCCTGGCCGTCGGCATCTCGCTGTTCGCGAGAGACGGCCAGGCGATCTGGGAAAACGGCATCCATCAGAACATCGCCTACCTGACGATGTTGCTCAAGAAATCGGACCAGATCGGTCCGATTTACTTCCTGAGCGGCGGCGACGCGAACACCTTGCCGGTCGGACTCGACGTGCCACTCGTCAATTTGAGCGGCGTGTCGCACGAACTCAACGTCGTGATCGAGATGGGTGCGCAGCTGCAGGTCACGAATGATAGATCGCTATGAAAGTATTAATTTTCGAAAGGAGCAATGAGTCTCTTTCCCGGCTGCGTGCGGCGGTATTGAAAATGGGGCATCAATGCTACATTGCTAGACATTTTAGTGGGGTGGTTTCTAGAATAAATAAAACAAATATCAATTTGATTGTCATAGGTGAAAATTCTAGTGAATTAATTATTCGTGATTTTACTGAATCGATTAGGGAAAAATTAAAAGAAAAATCGATATATGTTATTGCAATGTTTGATCTTTCTGATAAATTATCGCTACAACAGGCAATATCTCTAAATATTGATTATGGTGTATCGATTTATTCTGATGCAATTGTTTTGCATGAAAATATTGAAAAACTTCTCTTTCCAAAAATTGACGAAGAGGAAGGGTTAATAGAGAAAAAATTCGGCGAATATTTTTTTAAATTTGGTAGAAATATTGTAGAGATTAATGGGGATAAAGTTTTTCTATCGAAAAAGGAATTTGATTTGGCATTAATTCTTTTTAAAAATATCGATAAACCATTATCGTACGCTGAGTTAGTTAATTTCTTGTGGGGGAAGGCACAAAAAAGAAATGAAAGAAATCTTGTTCCGTATGTTTCGTCGCTTAGAAAAAAATTAAATTTATCAGAAATTTATGGTTACACAATAGAAAATATATATGGAGTAGGGTATATTTTGAATAAATTCAAATTTTGAACAAGATTTTGTTCACATCCCCAGTGGGTCAGTCCTGCGCGGACATCAACACGTTGATGTCGTCGGGTGTTGAGGGAAACCGTTAAAAAGCCTGGGAAGTGATCACACAAAGAGGTATCGTTTTCCTTCCTGTCTCCGAGGCGGAGGGAGCCATGCGATGCACGATCGCCCTGGAGTTCGACGATGGCGATGGGACTGAGACCTGGCGCGTAGAAGTCATGCGACTTCACGGGACTACCAGTGATCCGACATTCGGAGACGTGGGACTGTCCCTCGCCGAAGGGAAGTCGCTGATCAATTGTATCCAGCAGGAATTTGTTGTCGAGCAAATCACATGCTTCTGCACTTCGCGCAGGGCATGCCAGGCGTGCGGTGTACTACGCCGCCTCCACAATAGTCATTGCTCTGAATTGAAAACCACCCTAGGGAAGGTGTTCTACTGCCGGGACCGATGGAAGGCTTGCGATTGTGGTGCGGACGCCTCCAGGTATGTTTCGCCGCTCAAGCATTACTTTACGGATGTGACTACCGGTGAGCTACGATGGCTGCATGCGGGACTCGGTGCGTCAATGCCATATCGGCAGGCCAGGCAGATCATGAATCTGCTGTTACCGATGTCCGGTCGTGACAGTCATGTAACGATCCGCAATCACACGACGAATGTCGGCAAATGCATACAGCGCGCCCGACCCGCGCATCGACGGGGCGAGGAGACGAAGCCGGATGCCGAACTCGGCATTGACGTTGGCTATGTTCGTCGGGCCCGAAGCAACGGCAAAGGCGCGAGCAAGGACAATCGGACGACAACGGGGAAGGAATCTTCGTCGCTGGCAGTTGTGGTCGCGGCTTTGGGGCGGACAGGTAGGCAACCGAGAGTTTGGGCATCCGCGATGCCGCGCAGCAGGCATTTGCAGGAAGAAATGACTGAATTCCTGAGAGACAGTGGCTACGATGATTCGAACGACGTCTGCGTACTGACCGATGGAGCACTCGATCTGGCAGGCGTTGCAGCTGATCTTCCGTTCAATACCGAATGGGTGCTCGATTGGGCTCATATTGGTCGAATGTTGCGATACGCTGACCAGGCAGTCGCGCCCCTGGCGTACGGGCAGCTCACTGTGAACGGATCAGCATTCGAACTGTGGGATCTGTTTGTTCGCTTCCGCAGCCTAGTCTGGACTGGGGATGCGGCAGGTTGGCAAGGGCTCGCGAAAAAACTCCACCGACTCCTTGACCTGCGCGAGACGCGCGATCCGGATTCGAGCTGCCAGGTCAGACAGGCGCGCCGCAAACTCCTGGACGTGGTCACATATCTACAAGCTAATCGCGATTCGCTGATCGACTACCGCACACGACAACGCGCTGGCCGACGAATCTCGACCGGCTTCGTTGAATCCTCCATCAACCGAATCATCGGTCGCCGGATGTGCAAGGGCCAGCACATGCGCTGGAGTCGCGTGGGAGCACACAACATCGTACAGGTGCGTGTGGCCCTCCTGAATCAGGAACTCCTCGATCTCTCCAAGCACCAGTTTCCATGGATTGGCGAGCGGCGCGTATCGTGGCCATGGCAAAGCACTTCCCGGGCTTTTTAACGGCTTCCCTCAACATCCAGCGCACGACTCGTCTCGTCATTCGTGAAGAAATCGTGGGCCTTACGAGCCAGTATTGGCCACATAATGAGACA
>NZ_JAWJWL010000074.1:0-6125 GCF_034721475.1 Burkholderia alba | reverse complement strand
GTCGAGGTCGAGGTGGACAGCGAAGCGATCGAGCTGTTGGCGGTCGAGAGTCCGGTCGAAGCGGAAGTCGACAGCGAAGCGACATTGCTGTTGGTCGTGCTCAGTCCGGTGGACAAGGAACCGATCGAGCTGGTGGCCGTGCTCAGACCCGTCGAAGCGGAAGTCGACAGCGACGTGATGCTGCTGTTGGCAGTCGAAAGACCGGTCGAAGCCGAGGTCGACAGCGAAGCGACATTGCTGTTGGTAGTGCTCAGGCCGGTGGACAAGGAACCGATC
Source organism: Burkholderia alba (assembly GCF_034721475.1). Classification (NCBI taxonomy): domain Bacteria; kingdom Pseudomonadati; phylum Pseudomonadota; class Betaproteobacteria; order Burkholderiales; family Burkholderiaceae; genus Burkholderia; species Burkholderia alba. The sequence continues at coordinate 5,849 of NZ_JAWJWL010000074.1, read as the reverse complement.
GAGCTGGTCGCCGTACTCAGGCCTGTCGAAGTGGAGGTCGACAGCGACGTGATGGAGCTGTTGGCGGTCGAAATGCCGGTCGAGGCCGAAGTCGACAACGACGTGACGTTGCTGTTGGTAGTACTCAGCCCAGTGGACAGCGAGCTGATGCCGGTCGAGGTCGATGTGGATAGCGAAGCGATACCGCTGTTGGCCGAGCTCAAGCCCGTCGAAGTGGAAGTCGACAGCGAGGCAATCGAGCTAGTGGCGCTCGACAGCCCAGTGGACGTGGACGTCGAGAGACTGGTGACGCTAGAATTCACCGCGGTGACGGCGAGATTCGTGGCATTCAGCTGCGAGCCGTTGATCGCGTCGGTACTCGTCGCTGATATACGCCCGGCGGCCACATTGGTGATCGTGCGCTCAGCACCCGGCGCGCCTACGCTGACCGTCGAGCCCGGCGCCGTGCCGGCGAAATTGTAAGTCGTACCGTTGATGGTCGTGCTGGGGGTGGCGACTGCGGTAGCAGTTGTCGAGCCCGAACCGAGTGCGACGGAGTTAGCGATGCTCGCCGATGCGCCTTGGCCGAGTGCGACCGCATTCGATGCCGTCGCGGCGGCGCTGTTGCCGAGTACCGCGCTTGATGCACCAGATGCAACCGAACTCGCACCAACAGCGATGGCATTCGTATTGGATGCCGTGGACGAATTGCCGACTGCGGTGCTACCGGTTCCGGTGGCGCTACTATTTGTACCAAGCGCCGTACTGCTGTTGGCGGTCGCGCTGGCGAACGTACCCAGTCCTAAAGCTGCAGTCAGCGACGTCGAACCGGAATTGGTAGCGATCGCATTGTGCCCAATCGCCATCGACCCTGAACCAGTGGCTGTAGCTCCCGATTGTATTGCTACAGTGTCGTTCCCATTGGCTGTAGCAAGATTCGCGTTATTGTCCCCAATTGCTAGGGCACCGCCGATAGGAGCCGACGCTGCAGCACTCGTACAATTCTGTGTTATGCCAGCATTCGAATTTGTTTGCACCGGACTATTGTATGTCGGCGCACCAAAAACTGGCACATTAAATTGACCACAGGTTCCGATTGCCATATTCGCCAAGCTTGAAATTGGCATCAATAGGCCGACCGCCAATGTCAACATAAGCCCACCTGTCGTGGCAGCTTTATGTTTGACAATCGCTGTCTTGTTAGGTTTGCCGCATGCAGACGCGTTTTCCGGTACTGCAATCCAGACACTAAGAGCTTCGTTCCAAATAGAGCGATGAACATGATTCATGTCTAATATCTCCACGTATCACTATTTGACAGATTTTTCATGTACAGCCTGACTTGTAGTCGAACAGTTAGGCGTTCACGAAAAATTGGTTTGAAATTTGGTGCCGTATCCGGCCAGTAGATCGTCCAGTTCAGTGTCGATGGTTGCCTTGGCCCAGGCGACGAAGCGTCGCCATTGGAACTTCAGTTGTCGCCACACGATCTCGATCTGATTGAGCTTGGCACTGTAGGCGGGCAGATAGAACAGGACAGCGTTGTGATCAATCAGCCAGCGGTCCCGCGTTGCCTCGTCGATGCCGTGATGGATGCTCGCGTTATCGAGCACGATCACGGTTGGACTGCGATCGTGCGCCGCGAGCAGATCGTCAATGAAGCGCACGACGTTGGGGCCTTTGATGCGGCGGGCATGGGCCGCATGGATCAGCGTGTTTGTGCCGTAGTCCAGGGCGCCAAGAACACTACGTCGGCAGTGCGTGTTCGGTTCGATCTCGTGAGGCAAACCCCGTGGTGACCAGCTACGCTGAACCGGCGGTGATCCACAAAAGCCAGCCTCATCAAGGTAGAACAGGTGAATGGCGTCTTCGCGGGGGGGCTGCTGCAGCTTGCCGAGTGTGGCCTGTTTCACGGCGAATTCCTCCGAGTCACGCTTTTTTGAACGACAGGCAAGTGCGCTTGAACGTAAAGCCCTCTCGCTTGAGTGCCACGCTCAGCGTATCGAGATGCTCGAACGGCAACGGGCCGAATTCCGCCTCGCGGCTCTGGGTGATTTGCTCACGCGTCAGCGGCTCGGCCGAGGCCATGCGCACGACTGCGCCGATCATCTCGTCGCTCAACGCGCGAGACCGTCCGCTTTTATCGCCGATCTTGATCAGCAGCTCCATCACGCCCTGCTCGGGCCACGTGTGTGCCCAGTTGTAGACCGACTGGCCGCTCACGCCGAGCTTCACGCCCACCGCCATCGGACTCAACTTGCCACCCGCGAGCATCAGCAGAGCGGCCTCCCGCGTGCGCATATCCTGGTAGGGATGGTTGATCGACAACTGCTGCAAGGTCTGCTCCTCAGCTTCAGTTAGTACAACGATGTACTTCATTCAGCGCTCCAGCGAGTGGTTTCACTGAAGTTAACAAACTTCAATCCCGCTTACCAGTAACACTTATGAACGTAAGGAGTGGCGTTATTGCATAAATCGGGCACGATGACGAAGTGATGCCTTTGTTCATGATCTCAGGCGATGCGAATGGACTGCGGGCGAGCAAGCTCAGTCTGCGGTTGATCACACTCACGCGGATCGTGATATCGGTCGCGCGCGAGTCGAGTCGGTACGGCGTGCTCACAGGGAAGAGCCGGCACCGTCTTGACCAATACATCGTATTTTCGGCGAACGAACGATGGTGATAGCTGAAGATTTTTTTCATTTGCGGCAAAAAATCTAGAATCTATGTAGGAATTCGAATACCCAGATTTCTGAAAAAAATATCATAAGGAATCTGAACTTCTTCACTTTACTTTAAAAAAACAATTTTATTGTTAAGAAATGAAAAATGAAGGATCAAAGCCACCCGTCGGCATTGTCACGTTGAGCAGATGTTCGGTAGCGTAGGATGTCGAAATCCAGCGCGTTCTGCGTTCCTGCTCGACGCCGCGCAAGATCGTCACCGATCAACTGCGCAGTTATCCAGCCGCCAAGACCGACATTTCAGAACTCGCGACCGTGAAGCATGTTTTAGTCAAAGCGGCGAGAGCGTGCAAAACTTGGGGAGGCACCCGGGGAGGGAGCGGCTTTGTGGGAAGTACGTTGTGCGGTATCGAAACGGTGGGAGCAGATNAAAGCGGCGAGAGCGTGCAAAACTTGGGGAGGCACCCGGGGAGGGAGCGGCTTTGTGGGAAGTACGTTGTGCGGTATCGAAACGGTGGGAGCAGATCATGCGATGGATCATCGAAGCAAGGTTGGCCGACAGCGATACGGTCACTGCCGGTGAGAGAGTTCTGGCTGTGATTGAGCGCCCTGATTGCAGTCTCGCCCAGCTGGGCCTGAGTCTTGCCGAGGGGCGCTCGCTGCTGGCCAGAGTGCAGGCAGGGCTGGTTTCGAGGTGGCTGTCGGGCCAGAGCCCCATTGTCGACGCTGCGGCGCGGCCTTGAGCCACAAGGACAGTCAACCGACGGTGCTGCGCACGGTGTACGGCAAGGTGACGGTGATCAGTCCACGGTTGTGGTCATGTACGTGCCAGCGGACCGCGCCGATGCTGCGGCCCGCCAGGACGGGGCAACAGTGGCACGACACAATGGGCCATCAAAAAGCTACCTTTGAGATTGGTTTCGATGACCGCGTCCCAATCCGGTTCCGCCTGGTCGAGGGCAGCATCGAGGCTCACGGAACGTACGAATCCCGCGGCATTGACCAGCAGATCTACGCGCTCGACGTTCGCGAGTGCGGGCTCGACATCCGTGCGCCGGCCTACGTCGGCGCGTTGGCAGGTGGCCGCAGGCCCTAGCGTCGCAACGGCTTCTCGCAACCGTTGATCGTTTCGGCCGATAATCGTCACGCGATAGCCCGCGTTGATGCATGCGCGCGCAATGCCTAGTCCGATGCCACTCGCGCCCCCGGTTACGATTGCATGTTTTTGCTCTGTCAATTTCCAGCTCCACTCGTTTGCATTGGGTGCAGGTTAAAACCGGAAATGCGATACGTCCAATACAACTGAGTAGCCGTTCTGATACTCTCATCGTATGGCTATCCTCACCCTTCGGCAGCTCGAACAGTTTCTCGTCGTCGCGGAAGCGATGAATTTCCGGCGCGCTGCAGAGCGCCTCAACATGGCCCAGCCGCCACTGACGGCAGCGATCCGGCAGACGGAGTCGCTGTTAGGCGTGCGTTTGCTGGAGCGCGGCAACCGCGTGACGTCCTTGACGGCGGCCGGCGAGGTTTTGCGTGAAGAGGCGCGCAGGACACTGGAGCAGGCACAGCGCGCCGTTGAGCTAACCCAGCGCGCGGGTCAAGGGCTTATAGGCTCACTCAGAATAGGTTTTGTGGCGAGCGCCACGCGGCACGTTTTGCCCCCCTTGGTCACACGCTTTCGACAGACGCATCCCGATGTCGCACTCGACCTGACGGAGTTGACTACGAGCCGGCAGCTCGCTGCGCTCGACGAGGACCGTCTCGACGCCGCCATTGTTGTGCTGCCCCTTGGTGCCAACGTCGACCTACGCATTGCACAGCGTAGGTTGCTGAAGAGTCGCATGGTCGCCGTCATGTCTGCGGAGCACGCGCTGGCTACTTCGCCTGGGGGGTGCGTGCCGCTCGCGGCGCTCGCGCGCGAGCCCTGGATTCTGTTCCCTCCGACGGAAGGGCCCGGCCTGTATACGGCGATCCTCGACGCGTGCGCTGCGGCCGGATTTGCCCCACGCGTGGTACAACGTGCAACGCAAATGGACACGATCATCGGACTCGCAGCGGCGAGCCTGGGCGTTGGACTCGTGCCCGAACCGCTTGCGTCAACGGAGGCATCGGGCGTGCAATTCAGGCGACTTGCCGGACGCGGGACGCCAGTGCCATATGAAGTCGCACTTGCGGGGCGGAGTACAGACCGTAACCCGACAGTGGCGGCATTAGTCGATTCGTGCACGAGTTGATGACGTCAAGGATCTCATCCGTTGCTGTAGCAAATCCGGAGCACGCAAAAAAGCCCGCTCGCAACGGACTTCCACACTTCTTGGCATCGATCCTGTCGCCCAGTTGCATAGCAACTGCAGCCCCGATGATGCAGCAGTAGGGCTCGCTCTATCGCAAGCAGCTCGCGACGCAGTTCGAAACCTGGCGACTTCTCACCGGCATTACCCAAAATCCGTCTTTCGCCGCCTCAGCAACCGGCTGAACACTACGGCTTTATCCCGCCATCGCCAACGTGACAATGCCGCACCGAGTGTTTTCCTACGAGCGCGGAAGCTTCTTCGTGTCGCTGCCCGCGCGCATCATGAGTTCCAGCGTCGCTTCGAGGCGAATGACTCGCTCGGTCAGGCTCTCGATTTTTGCTTGTTGCTCCTTTACCGTACCGGCCAACGACACAACCTTGTCATTCATCTTGATAACGGTCGTGAGCGCGTCCCACACCTTGTCGGTCACACCCATTACTGCTTGCCTCCCGTCATAGCGTCGATGCGCTTGTTCGACTCCGCAACGAACGACAGCGCTTCGTCGAGCGCTTCGTTTGCCTCCTTCGTAGAAACATTCACACGCTCGACCAGCGCGAGAATTTCCTCCTCGTCCTCAGACGGCGTGAACCCCTGCGCGGCTTGCCGCATGAGTTCGCTGACGTTAAGGCCGAGCCGTTTAGCCGTGTTTGCGATTGCCCGCTTCTGACTGGTCGTTACCTGCACGACGATTCGTTCTGTTGCCGTTGCCATCTTAGCCCCTATGTACATGGTCATGCCATGTACATTCTAGACTCGTTCAGGGCGAAGTCAAGTTGACCCTCCGGTTCAACCACAAACCTTCTAGGACACCGGGGTCGCGTCGCCCGTGACCCGTCGCGCCTCGGACTCGCTCACACACCGATGATCCTCAGCGGCCTTGCCGATCGCCGC
>NZ_JAWJWL010000073.1:0-6255 GCF_034721475.1 Burkholderia alba | reverse complement strand
CGTGGTCGAAAGACCGGTCGAAGCCGAGGTCGACAGCGAAGCGACATTGCTGTTGGTCGTGCTCAGTCCGGTGGACAAGGAACCGATCGAGCTGGTAGCCGTGCTCAGGCCTGTCGAAGCGGAAGTCGACAGCGACGTGATGCTGCTGTTGGCGGTCGAAAGACCGGTCGAAGCCGAGGTCGACAGCGAAGCGACATTGCTGTTGGTGGTGCTCAGTCCGGTGGACAAGGAACCGATCGAGCTGGTAGCCGTGCTCAGGCCCGGCGACGCGGAAGTCGACAGCGAGGTGATGCTGCTGTAGGCGGTCGAAATGCCGGTCGAAGCCGAGGTCGACAGCGAAGCGACATTGCTGTTGGTGGTGCTCAGTCCGGTGGACAAGGAACCGATCGAGCTGGTAGCCGTGCTCAGGCCCGTCGAAGCGGAAGTCGACAGCGAGGTGATGCTGCTGTTGGCGGTCGAAATGCCGGTCGAAGCCGAGGTCGACAGCGAAGCGACATTGCTGTTGGTGGTGCTCAGTCCGGTGGACAAGGAACCGATCGAGCTGGTAGCCGTGCTCAGGCCCGTCGAAGCGGAGGTCGACAGCGAGGTGATGCTGCTGTTCGTGGTCGAAAGACCGGTCGAAGCCGAGGTCGACAGCGAAGCGACATTGCTGTTGGTCGTGCTCAGTCCGGTGGACAGCGAACCGATCGAGCTGGTGGCCGTGCTCAGACCCGTCGAAGCGGAAGTCGACAGCGACGTGACCGTGCTGTTGGTGGTGCTCAGACCGGTGGACAGCGAGCCGATCGAGCTGGTGGCCGTGCTGAGGCCCGTCGAAGCGGAAGTCGACAGCGACGTGATGCTGCTGTTGGCGGTCGAAATGCCGGTCGAAGCCGAGGTCGACAGCGAAGCGACATTGCTGTTTGTCGTGCTCAGTCCGGTGGACAGCGAGCCGATCGAGCTGGTCGCCGTGCTGAGGCCCGTCGAAGCGGAAGTCGACAGCGACGTGATTCGGCTGTTGGCGGTCGAAAGCCCCGTCGAAGCCGAGGTCGACAGCGACGTCACGTTGCTGTTGGTGGTCGACAGACCCGTGGAGAGCGACGAGATGCCGGTCGAAGCCGAAGTCGACAGCGAGGCGATCGCGCTCGTCGTGGTGCTCATGCCGGTGCTCAACTGAGCAACAGTCACGGCGTCCTGCGGCGCGGAGCCGTCGGCGACGTTGGTGATGCGGCGCAGCGCGGTCGAGCTGCCGACCGATACTTCCGACAGCGGGGCGGCGGAGCCGGTCAGGAAGCCCGTACCGGTGGGCGCTGCCGCACCCGTCACGCTGCCGGCGCCGATCGCGACGCTGTTCGTATAGACCGCGGTGCTGTTGTTGCCGACCGCCACCGAGCCGGTGCCGGCTGCCGTTGCGCCGGTGCCGGCCGCCACCGTGTTGTCGCCGGATGCGACGGCCTGGGTGCCCAGCGCGGACGAGGCCGAGCCGCTTGCGAGCGCCCCATTGCCCAGTGCCGATGCGTTGGTGTTGGTGGCCGAAGCCAGGTTGCCGATGGCCAGGGCCGGATTCGACGTCGTGTTGGTCGCGAGTGTGCCGTTCCCGATCGCGATGCCGTTGATCGTCGAAACGGTTGCGTTCGGCCCCAGGGCGATGCCGCCGGTCGAAGCCGCCGTCGTGTTGGCGAAACGGCCGATGGCGATCGAATTGTTGCCGAGCGCCGCGGCGCCGCCCGTACCGGAGCTGTTGCCGCCGCCGATGGCGACCGCGCTGGTGCCGGAGGCCGTCGAGTCGTTGCCGACCGCGGTCGCGCCGGTATTCAGCGCCTTCGCGCCGGAGCCGATGCCGATCGCGCTCGCGCCCGTCGCCGTGGTGGCCTGACCGAATGCCTGTGAATAGTTGCCCGATGCCGTGGCGTTCGCACCGACCGCGATCGAGGTCGAACCGGTCGCGGATGTCGTGCTGCCGGCACCGCCGGCGATGGAGATGGACTGCGCGCCGGTGGCGGAGCCGCCGCCGGCCGCGTATTGCGCCTGCGCGATATTGATGCTGGCGCCGGCCAGCAGGACGGCGGCTGCCACGACCTTGGCGGTCGACGACTTGTTCGGCTTGCCGCGTGCCGACGAAATTTCCGACGTGGCGACCCAGGCGCCGAGGGCTTCGTTCCAGATGGAGCGGTATGTGCGGTTCATGACGGGAGACTCTCCGTAAATCTACGCAACCCACCCGACGTCTTGCTTGGTAGCCGAACCCCGGTATCGCGCAGTTAATTGATTAAGTGCGCGGATTCTATTTTAAATGTATTTTCGAGACTGCTAATAAATGCAAAATATTGAGATTTAAGTGTGAATCATCGTCAATTAATGATTTTTGAGATTTGTTAAACCGGTTTAATGATTGGCTTGAAATCTATTGTAATACTTATTCGTGGCCTGCTTGGATGCGTCGAAATCCGCTGGGAGCCTTTGTGGGCGGGATCGCGGCCGTGTAGGGGCGGCTTGGGGCGGAGGCGTGAATCGATAGATGTGATTTGAATTTCACTTCCTTTCTTTGTGTAATATTTCAGAATATAAAAGAAAGGATTTATCTCGTCTTATTAATTGAGGGATGGCGAGTGGTGCGTGGGGTCGTGGGGTTTGACGGTGTGAGGATTAAGGCCGCGCTTCGTGCATATTGTCCATGCGCCGGCGGCGGCCCCGAGCCGAGGCTGCGGGCGCGCGCTGCAAGCCGGCGGGCCGAATCAGCCCGCCGGCGCCTCGCCGATCGATCGGCCGGCCCGCTCAGCCCCGTTTCGGAAACATCGGCGGGTACTGGAACGGAATCGCGATCCGGTTCCACGCGTTGATGTTCGCGATCGCCGCCGTGAGGAACATCAGCTGGTCGTCGGGGAACTGCTCGCGCACATCCGCATACAGCGCATCGGACACGCCGTCGGGTAGCGAGCGGGTGACCGTTTCCGCGTAGGCCAGCGCGGCCTGTTCGCGCTTCGAGAAAATCCCGGCTTCGCGCCATACGGCGACGAGATCCAGTTTTTCCTGCGCCACGCGCGCGTGGCGCAGCAGATTCAGGTGGTACTGCACGCAGAACGTACAGCCGTTGATTTGCGAGACCCGCAGCTTGACGAGTTCCGTCAGGTCTTTTTCGAGGCCCGATGCGTCGACCGCGGCGCCCAGCGCCACCAGCGCATCGACGACGCCGCTCGCGGCCTTGCCGAATGCTTCATAGGAAATGCGGGGGTGGGACGTCATGCCAGTTCTCCAGTGGAGTGAAGGAATCGATTAATATGTCAGAGCACGAACAATATATTCGAACTCTGACATTATGCGCAAGATCACTTCCCATACCCCTGCGGCGGACGATGCCATTGCGATTCCCGCGATCGGCGAAGGCAAGCGCGGCGAGGCGGGCTATCTCGGCTATCTGCTGCGGCAGGCGCACGCGGCGTCGCGGCTGACGATGGAGCGCACGCTGGCGGATCTGGGCGTCACGCCGCCGCAGTTCATGGTGCTGACCATGCTGAGCGCCTACCCGGGCCTTTCCGGTGCCGACCTGGCCCGGCTCGCGCTCCTCACGCCGCAGACCGTGAGCGTGATCGTCGCGAATCTGGAGAAGCGCGGCGCGATCGCGCGCCGCCCGCATGCGGTGCATGGACGCATCCAGCAGATCGAGATGAGCGACGAAGGCCGGGCGCTGCTCGCGCGGTGCCGCGAGCGGGTGCGGCGGCTGGACGCGCAGCTGCGAGACGGATTGACCGACGACGAGGAGAGGGCGATCCGGCGCTGGCTGGTCCGGGTCGCGCAGGAACACGGCGATGGCGGCGGCGGCGCGGCGTGAGCGCGTCGCTCCGCCGCCCGCGGCTCACCGTTCGCCGCTATTGCTTCTTCATGAAGCGCAGCGCGAGGCGCGCTATGCGCGGCACGAACTTCGGCCGCAGCAGCCGCCGATCGTAGCCGGCCATGCGGCGGTCGTTTTCCGTGAGGCAGAGCGCGATCAATTCGCGCGCATCCAGCGAATCGCCGACGCTGCCGGCCGCGTTGGCCGGGAAGTTGGCATCGCGCGCGGCGCCGTCGGTGTCGATGCCGCGCGCGATCCCGAGCCGCTGGTGGAACAGGTGGACCCAGGCGGCGCCCACCCGCGCGAAGAACCACGGCCGCCGCCACCAGGCCATATTGCGCCAGTACCACGCATACCAGTTGACGAAAAACAGGATGTGACGGCCTTCCTCCTGGATGACCGGCTCGAAGGTATCGACCAGTTCGTCCGGAAAAAATCCCGAACGCTGCGCGGAACGGAACAGGCCGAACGCGAAGAAGCTGTCGATGCATTCGCTGAAGCCGGTGACGATCCACGCCCATTCGGGGTCTTTGGGCGCGGGGTACTCGGGTTCGGGGGCGAGCCGGATGCCGTAGGCTTCGACGAGCTTCGACAGCACGATCTTGTGGCGCGCCTCCTCGCCAGCGTCCATCTCGAGCGCCGCGCGCAGCAGCGGGTCGGACAGCGTGGCCGCGAACGTGGCGACGCGAATCGACGCGCGTCCTTCGGTCTGCACCGCGATGTCCCAGATGGGCAGCGAAGTGAGCCGCTTGAGTTCGGCCGGCGTGAGCGGCGGCCAGTCGATGACGGCGGGCTTGTACGGGTTATGGGTGTCGAGCAGCATGCGGCAGAACATCTGCTTATGCACTTCGGAACCGATCTGCGCCGGGCCGTGACTCTCATGGGCCCAATTGCGCATTGCGTGATCCGCCGCTTGCTCGTGTCGCAGCGTGTCAGACATGGCTTGGTAGCGGGTTGTGGTGATATCAGGCGATCGATTCTCACATAGCGCGCCGATTCACGTATTTTCGTGGCGCCGCGAAGCCGCGCGGCGCCACCGCCTGCCGCTTCAACAGTGGGTGTCCACCCACAGCCGCCCCCAGCGGGACGCGTAGGCCAGCGCATGTTCCTCGTCGAAGAAGAAATCGATGGCGTCGAACGAATAGGCGCGCGCGGGGCCTGTGGTGGCCTTCGCGATCGTCAGGTTGGCGGCGAACAGGCCGTTCGGCAGACGCGCTGCCGCGGGCGCGACTTCGTAGCCCTTGTAGCGGATCGAACGATTCATGACATTCGCGGATGAATGAGGAGCTTGCAGCGTAAGCAATCGGTACGGGGGCGTGAACCAATCTTTATGCGTTAGCAAATCACGCGCGGCGCGGGAATGGTTATCACGGCAGGCGGACGCAAGCGGAATGCGCGGCGCGCGCCGTCCGGACCGGAGGGCGCGCGCCGTGACGGGCGGAATGCGAAATTCAGTTTGCGCCGAGATTCAGGACGGGGGCGAGCGGGCGGTCGGCGGCCACGCGGGTCGCCGCGCGGTGCGACGCGAACGCGAGCGCGAATTCGGCCGTTTGCGCGCCGACGGTTTCGAGCTGCGCGGCGACCTTCGCGTCCGAGCAGCTGTCCGCGCTGTCGAAGCGGGTTTCGAGCGTGTTGACCGTCGCGCCGAACGGCGTCGGCCAGCCGCGCAGCGCGTGGACGATCGAGCGCAGCGACGTCAGCACGGTGCCGGCGGCCTGCCAGCCGTAGGCGGTGACGATGCAGCCGACCGCGCGGCCGTCCAGGTACGGGCGCTCGTCGGCGCGCAGTTCCTCCAGCGTGTCGAGCGCGTTCTTCACGAGCCCGGACACGCCGCCGTGGTAGCCGGGCGTGGCGATGATGATCGCGTCGGCTTCGCGGACGGCTTCGATCAGGTCGAGTTGCGCGGCGGTGCGCGTCTGCTGTTCGGGGGCGTAATGCGGCAGCGTATGCAGAAACGGGCCGTCGAACAGCCGCGTGCGCGCGCCGGCCGCCTGTGCGCCGCGCAGCGCGAAGCTCAACGCGCGCTCGGTCGACGACGCGGCGCGCGTCGTGCCGCCGATGCCGACGACGAAGGGCCGGTGGTGATGATCGAATGCGGTCAAAATTCGCTCCTTGAGACTGCGGCGCCCGGCTAAGCGCAGGCTTAAAACAGCATGGTAACGACCCGGGCGGGGAGCGGGAAACGACTTTTCGTTCTATCGATATGCCGACCGCACGGGTGACCGGTGCGGCGCGCCGGCGCGATTGGATAGCAGAAATGCTTGGTTGGGCACGTGCGGCGGGGCCGATATGATCCGTTCCGTCTCCTCCATGAGATTCTTCTCTGACATGGGTTGGCCCCGCCGGTCTAGACGTCGGCGGGGCCTTTTTTTAGGTTCATCGCGGGAAACCGTGGAAGCTTTGGGTGCAGTTGGTAATCTGAGGCCAGTGGAAACGGGCGTTGGAGGCCA
>NZ_JAWJWL010000072.1:0-6496 GCF_034721475.1 Burkholderia alba | reverse complement strand
CCCATTTCTGTATCAGGGCGAATTGTCGTCGTTTGCTCTCGCCGCCAGATTTGCGCGCTTTTAGATCGCCATCGACAGATGCTGGGTTCACGTGAGACGGTACTTCGTCAAGGCGGAAGACAACGTGCCGAAGGCCGCACGAACCCCCGATCTGCTCGCGACACGCTTCATCAAGTTGATCGGCAAGCTGTTCGCCGCGGAATCTCGGAGTGAGACGTGGACAGCCGAACGACGACAGCGGTTGCGACGACGATACAGCGCACGCGTACTCGACGTCATCCACGCACTGATGCTCAAGCAGTCGTCCGGCGTCGTACCGAAAAGCTTGCTCGGCAAGGGGCTGGCCTACCTGCGCGCGCAGTGGCCGAAGCTGGTCCGCTACGTTGAGAACGGCAGTTGGCCTATCAGCAACAATCCCTGCGAAAACTCGATTCGCCCGTTCTGCGTCGGGCGCCGCGGCTGGTTGTTCTCCGACACTGTCGATGGTGCAAACGCGAGCGCCAATCTCTATACGCTCGTCGAGACCTGCAAGGCCAATAGCATCGATCCGTATCGTTACCTGACCTGGCTGTTCCAGTGTCTACCTCTGGCGAAGAGTGTCGACGACTATGACGCACTGCTGCCTTGGAAAATGCCCGCCAACCTCTGCTGACCCGCATCGCTACCACACCTCACGCGTTCTGCCACCTTACTCTGAGGGGCGTCGTTCGTGGATCGCTTACNTGTTCCAGTGTCTACCTCTGGCGAAGAGTGTCGACGACTATGACGCACTGCTGCCTTGGAAAATGCCCGCCAACCTCTGCTGACCCGCATCGCTACCACACCTCACGCGTTCTGCCACCTTACTCTGAGGGGCGTCGTTCGTGGATCGCTTACCGACAAACAGCCCGTGTGCCGCGTTACCCATCAGGTCGGATACGCTGGTGTACGAAATCGCGGCAGCGAGAGTGGTGCTCGTCCTACTTGCAAAAACAGGCCATATGAAAAATCGTTCTCCAGGGCCAACTGACCGATCTTGGCATGCAGCGCCTTCCGGCCTACCGGGGGCTCGCTCGGCGACGCCCCGGCCGTGCCGAACACGTCGGCCGCGCGTTCCTGCAACTGCCGTTTCCATTCCGTGATCTGGTTCGGATGCACATCGAACTGCTGCGCCAGTTCGGCCAGTGTCCGCTCGCCTTTGACCGCGGCCAGCGCCACCTTCGCTTTGACCGCCGCTGAGTGCGTCCGTCGGGTTCTCTTCGTCATCTTTCCGGTTCCTTTGCCAGCATTATCGCTGGCTCAAGACCCCGGCCGCTCCACTTATCCGGCCGTCTGAATTTGCGCGGCCACCTCTATTAGCGAGCCTCAACAGTCATCGACCGATCGGTGGGCGTGGGCGCGGATACGTCCACGCGCCATCTTGCACTCAAAACCAGCTAGCAGAAGTAGATGTTCTGGCCCCTATATTCCGATAACATACGTACCGCTATTGCCACGACCGCAAACCTCTACCCCCAGTAGGCTGTTGCCTAGGCAAGATGACCTGGGCAACGAGCACACCTGGAGGCTCGCGCTTGACGCGAACAGCACAGCTGGCAGGAACCCGCACCCATGCTTCCGTCGATATCAGGCCCACGATGCACAGCTTGCTCGCAGTTACCAGAAGCGTATCGTTCTCGAACTCGGACGGGCTCATGGCCGCGTAGAGTCTTGCTGCTGCCTTTAATACCAAGTGCACTTCCGACGAAATCTGTATTAAATGCTCAACCATTTTTCGTACCTCCTCGGGCATCACTGCGCCGTATGTATCGAGAATCAACACTGCCGTTGTCGGAACCGAACACCTCAGCAACGGAGATCATCGCCTCCGTGTTCGCAGGCACAGAGCGTTCTGCCGGCCGAAATACTTCGTCGCCACAGTGGATTACCTTGTGCGATAGCACGCAGGTGCCCGCACGGCGCGCGAAACGGCGCCGCCAGCGTTGCTCTCCGCAATGGCAACGTCCGGGTTCCACCCAGCGAACCAAGAGCAGCGTGTCGGAGCGTTCGAGAATCTCGACATTGACGTCAACGGCGTCGTGCTCCGGTGAGGACTTCGAAGTTTTCATCTATGGCGCACTGCACGCACGACCACACTCCTCATCGAACGTAGGTTGCCGAGGCCCGTCGCCCGGCAATGTCGAGACCCCGGCCTCTGGCGAGAGTTCCTTAGATGATTGGACGCCCCCAGGGCGTTCCGGTCCCAATCGCTCTGGCGCTTCGTTGCTGCCTGACAATGTTGCCGGGCGCTTGCGCCCGGCAACCCCGCCGGCGTCGCTGGCCGTCATGCCTCGGGCCGAGGCTCCGTTTTATCCTCAGTGATAGGCTAGAGACGACATCAGTCCAGATAGGTGACAAGTAAAGACAAGTAATGCCAGAGAAGAACCTCCTTCGAGACGATCTCGTGACTTGTGAGGACTTCTAAGTTATAGTTCTTCCATCTATCTCCCCGGCCGCGCCGACCATGAATACCGCTGCTGCTATTGCCGACCTTCGTACTCTCGCATCCAGCGATCAACGACCCGCTGCCGCCCGTCTGCGCGACCTGTTTGATGAGGTTCAGGCCGCCACCGTGGCCGGTGTCCGGCGCGCTACGATTCGAGACTCGCTTGCCCGTAACGGCCTCGACATGTCGTTCGCCACTTTCGTGCGAACCCTCGCACGCATTCGCAAAGAACGCGGCATCGTCATGCGACAATTCAAGACAGCCGGACGCGCCGCTGTGACTCCAGCCCCGGCGAGTTTGACCACCACACGAAACACCCAGCCGTCACCTGATCCGGTTGCCGTCGTGGTCCCGCTCGCGCCAGCGCCGTCCATTGCCCCGACGTCGGCCGCCGTGCGTGTGTGCGCAACGATCACTCCGGCCGCCACGCTCCCGGACGACTGGCTGACTTCCGATACCCTTACGCCCGAGCAACTGAGATTGCTCACCATGCAACAACGTATTGCGCGCGGTAATGCTTATGCCAAACGAGGTGCGCCAGACACCCGCTTCGCCCGGAAAATGCTCGAGGAAAGCCGAAAATCGATGGCAGAAAAAGCTGCCACCGAGCAGGCAAAGGCGGGCACAAATGACAAACGGGACGATCCGGCATAAACCGAATCGCCCCGCTTTGGCTCACCGTCCCCGCCCCTCATCGCTGATACCATCACGCGCATGACTATTTCGTCCCGTCTCGCCTCCGACCTGCTCCGCGCCATGCAGCCCTTGATCGGCTACGAGGCGTTTCAGATCGCCCGCCGCATGGGCCTTCCCCTCACGCACATCAAACCCGTCTTGCTCAAATTGGTCGAGCACGGTCAGGTGGTCTGTCGTCCTTATAGACGGGGCGCTGGAGCCGGACTGCGCGCCCGCTATTATCTGGGTACGCAGTCCCTGGCTCGGACAGACGTCAGCGTCGCAGACACCCCCGGGTTGCCAAACGAACGCCCTGTTAGCCCCCCGTCGATCTACGAACGCCCGACGTTCGATGCCGACTACGCGCGCTTGCTCAACCAGCACCGGCTCGCCTGCGAACGCTGGCGACATCAATCTCAAACCGATTCAAGGACGTTTAGAGGGGGAACGGATGATGACAATCGATAAAGCGGCCTTCGCAATCATGGCCGTGGCGTTGAGTATGGTGGCCTGCTCGGCGTTACCTACCTCGGAAGTCTCGTTACCCGTCGACGCGACCATCACGGCCGGTCGGATTGTCGGCAAAACGCATCTGACGGATGTGCCTATTGCACCTTCGGGATCAGGCCCGACGGTCGGCGTAGGCGGCGGCGGTGGCAGTGGCGGTTTTCCGAATACCTCGTCTGGCGGTTTCTTCGGTGCGGGCCTCAGCTTCGATGTATCGCGTCTGTTCGGATCGCGCAACGAGACGCAGACCGCCCCGATTTATCGTAATCGCATCCAGCTATCGAAAGGGACGACGCGCGACATCTACAGTGTTCTGAACGTTTCTGCCCAACAGTGTGTCGACGTGATTGATTCCGGCCAGAGCGGATATCCGCGTCTGAAGCCCGCCGACCGCTGCGAGTGACATCTCGGCATCCCCGTGGGGTCAATTCGGCATACATATCAACAATCAGCGTGGCGGTGTTCAACCGGATGCTCAGTGCCGGACGGCCGAAGTCCGTCCGTTGTAAGGTGGTCACCGCATAAGCTATGGGGAAAGGGGCGGGTTGCACTTTGCCTTTCCTCCATGCACCAACGCCGGTCAAGGTCGATCCAACCGGCGTATTGCCGACGCGGTGGTAACTGGTTTCGCCGATGTGTTCGGTATCCTGACGAGCAGTACTATCAACACGAATCAGGATGCGCTTTCGGCGAAGCCGAAATACGCATTTATCGACAAACAACCGCAAGTTGACAGCACCCGTTGGGGGCGTTGGCCGGCTGAGTTTCAGGAAATTCGATTGTTCCTGAATCAGATGACCGGCCGCCGCGCTCACAGTCCGTTGAAGGGCCCGACTAACGCGCTTTGCCCATCCGCACTGGAGACACTTGCCCCTTCTATGGCGAAATACAACGTCTTGCCATAGAAATAGGGGAAGCCGATCAGCATATAGCCGCCGTGGTCGGCCAGTTGGCTCAATGCCGCATCCTTGTTGATCGTCGTGTCGGAATAAGAAGCCACGGTAAACGCATAGCCCGTGCTTGAGGTACCCTTCCCATCCGTGACCATCATCGAGACATTCGTCGGCTGCGCCGGGCAATCGGCGGGGGTGAATTCGTCATTGCAGGACCCCGATGCCAAGCCGCTCACGACGCCCAGGGACAAATCATTGGTGCCGCTGTCGAAGGCATCGTAGTTGTCGGACGAAGCCGCGAAGGTCGTGGCTTTGTTCGTGCCAACTTGCAGCTTGATGTCGTTCATGCCGTAAGTGCTGTTGGTATACGCGATCGTGGTGCTGGCGGCCAGCTTGTTGTTTGTCTCGGTACCGATGCCCAGGATCAGGTTTCCGCTGCCGCTGGCTTGCGCGTTCCCGCTGCCGAGGGCGTTGATTTGCAGGACCACCCCATTGTTGTCCGCGGGCAGCCGTACAACCGGATTGGGTACTTGCGAGGAACTCGGCAACTGGGCGCGAGCGCAGGAGGTGGAACTGCACGTGTAATACAGGAGTTCACCGTCCAGGGTGGCGGGGCTGACGCCGATGGTGCCGTTGGAGCCGAAAGCCGCGACGGTATCCTGGATATTCGAACACTGGCTCGGCGCCGCAGGCAGACCGCTTCCGCCGATCAATTGAAACGGCACGCCGTTGCCGTACTGGGCGTTCGCCGGGGGCGTACCCTGGGTGGGATCGGTGCCGAGCCAGATGTCGGCTTTCGACACGCTGCCCCAGACCGAGCTGTTCACATACTGCAGGCATTCAGCGACGTTCTTGCCACTGTATGTTTCGGGGACAAAGGCTTTCTGCAAAGCCGGGTTGAGCACCGATGCAACGATACGCACACCGCTGGCACCGGTATCGACCAGGATGTCCGGGATGGTCTGGCAATGCGCCGCGTCCGTATAGCCAGGTACGCACAGGGTAATGCTGACGGTGGGGATATTGGGTGAAGTCACGGCACTGCTGTAGTGCACGGTCAGCGGCAACACATTGGCCGGCGCCGGGTTGGTCGCCGCATTGACGGAACCGACGTACCCAAAGGCCAGGGACGTCAGTAGAAAATAGACGGTCAGGATCGCTTTGCGCATGGTCAATTCCTTATCGGACAACCGTGGTGGAAACATTGATCGGGACGAGGTGCGGGATATAGGCCGTGCCCGAAAAATGTGGCACACGGCCGAACGAGTGCACCACCAAGCCCAGTTCTGACACGGTGACGGCGCGACGCAAACTGGACGGTGAATGCGTCTTGTGCAATGCACTGAGCGCGTTACTGTAGTCTTCATAATTGGCACTGCCAAATAATTGCTGCAAATCGGGAATCACGGGTCCTTGCCACGCCACGCCGAACACGGTGTCCTTGTTGAGGTACTCGCGTACGGTGGTGCCGTCCCCGGTAGTGAATTCTTTCACCTGATAGGCGCTACCCGTCGGCGTGATGTCCCTGGCTTGTTGTTCTGTCACGGTCCCGACGGAACCGCTTATCACCGATGCGGTTTTGGCCGAAGCCGCATTGCCCAGGATTGTCATGTCGCGATCCACGCTGGCCGGGTTGCCGCCCAGTGACGCCATTGCCGACAAGGGCGTAAGCAATAGCACTAGATAGACGCTTTTCCGCTTGAGTGCTGCAGGAAACATAGATACCTCTCTGGATAGAAACAGCTTGGATGGCGGCATGATCGGGCGTGTCGGGATCGGCCGGATCTTTCCGTTCGACGGCCGCGTCGGAACTCCTGCATCGACGACGATGCGATCGGCGACCCTCAACTCTCGACCCATCGGCTTTAGTCGATGGGTCGAGTCAATCGCGTTGACACAGATCAATCCGATTCAGTGAACTGGATCGAGGGTGACGTCGTGCTCGTTCCAGCGGATG
>NZ_JAWJWL010000071.1:0-6531 GCF_034721475.1 Burkholderia alba | reverse complement strand
TTGCGCTCGACAAGCCCGTCGACGTTGACGACGACAGCGACGTCACGCTACTCGTGGTCGACGACAGCCCCGTCGACGTCGACGACGACAACGACGTTACACTGCTCGTGGTGGACGACAGGCCCGTCGACAACGAGTTGATTCCAGTCGACGTCGAGGTAGACAGCGACGAAATCGAACTCGTCGCACTCGACAAGCCAGTCGATGTAGACGTCGACAAACTGTTGATCGCTGTATTCGTCGCGTACAGCTGTGAACCGTTGACCGCATCCGTGCTCGTCGCCGTTACCCGACCCGCCGCCACGTTCGTGATCTGACGCTCCGCACCAGGTGCACCCACGCTCACCACGCTCGACGGCGTCGTACCCGCGTAGCTGTACGTCGTACCACCAATCGTCCCGGTCGCCGTCGGGTTCGCTGCCGCTGTCATCGAGTTCGAACCCAATGCGACATCCCCGGCGTTCTTTGCCGTGGCCTGCTGACCGATCGCCACAGCACCGTTAGAACTCGCGTTCGCACCATCGCCGACCGCCACCGAGCTTGCACCTGCCGCGGTGGCATTGGTGCCTGCCGCCAGCGCGTTGATGCCCGTTGCACCGTCGTTGTTGTAGTTACCTTGCTTCGTACCGTTGTCATTCACGCTGTAGTAATGCGTCTTCGCCGCCTCGATAGCCGTCGAGGTCGACGTCGACAAAGACGTGATCGAACTCGTCGCACTCGACAGCCCCGTCGACGTCGAGGACGACAGCGATGTCACACTGCTCGTGGTCGACGACAAGCCCGTCGACAACGAGTTGATTCCGGTCGACGTCGAGGTAGACAGCGAAGCAATCGAACTCGTTGCGCTCGACAAGCCCGTCGACGTTGACGACGACAGCGACGTCACGCTACTCGTGGTCGACGACAGCCCCGTCGACGTCGACGACGACAACGACGTTACACTGCTCGTGGTGGACGACAGGCCCGTCGACAACGAGTTGATTCCAGTCGACGTCGAGGTAGACAGCGACGAAATCGAACTCGTCGCACTCGACAAGCCAGTCGATGTAGACGTCGACAAACTGTTGATCGCTGTATTCGTCGCGTACAGCTGTGAACCGTTGACCGCATCCGTGCTCGTCGCCGTTACCCGACCCGCCGCCACGTTCGTGATCTGACGCTCCGCACCAGGTGCACCCACGCTCACCACGCTCGACGGCGTCGTACCCGCGTAGCTGTACGTCGTACCACCAATCGTCCCGGTCGCCGTCGGGTTCGCTGCCGCTGTCATCGAGTTCGAACCCAATGCGACATCCCCGGCGTTCTTTGCCGTGGCCTGCTGACCGATCGCCACAGCACCGTTAGAACTCGCGTTCGCACCATCGCCGACCGCCACCGAGCTTGCACCTGCCGCGGTGGCATTGGTGCCTGCCGCCAGCGCGTTGATGCCCGTTGCACCGTCGTTGTTGTAGTTACCTTGCTTCGTACCGTTGTCATTCACGCTGTAGTAATGCGTCTTCGCCGCCTCGATAGCCGTCGAGGTCGACGTCGACAGCGATGTCACGCTGCTCGTGGTCGACGACAGCCCCGTCGACAAGGACGTGATCGAACTCGTCGCGCTCGACAGGCCCGTCGACGTCGACGACGACAACGACGTCACGCTGCTCGTCGTCGACGACAGCCCCGTCGACAAGGACGTGATCGAACTCGTCACGCTCGACAGGCCCGTCGACGTCGACGACGACAACGACGTCACGCTGCTCGTGGTCGACGACAGGCCCGTCGACGTCGACGACGACAGCGATGTCACGCTGCTCGTGGTCGACGACAGTCCCGTCGACAAGGACGTGATCGAACTCGTCGCGCTCAACAGACCTGTAGAGGTCGAAGTCGACAAACTGTTGATCGCCGTATTCGTCGCGTACAGCTGCGAACCGTTGATCACATCAGTGCTCGTCGCTGTTACCCGACCCGCTGCTACGTTCGTGATCTGGCGCTCCGCGCCAGGCGCACCCACGCTCACCACGCTCGACGGCGTCGTGCCCGCGTAGCCGTACGTCGTACCACCAACCGTCCCGGTCGCCGTCGGATTCGCTGCCGCCGTCACCGATCCCGAGCCCAGCGCAACATCGCCAGCGCTCGTCGCCGCCGTGGCACCATTGCCGATCGCTACGCTTCCCGTCGCGGTTGGCGACGTGCCTGCGATCGCATTTTGGCCCAGTGCAACCGAACCCAAACCTTGCGCCGAGTTAGTATTGCCGATCGCCAGCGCACCATTACCGTTGGCCGTGTTGTTCGCCCCCAATGCAACGGCACCCGTCCCGGTCGCGACACTGGGATCGCCGATCGCAACTGCGCCATTGCCGCTCGCAGTATTTGCAACGCCGATCGATACTGCATTACCGCCCGTCGCGGTTGCAGTTTGACCAATTGCAACAGCACCCGCGGAATTAGCCAACGCATTCGAACCTTGCGCGATCGAATTGTCACCAATTGCTTGTGTGCCACTTCCGATTGCCAAGCTATTATTCGAATTTACCGTAACACCATTACCAATGCCAACAGAATTATTTCCCGTGATCGAGTTATTGACCCCAAATGCAGCAGATTGAGTGCCGCTTACCGTACTTCCTCGACCGACCGCAATATTATTTGAACCATTCAGCGTCTTCAGGGACTCACCAACAAGAACGGAATCACTCGTTCCAGCAGTGGAACTTTGCCCGATCACGGTGGAATTCCCACCCGAGTTTTCCAGAGATCCGCTCCCGATTACAATAGAGCCATTAGAGGTCGCGCTTGCCGAACTTCCCAACACGACGGTATTCGCACCAACAGCAGAAGCCTGCTTTCCGATAACAACCGCCTGATTCCCGCTCGTCGAGGCGCGATTTCCAATTACGATGGCGTCAGCACCACTTGCGGTCACTGTATCGCCGATGGCGACTTGCGATCCGGCCCCGGTAGCATTCGCTGCATAGCCGATTGCAATCGGCGATCCCGGTGACGCCCCGACGGAATTCGACACGGCATTGGGACCAATTGCTATCGAACCACTCCCTACATTGCCAGCAGTCGCCGTACTATTTAGGCCGATTGCAATTGTCGTACCACCCGATGCGGTAGCTTTGTTTCCAAGCGCAACCGAAGAGCCCGAGGAGCCCGTCGCACCCGAGCCAAGCGCGACAGAATCATTGCCGGACGCTACCGCACCAGGTCCAAGAGCGGCGGCAGAGCCGCCGGTTGCCGTCGCCGTAGCACCAACTGCAACGGGATTATTGACCGTTCCCACGACACCGCTTTGTACACACTGCACCAATAGTGTTGGGCCGCATGGCACCTGTGCATACACAGCCTGCGAGGCTCCAACTGCAATCATTGCAGCGGCCACTGCGATACTCAAAGTCGATTTGGATGATTTTCCATGCGCCGACTCAAGCTCCGATGCAGCCACCCAAGCGCCGAGAGATTCGTTCCAGATAGTTCGATATACTTTATTCATCTTAACCAGCCGATATAAATTACAATAATTCAATCTCTCGACACACAACCTCACCTCGACAACCATCCTCAGATGGAGTCAAGCCCCTGACGTACGCCAGTGCAGCGAGAACTAACAACATTTAATTTATTTAGATTTGCTAAACAATTTAACAATTTCACGAAAATCAAACCCTACATACCCAACGCGTTAAATTTTGTTAAAGCTTCGAACCCGCCGACTGCTCATCCTAGGTACACATATATACGAGACTTATTCCTTTTTTTTCAACGTCAGGATACCCGAGACCATCCTCAATGAATGTTTACACGTCTCATATACACATCTTTTTTGTCTCATTTTTCCTTATATTTACCTGACAAATCAATAGTTTACGCTGAACAAGAATTTGGGGTTCAACCGTGATTTCATGTGATAGCGCGCGAGAAGGATCGACTTTGCAGAAGTGCTAACGTGGTCTGGCCAAGCTTCGCCTCGGAACTGGAAAAACATCTCTGGCCGAAAAACAAAGACACCAAACAACGTCATCGAGCAAATGATTGAGCTCCTGCAAAAGGCAGGTACGGTGGCGATCACCGAATTCTGAAAGAAGTGATAGATCAGCAGTCAGGATATCTACAGCTGAGGAAAGTATATCGGTATGCCTAAATCCTGCGGCAATATGTGTGCGATCAGTACATCGTGCAGCTTACTGATGCCGAAGATGGAAGTGCTATCGATCCAGTACCGATCGAAGGAGGCAGCGACAGAGTGTGCCCCACACCATGACAGTTCATAGATGTCGAAGACCGGGCGCTCAACTACATGATGCAGATAGTTCCACTTTCAGCGCGAGCTAATATCGGGCCCATCTGATCATGGTCATCACGCAGCGCTAAATTCTTACCGCCAGCAAAAGTTGCACTCCCTCGGTTGACAGCGACATTTTTTATTTTCAGAGAGCATAGAATGTTCCATGCTTATCGAATTTGACACCAATCGTCTCTATCAACTACGGAACCACATATATTGCGGGATACTGAGGCGAAACAGAGAAAATACAAGCGCAGTCGGATACCAGGCACGATACACCAGCTATGGGAAGTTGGTGTTGATCCGGAATTATGATGGGCACCCATGGGGCAGTCATTCCAATGAGTCACACTACCTAACATAGCGCACTTAATTTAATTCTCGAGCCGACGGGATCATCGAGATTGACTTCAACCCTGGTCGGCCGGATATAAGGGTCGCCTGGATACCACTGGTGTAGCTCAATCTGGCTGACACTTTCCAAGCCGTATCTTTTGGATAAATTGACCCTGATCGAAGTGACATCAGCAACTATGCTTCTTGAATTTTCGAAATAGATATCATGCGATCGAAATAAAACCCCATTCCATCAACACTACGATCTGGGACGTATTGTTCGGATCGCACATCACCTGGCGCACAGCCAAAGTATCCTCGGAATGCTTTCGAGAACTGCTCCGGACTTGAAAATCCGAGCGCCCCTGAAATATCTCTAATCTTCCCTCGTCCAGCTTTGCTCAAAGCCAATTCACGGTACGCATACGCCAGGCGCTTTTCCTTTATTATTGTCGTTATTCCACCGACGTCTTCGAATGCCCTATACAAATGCGCTCGAGACACTCGAAATCTATGCGCTAAAATTTCAGGAGACAACTCTCGATCGAACAGATTTTGATCTATAAAATCCAAAACTCTGTTCTTTAATACGGCAGACGGCCCCAACCGAGAATCCAATATTTCAGATCCGATACTACCATTGATCGACAAAACCAAAGACATCAGTGAATCTTGAACCGCATCCGAACTATCCGCCGGCAGCTCATCCATAACCGCACGAACCCCAAGGATATACGACCGAAGGAGTTTTGTGATGGGTAGATCGGCCTTCAACAGTCGACCATGAAGCTTCTTTCGGTTAGTAATGGTTTCAATAAACCTACGTTCGATGGTAATTGATAAATTCTCACCGTAGCCCTTCCATCGAACCGGAACATTCAGATCGCAGATTGTAATATCGCCAGGATTAGTCTCCATCAACATACCATTTGTTTCCCAATAGGTATGCCCTGTCAAGGTAAGTACTATCGTGTAGTTAGGGTCGGCACTTCTAGATATGACCCCTCTATCGCGCGAACCAACCTGATCGCTGAAAGATGTGTGTACTACATGCAAGTTCCCGGCACTCTGAACAATCAGACTTCCAGACGGTGATGGTGCATGGTCATCTGCGGCGGAAATGATATACAGTGGCTCACACAAAGTTCGCCAATAATCTCCTCTCTCTTTTTCCGGAATATGATCCACTGAAATGTGAAATTTCGAACGCTCCATGATCTCACCGTCGATATCGCAATTGACGCACCCAAAGCCAACCACCACCACATCCCAGTATCCCTCTCCCACATCGAGGTGTCAGCAACAATTCCTTTAATAATTGTCAAAACTAGTCCACTAACTGCTTAAAGAGGCTTGGCCAGGATTCGTTAAAAATCCGCCACATCTCGACCTAAGCCGCGGATTTGAATACGCAATCAATCGTCGGATCGAGCGGTGGGACGGGATGCAAGAGATCCAGCAAATAGCCCCCGAACCGGTTGATGTGCTCACGCCGGTACGGCGACAGCACCTTGAGTACTTCGGCATCGACTGGATGCCCCTTCTCCTACAACTCCTTCAGCTTGCGCAACATCCACCGCACGTTGTACAGGATCACCATGTTCGCGATGGGTACTATCAGGTTGTTCCAGAAGTCGGCGAATATAATGGGGCATGAAGAAAGCTTCTATCGCGCCTCTGCCGCCGGCCGAGGCGCCGGTTTCGTTCAAGGGCTACCGGTTTCCGCCGGACATCGTCTGCTACGCCGTTTGGTTATACTACCGTTTTCCGTTGAGCCTGCGCGTGGTTGAGGAGTTACTCGCCGCGCGCGGTATCGAGCTCTCGTACGAAACGGTGCGCTGTTGAGCGACGACATTCGGTCTGTCGATCGCAAAGCGGATTCGCTCGACGGCGACGGGGCGCGATGACAGGTGGCATCTGGA
>NZ_JAWJWL010000070.1:0-6988 GCF_034721475.1 Burkholderia alba | reverse complement strand
GTATCAACTCGCGCTTCGCATCCTCGTCGTACTTGCGCCGTCCGTCTCGCTTGAGATCGACCACCAACCGGCTCTGCTGTCAATCGAACTAAAGATGGAACCGTCTGACAGGCTGCAAACCTGCGCCAGCCATGGAACGGGGAGACTCTCGGTTCCATCTTTGTGTCAATCCTGATTGACTTAAACTTGTAACTTTTCGAGAAATTGAACTAAAGTTGGAACAGTGCTGCCAGCCCGACTTGCTGCCATGAGAGAGCCTGTTCCCGCACCCGTTCAACGTCTTCCGAAGCAGACGCTGCATCACGCGTGGGCACCGAAACTCCAACGCCCCGTCAAGTTTGCCTCGGTGACACAAGTTCACCTGTGGGTCATGCTCGAGGCCAATCCCAGCGTGACGACCTACTGCGAGCGACCCGTGCTATCTGTCGAACCGGCGACGCAGCCAATCGCTGACTTCTGGGTTATGCGTGACGGAGCAGAGCAGTGGCTGATGGTTGACGACAATGTCGATGAGGCACGTGTCCATGATCCGCACCTGGCCAGCCAGGCCACGCAAGCTGTCTCCAACGTCGAGACCATTTCCTGCAAAGATATCGAACACCATTGCATATGGATCCAGAACTGGATGTCGTTGCTTCCGTATCTGGCAACGGGGAGTCGCCTGATCGACCAGGCACTGCTTGCGAACGTCATCCAGTTTTTCGATCGCCCGACAACCATTGATGAGGCCGAGCAGCACTTCTCCCGCATCGATCCTGTCCTTGTGCGGACAGCGATAATCGCCGGACTGCATGGCGGTCAACTCATCAGTCCCGACTTGACCACGCTCGCGTTCAGCCGGTACATACGGGTGAGCAGATATCGTCATGGGGAAACACATGAAGCGGAGTGACATCCCCGAGCCGTTGACAGACTGCAGCTCGTGGCCGGGCGTCGATCCAGCTGCGATTGATCCTGAGCGCCTGCCGGTTTACCGGCAACGTGAGAGGGCGATCCAGGCGTACTTGCGCGGTACCCCACTTGCTGATCTGAAGCGGGACTTCGACATCAACCGTGGCACCCTGACGCGCCTGCTTGAACGATGTCTTGCTTCCCATCCCGATGGTAGGATCCAAGGCTTTCGCGGACTCATTCCGCATATAAGGACAAAACGCTACCGGCGTATCGTGCCAGCTGTTCGCCGCACGCAGCACGGAGGTCTGACGGGTGCCATGGGGCAGTTGTTCGAACGACTGCCGCAACTGACGCAGATACTGGAACGGGAAATTGGCGCCGGTACGTTAGGTATCGCCCAAAATGGCCGACTCTATGGCCTGCGCAATGTTCAGTCAAAGCTGATCGCGGCCTGCCGGGAAGCAGGTCTTGGCATGCAGGCCTATCCGCTCAGCCAGGATGAGATGGGCTATCGATCACTGGCGCGCTGGGTGAAGCGGCGGCTCGAAGCGCGGGTCCCAATACGCCACCTTGATAGTCGCGATCGCGCGTGGGATGTCACGATCCGGCCATTTTCTGCGGTCGAACTAGATGGCCACAAACTGGACCTGCGCCTGCGTGTCCGGTGTGCCGAACCGTCCGGTGTCAGCGTTGATCTCGAGACGGAGCGCCTGTTCGTGGTCACGCTGATTGATGTCTGCACCCGCATCGTGCTGGGCTGGCAGGTCGTACCCGCGCCCGAATACAACCACCATGACGTGCTGACGGTACTGCAGGACGCGCTGCGACCGCGACGCAAACGCGACCAGTTACTCATTGCGGGGCTGGCGTACCGACCGACGGCAGGCTTCGCGACAGAAGTCTGTCCGGAAGTCGCTTACGCCTGCTGGGATGTCCTGAAGGTCGATAACGCCGCGGCGCACCTGACCGAAGAGACCTTCCTACCGGTCTGCCAGTTTGTTGGTTGTCGGCTGGAAGCGGGCCCTGTTGCGGCGCCGACCACACGACCCTTCATCGAGCGTTTCTTCCTGACCCTCACCGATCGCATGTCCAGGCAAGTGGTCGGCACCACTGGCCGCCACCCCGAAGACCCGGCGGGCCAGCGTGGTAGACGCGTATCAGTCGGGCAGTTGATAACGTTGCCGGAGCTCGAAGAGTTGCTGGATGTGACTATCGCGAACTATCACGCAACACCGCACGACGGTTTGAACGGGCGCACGCCGCTCGAAGCGTTGCAGTTGGCCGTTGCGCATCAGGAGGCTCCGGTGCGTACGCTGCCCCAGTTACAGCGCGTCCGGCTGCACCAGCTGCAATCCGTTCATCTCTGTACCGTGCGGGGCAACGTCGCACGCGGCGTCGCCCCGTACATCAGCCTTTACGGCGCGCGGTACAGCAACGAAGTGTTACAGCGCACGTCCGGACTCAGCGGCGAGAAAATTCGCGTCTATCCGAATCCCAGCGACATGCGTGAGGCATGGGCATACCTACCCAACGGCGCTGAACTCGGCCGCCTTGCCGTACTCGAGGGCTGGCGCTACAGCCGGCACACACTGCGGCTGCGCAAGCATATCCTGCGACAGCGCCGCCTGGGCAAGCTCAGGTTTGTCGGCGAGCAGGATCCGGTGCACGTGTTTTCCGAAGCGCAACGGCGCATCAGGAATCATAGTCGCAAACAGGCCACTACCGTCATGCAACTTTCGCAGGTGGCACCTTCCGACGGACCAGACGCTGTATCAGCCGCGGCGTCCCACACGCCTTCCACACCGACGCGGCAGCGACAGGCGGATACGGTAGTTGTGCCAGTTGATCTTGGCGATCTGAAGGTGCAAAACCGCTGACAGGGAGAGCGTCCATGTCCAACGACATTTACCGACCCGTTGCGCTGGACGAACATCCGCTGCGACGGCGCATTTACCGGGTTCCTACGCCGTCCATTGCCGCCTTCCGCACGCTCATCGATGAATGTCTGTTTCTCTATATCACCGGGGCACTGATACATGGTCGCCCACGCATTGGAAAGAGTTACGCAATCGAGTTCATTCGCCGGGATCTTGAGATCCGGCACCCGAAGGTATCGGTGTACACGATGCGTTGCGCCCGCTCACAAACAGCATCGGAGAACAATTTCTTTTCGGCGTTGCTGCACACGGTCAAGCATCCCGCGCAAAGCGGCGCCTCCAAGGCGGCACTGCGCGGCCGCCTCCTGCACAAGCTGCGGCAGGTGGCCGATAACAAAGGCGACGATCGTGTCGTACTGTTCGCCGACGAAGCGCAGAATCTGCGCGAAATCGAGTATGAATGGCTGCGTGACCTGCACGACGAAATGGAGAACAACGCGTTGCGCCTGTTCACTTTCCTGGTCGGACAACCGCAACTGCTCGCTCAGAAATCGGTCTTCCAGGCGCAGGACAAGGAACAGATTGTCGCGCGCTTCATGGTCGAGGAGCTTGCGTTTCGGGGGATTGTCTCCGCTGCGGAATGCGCTGCCGTTCTCTCGGCCTATGACAACGGCGAATATCCCGCGAATTCGGGCTGGAACTACGTACGGTTCTTCGTGCCAAAGGCGTACGCGGCGGGCCTGCGTATTGGAGAATCCGCCGCCCGGCTATGGGATGCGTTCGAGGACGCACACATCAAGGCGAATCTGGACGGCCCGGCTGAGATCCCGATGAAATACTTCACTGCCGCAGTCGAGGCAGCACTGCTGCTCAGTTCAGCCTGCGACAGTGAGACCTTGAAGTTTGACGCCCAGTTCTGGAGTGAGATGGTCGAACGTAGTCGCTATGTGGTGGCGCAAAAGGCGGGGCGCCCGATCCTGTCCGCGATCACGCGGCGCTGAGCATCGCTCGCCGTCATGAGTATCGGTCGCACTACCGTACCACCGGATTGGATCGACAACTTCTGGCAGTCGCGGGTGTTGCCGACACGCACCACCCTGACGAGCTACACCACCCGACCCGAGTGGAGCAGCGACGGCGAGTCGATGTGGATGCGACTGTCGAAATTCTCGCTGTTCAACCGGCTGTCGCTGCACGCCCTGGCCGGCCTCGTTACGGTCCGGGCTGGCGAAGCGTTTTCTACTGGCGTAGACGTTCGACGGGCCGACCGGTTTGAGCCCGCCAAGCTCGCCCGCGTTCTTGAGATTCCCGAAACGTCCACACGTGACGGATTCTGTCTTTTCAACGGCCACCCGGCACTGGTATGGGCGGCGACCGAATTGCGTTATTGCCCCGCGTGTCTCGAGCTGGGTTTCCACGCGGCGTGGTTTCAATGGCGATTCATCGAACGATGCCCTGTGCATGGAAGTCGTCTGCGGCGAGGATGCCGGAAATGCGGCGCGCCCATCCCGTATCTGCTCAACAGTAGTATGGCAACGCACCCGCTGTCGTGTGCCCGCTGCAGTACCCGCTGGGTCCCGGCGCTGGATCGTCCCGCCGGATGTTGCATACCGGTCATGGGCCGCGCTGCCCGGATGCTCCGACGCTGGCAGGCCCATGTCGCCAGCGCGATGGTGCCTATTACCACCTCGCCGTATCAGCCTCGCGACCAGGTAACCGGGCGGTTTGTATCCCGGCCGGCGCCAGGAATCGAAATCCGGATGGCGTGTCTGGCCCGACATATGCGGCTGCTGAACCGGCTTTACGATGTACCTCCGCCTTCACCCGAAGAACTGCTGGGGCGGCATTGCGTTCGGGCGGAGGCATGGTTAGATCGGGTTGCGACGTTGCCGGGCGACGATCGGCAAACCGGGGGAATGCCCTACACTCGGGACGACTGGCCCAACTTCGGCGATGACTTTCTGGTGTATGAACATGTTCTGAAGCGCGTCGGGCACGGACTCTTTGGCGACACGCATCGGATCGCCGCCGCACGCCTGCCATGGGCGAACCGCCACGATGAATTTGTCGTCCGCGCCCGGGACATGGCCGCAGATCATGCGACGGCACTCGGCTGGTCGATCAGCTGGTACGGCTTCTCGCGGACATGCGCCTCCGACGATACGCCCTCCATGCCAGCCGTTGGCCTGGCCGGATGGCTTGCCAATGCGCCCCACCGTCCCGTCGATGTGCCACCTGCTTGCTGGCGGGAGCAACTGATCGCCTGGCTCTCGGAAGACCTCGCGAGGTCGGCCTGGGCGTGGTCGCGCATTGTGCTATTCATGCAGATCAGAGGAAAATATCTGCTGCACGGACGACTCGCACGGCCCTCCGAACTGGCGCACCGACGCCGACATCCGGACAAGCGCACGCGCACGTAGCTTGCGTGGCTCGCCTGCTCGTCCGTCCCTAAGCAGCCAGAAGCGGTCATAACGTATTTCCATGGAATGTCCGCTTCTAGCTTGAGTGCAACATGTTAGGTCTGGTCGGTGACATCATCATTCGCAGGAAGCGGACCTTCACTTGCCAATCCGCCGAGTCGCCGGTGTGTGCAAGAGTTGGTATGGCCTTCTCGCTCTGAATCTCAGAGGTACTTGCGGCGACGATTCTCGAAGGCAGGCTTCGTTCCCTCCAGGATGTTCACAACGGACCGGTTCAAGTTCAGCTCCTCGATTGCACCCGCCTCGTAGGAAATCTTGTTTGAGCCATCCCGCTCCATGGAACAGACAATCACCTGCTCGGCGTCGCAGGCCACGGCAAGGTTGGCGTTGTGGGTGACCATCACGACTTGCCGGTGCTGTTTAGCCCTCGTGATCACACCAACCAGCAAATTGTAGACCGTCTCGTTGTCGAGGTTCTCTTCGGGCTGGTCCAAGATGATCGGGATCCGGTCCCGGTCGACGAGAAGGTAGAAGATGAGTAGCAGTGCGCCGCGCTGACCAGGAGACAGCCGCTCGAGTTCGACGCTGCCCAGCATCAGGCCGTAGCTGAGGTCCGCGTAGTCGAGTCCGTAGAGGAAGTCGTAAAGCTGCGCGGCTGTTCGGTCCGCGCGTAGGAGCGTTACCGTGGACACTGGCCTGCGCTGCCCGCCACGAATGTCATGGGTCAGCGCCTCGTCCACTTCAGCCAGGAAGTTAGTCAGGCCGGCCTCAGTCGTGAGGTCGTGCGATGCCAAGAGTTTGCCGGCCAGAGCTTTGGACTCTTCCAGGCCCACGAACGAGCCAACGTTCTGCTTGATAAAGTCGAAGAGCCGCGTGGCGAAGGCGTCAAACGAGAATCGCACAGAGAACTGCACCCCGAGTGCCTCGCGAATCTGCGGCTCGTCATCTACCAAGGCTTGCACCGGAGCAAAGAGCCCCTTCAGGACCTCGGCGCGCTTGTGCAGGGTCGACAAAATCGACACAGATAGCTGAACGCGCTTCTTCCGCAGCTCGGCCAGCTCCGCACGCTGGGCCGGGATGTTCTTGAGGCGATGCCACTTACCGCGGAAGGACTCATCTTTGTCCGCCGCGCCGACAGCGGCACCCCACTCTTCCTCCCAGGCACGCTGAGCAGCCAACGCCTCTTGATGCGCGCGCATCGGCCCGTCAAGCTTGGACTGTTCCTGAGCCAAATCAGCTTTAAGCTTGGCAAGCTGCGCCGGCAGAGCACCTTCGACACCAGGCTGAAGCAAAGCTTGCTGCTCGGCAAGCTTGGTCTTCGTGGTCACCTCCAGATCCGACAGCGGCGCAGTGTTGACGGTGAGCTGGACAACATCACCCACCTTGAGACCAAGGGGCGAGAGCCGCTTCGTCAAGTCCTCTCTAACGTCGTCCACATACTTCTGCAGGGCGGTAACACGCTGAACCACATCATCAATGGAGCGGGCACGTGCACGTTGCACCTCTACCTCGGCTTGGGCGCTAGCTAGTTGAGCTTCCACCTCGGTGATGCGAGCGTTCAACTCGACAATAGCGCCAGCAGCGGCCTTAGCCGGCTCGTCATCCGCCTGCGGTGCCGGAGGAACCTTTGGCTTCTTCTCGTGCAGTGCACGCAGCCTGTTGATTTCCACAGAGTCTTAACCCACCGATTTCATCTAAATCTGACCCACCCCGAGACAGGGTAGTACATCTATTCCGGTGTGGATAACTCTTCGTTACCCGCTGGTTTTTCTGCTCTCTTTTTTGTTGTCTTCGCCT
>NZ_JAWJWL010000069.1:0-7045 GCF_034721475.1 Burkholderia alba | reverse complement strand
TGGGCGAAGGCGAGAAACAACGTCTGGCGGGGTATGTCGCGGGCGAAGTGGAGGCGGCGCAGGTTCGTCACGAACTGGAACAGCGACTGCCGGGCTACATGGTGCCGTCGAGTCTGACGGTGCTGGAGAAGCTGCCGGCGATGCCGAACGGGAAGCTGGACCGGGCGGCGCTGCCGGCGCCGCAGGAGCGGGCCCGCGAGCGGGTCGAGGCATCGAACGAGACGGAAGCGGCGCTGCTGTCGATCTGGAAGGCGGTGCTGGGTCGGGACGATCTGGGCGTGACGGACAACTTCTTCGAAGCGGGGGGCGATTCGATCCAGAGTTTGCAGATCATTGCGCGAGCGCGGGAAGCGGGGCTGAAGCTGACGCCGAGACAGGTGTTCGAGCATCCGACGGTGGCGGGATTGGCGCAAAGAGCGGAGCGATTGGAAGCGCGCACCGAAGTCGAAGAAGACAACGGCGACCCGCAGGGTTTGACGCCGATCCAGCAGGCGTTCTTCGAACGGTACCCGGAAGGGGAGTCGCACTGGAATCAGGCGGTGCTGCTGAAGGTGAAGGGCCGATTGAACGAGGCGGCACTGGAGCAGGCGGTACAGGCGCTGCGCACGCGTCACGATGCGTTGAGGCTGCGATTCGCGGCGGATGAATCGGGGTGGAAGCAACGTGCGATAGCGGCAAGCGAAGCGGAAGGGGATCTGATTCGTCGAGAGGATCTGGTTTCGATGGAAGATCTGGAGGCGGCGTGCGACCGCATCCAGTCGAGCCTGGATATCGAGCGAGGCCCGATCTGGCGAGTGGGTTACTTCGAAGCGCGGGAGGAAACCCGGCTGCTGATCGCGATCCACCATCTGTCGGTGGACGGTGTGTCGTGGCGGGTGCTGCTGGAGGAGTTGCAGACGAGCTACGAACAGGCGGAACGCGGCGAGCCGGTCATGCTGCCGACTCCGTCGATGTCCTGGCGTTCGTGGGTGCGCGCCGCACGCCGTTACGCACGGTCCGACGCGGTTCAGTCCGAATCGTCATGGTGGCAACAGGCGCTCGCCGCGCTCGAAGCCGCGCCCGACCTGCCGCTGCGCCCGGCCGCCGATACCCGCGTGGTCGATAGCGGTCTGATCGAATGGACGCTCGACGCGCGCCGGACCCGCGAGCTGCTGCACAACACGTCGAAGGCATACCGCACCCGCGTCGACGAGCTGCTGCTCGCCGCCCTGGCGCAGACGCTCGGCGCGTGGAGCGGCGCGCCCGACATCGCCGTCGAACTGGAAGGACACGGCCGCGAGGACGTGATCGACGACGCGGACCTGAGCCGCACCGTCGGCTGGTTCACGTCGCGCTTCCCGGTTGCGCTGCCCGCGACGCCCGCCGCCCCCGGCGATGCGCTCGTCGCCGTCAAGGAACGCGTGCGCGCGGTGCCGCACAAGGGGCTGCACTGGGGCTGGCTCGACGCGAAGCCGGCACGGCGCCGGCCGGCCGTCAGCTTCAACTATCTCGGCCGCTTCGATCAATCGCTCGATCCGGCGTCGCGTTTCGCGTTCAGCGCGGAGCGCGCGGGCCGCAGCCTCGGCGACGGCGCGCGGCTCGACTACGCACTCGACCTGAACGGCCTCGTCACGGGCGAGGAACTGCTGCTGCGCTGGCGCTTCGATCCGGCGCGGATCGACCGCGATGCGGTGCAACAGCTTGTCGCCGCGTTCGACCGGGCGGTCGACGCGATGATCGCGCACTGCGCGGCCGCCGCGCCCGGCGCGACCGCGGCCGATTTTCCGCTGTCCGGGCTCGATCAGGCGCAGCTGCGCGCGCTCGATCTGCCGCTGGCCGGCATCGCGGATATCTATCCGGCCACGCCGCTGCAACAGGGGCTGCTGTATCACAGCGAGTTGCAGCAAGGCCAGGGCGTCTACGTGAACCAGCTGCAGCTGACCCTGGGCGGCCGTCTCGACGCGTCGTTGCTGCGCGACGCGTGGCAGGCGGCGATCGCGCGTCACGACATGCTGCGCACGCGCTTCGAGTGGCGCCACGGCGAAGCGGCGCTGCAGATCGTCGAGCGCGACGCCGTGCTGCCGTTCGGGGTGCACGACTGGCGCGACGCCGCCGACTACGACGCGCGGCTGGCCGCCTGGCGCGCGGCCGATCTCGCGGACGGCATCGATCCGGCGCGCGCGCCGCTGATGCGCGTCAACGTGTTCCGCCGTCCGGACGGCAGCTTCGATCTGGTCCGCACGCATCACCACGTGCTCACGGACGGCTGGAGCGGCGCGCGATTGCTCGCCGAGGTCTTCGACGACTACGAACAGTCGCTGCGCGCGGGCCGCGCGACGCGCACGGCGGCCGGCTCGCCGCCGCCGTATCGCCGCTACGTCGAATGGCTGGCGCAGCAACCCGATCCGCGCGGCTGGTGGCTCGACCGGCTGGCGGCCGCGCCCGAGCCCGGCACGCTGACGGGCAGCCTCGCCGCGCCGCGCGAAGCCGCCGCCGACGTGCCGCAGAAAATCACGGTCGAACTCGACGCCGCGCTGGATGCGCGCGTGCGGCGCGCGGCGCAGCGTCATCGCGTCACGCTCAACACGCTGATGCAGGGCGCATGGGCCGTGCTGCTCGCGCGCCTGAGCGGCAAGCCGTCGGTCGCGTTCGGCGTCACGGTGTCCGGCCGGCCGACGTCGCTCGCCGGCGCCGAGGACATGTTCGGCCTCTTCATCAACAGCTTGCCGGTGCTGAGCGCCGTGCCGGGCGCGCAGACCGTGTCCGGCTGGCTGTCCGGCCTGCAGGCGTACAACAGCGCGATGCGCGAAGTCGAGCACACGCCGCTGTCGTCGCTGCAGCAGTGGGCGGGCCGCGGCGGCGATGCGCTGTTCGACAGCCTGATCGTGTTCGAGAACTATCCGGTCGCCGCGCGCGCGGCGCAACCCGCGCGCGACGCGCTGCGGGTCGAAGGTGTCGACACGGTCGAGCGCACGCACTATCCGCTGACGCTGACGATCCTGCCGTCGAAGGGCCTCACGCTCCATTGGGGCTGGGACAGCCGCCGTCTCGATCGCGCCGGCGTCGAGCAACTGCAGCGCCAGTACGTCGCGCTGCTCGACCAGTTGAGCGACGCGGACGGCGAGCGCGCCGTCGGCGAACTGGGCGTGGCGCACGCGCTGCCGGCGGCGGTGCCGCTGCCGGACCCGGCGTTCCGCGCGTTCCATGCGCGTTTCGCCGCGAACGCGCGGCGCGCGCCCGAGCGGATTGCGGTACGGCAGAACGGAGCGGCGCACGATTACGCGTCGCTCGAGCGCTGGGCCGCCGCGATCGACGCGCGGCTGCGCGCGAGCGGCGTGGCGCGGGAGGAGCGCATCGCCGTCTGCATGCGCCGCTCGCCCGCGCTGATCGCGAGCATGCTCGGCGTGTGGCGCAGCGGCGCCGCCTATGTGCCGCTCGATCCGGCGTTCCCCGCCGACCGGCTGCGCTACATGCTCGACGATGCGGGCATCACGCGCGTGCTGACCGACGCCGCCGGCATCGAACGGCTCGGCGGGCAGCTCGACGGCCGCATCGTGATCGATGCGGGCGGGCCGCCCGACGCCACGGCGGCGGCCACGCCCGCGCCGGCGGATCGGCCGTGCGTCGACGCGCAGCTTGCGTACGTGATCTACACGTCCGGCTCGACCGGCCGGCCGAAGGGGGTCGGCGTGTCGCACGGCGCGCTCGACCGGCTGCTCGGCAGCGTCGGCGTCGCGCCGGGGCTGACGGCCGACGACGTGCTGCTGTCGGTGACGACCGCTTCGTTCGACATCTCGCTGCTGGAATTCTGTCTGCCGCTCGCGACCGGGGCCTGCATCGAGCTGGCCGATGCGGCCGCGACGGGCGACGGCGCCGCGCTGGCGCGTCTACTCGACGACAGCGGCGCGACCGTGATGCAGGCGACGCCGAGCGGCTGGCGGCTGCTCGTCGAGGCGGGCTGGCGCGGTCCCGCGCGCGGCCGGCTGGTGGGCCTCGCGGGCGGCGAAGCGCTGCCGCCCGATCTGGCCGAGCAGCTCGCGGCGCGCGGCGTCGACGTGTGGAACATGTACGGTCCGACCGAGACGACGATCTGGTCCACCTGCGCACCGGTGCCGCGCGGCGGCCCGGTGACGATCGGCCGCGCGCTGCACGAAACCGTGCTGCGCGTCGTCGACGCGTCGGGCCAGCTGACGCCGGCGGGCGGCACGGGCGAGCTGTGCATTGGCGGCGCCAATCTTGCGCGCGGCTATCTCGGCCGCCCCGGGTTGACGGCCGAACGCTTCGTGCCCGACCCGTACGGGCCGCCGGGCGCGCGGATGTACCGCACGGGCGACCTGTGCCGCGAACTGCCGGACGGCGCGTTCGACTGCCTCGGCCGGGTCGACCAGCAGGTGAAACTGCGCGGCTACCGGATCGAGCTGGGCGAAATCGAAGCGGCGCTGCGCGGCTGCGACGGCGTGCTCGATGCGGCGGTCGCGCTGGTGCCGGGCGAGCACGGCGCGGAGGCGCGGCTGGTCGGTTATCTGGTGGGCGGCATGCCGGCCGGCTGGCGGCAGGCGCTCGCCGCGCGGCTGCCCGCGTACATGATTCCGGCCGCGCTGCACGGCGTCGATGCGCTGCCGCGCACCGCGAACGGCAAGCTCGATCGCAACGCGCTCGCGCAACTCGGCGCGACGGTCGCGGACGATGCGCCGTGGGTCGAGCCGAGCGGCGAGACCGAGATCCTGGTCGCGCGGCTGTTCGGCGAGGTGCTGGGGCGCGAGCGGGTCGGCGCGACCGACGATTTCTTCGCGCTGGGCGGTCATTCGCTGGCGGCGGTGCGGGTGACCGCGCGGCTGTCAGAGCGGCTGGCGCGCAAGGTCGAGCTGGCGACGCTGTTCGCTCATCCGACGCCCGCGCTGCTGGCCGCGGTCCTCGACGAACAGGCGCGGGACGCGTCGCCGTCCGCGGGCGCGGACCGCGACATGCAGGCGCTCGACGATCTGTTCGATGCGCTCGACTAAACAGGCCGGCCGGGGGCGACGCGCCCGGCCGTTCGACGACAGACCCGACGCGCGGGCGGCTGGCCGCCCGCGTTTTCACGTAGGCACATTCACGACATGTTGACTCCCGTCCGCGAAGCTTCCCCGGGCACCGCGCCCGAGACCGCCGCCGAACATCCGGCGCGCGCGATCGCGAACAAATACGCGGCGCTGCCCGCCGAGCGCCGCCGGCTGTTTCGCGACAAGGCGCGGCAGCAGGGCATCGATCCGACCCGGCTGCCGGTCGTGCCGCTCGCTGGCGATCCGGCCGCGCCCGGCCACTATCCGCTGTCGCCCGCGCAGCAGCGCCTGTGGTTCCTGTGGAAGCTGGACCCCGGCAGCCCCGCGTACAACCTGTCGCGTGCGCTGCGGCTGACCGGCCCGCTCGATACGCTCGCGCTGCGGCGCGCGTGCACCGCGCTGGTCGCGCGGCACGGCGCGTTGCGCGCGCGCTTCGTCGAGCAGCGCGGTGTCGCGTCGCAACGGATCGACGCCGATGCCGGCTACGGCTGGCGCGAGCACGCGCTCGACGATCCGGCCCGGCTGCGCGACCTGCTGCGCGCGGTCGCGCGCGAGCCGTTCGATCTGGGCGCGGGGCCGCTGCTGCGGGTCGACCTGATCCGGATCGACGGCGAGCGCCACGCGCTGATGATCGCGACGCACCACATCGTGTCCGACGGCTGGTCGCAGGGGCTGTTGGTGCGCGAACTGGCCGCGCTGTATCGCGCGGCGGTTGCCGGCGAAAATCCGTCGCACGCGCTGCCGCCGCTCGAGATCCATTTCGGCGATGTCGCCGCGTGGCACGGCGAATGGTTCGACCACGCGGCGTCGGACGACCTCGCGTACTGGGTCGAGCGGCTGGGCCGCGCGCGTGCGGCGCTGGAGTTGCCGCTCGACCGGCCGCGCGCGTCCGTGCGCAGCATCGACGGCGGACGCTGCAGCGTCGGCATCGAACCGGCGCTCGCCGCGTGCCTGCGCGAGCTGGCGCGCGCGCGGCGCACGACGCTGTTCACGGTGCTGCTCGGCGCCTATGCGGCGCTGCTGTATCGCTACGGCGGCCAGACGGGGGTGCGGATCGGCGTGCCGTCGGCGGGGCGGCAGCGGCGCGAGACAGAGGGGTTGATCGGCTACTTCGTCAATACGCTGGTGATCGACGCGGACGTCGACGGCGCGATGCGGTTCGACGCGCTGCTGGACGGGCTGCATGCGCGCGTGCTCGAGGCGCACGCACACCAGGACGTGCCGTTCGGCAGGATTCTCGACGCGCTGAAGATCGAGCGCGATCTCGGCCGCTCGCCGCTGTTCCAGGTGATGTTCAATCTCGAGCAGGCAACTCGTCGCGCCGCGGTGGCGATGCCGGGCATCGTCGTCGATGCGGAGGAGGGCGGCACCGAGACGGCGCGCTTCGATCTCGTGCTGAATGTCGTCGACGACGGGCAGACGCTGAATCTGATGTTCAACTACGCGGCGGATGTGTTCGATCGTTCGACGGTGGAGCGGATCGCGTCGCAGTATGAGGCGGTGCTGGTGCAGCTGGCGGACGACGCGCAGCGGCGGGTCGGCGAGCTGTCGTTGCCGACGGGTCAGCATGCGCAGGTTGCGCGGCGCTATGCGTTCGAATCGCTGGGTCAGGCGTTGATCGCGCAGGCGCGACGCACGCCGGATTCGGTTGCGCTGCGCTGCGAAGGGGCGACGCTCAGCTATGCGCAGCTGGATGCGTGGTCGAATGCGCTGGCTGCACGGCTTGCCGCGCATGGCGTGAGCGCGGAGCGACGTGTCGGTTTGTGCGTGGCGCGGGGCCCGGCGTTGCTGGCGGCGTTGCTCGGGATCATCCAATCGGGCGGGGCGTTCGTGCCGCTCGATCCGGAGTATCCGCAAGCGCGTCTGACGCAGATGATCGAGGATGCGGGGATCGAGCAGGTTGTGGCGGATGGGGCGAGCGCGCAGCAGGTGGCGGACGTGCTTGCCGGTTGTCAGGTGCTCGATGTCGGAACCGTGCGGGATGCCAGTGGCAAGCCTTCGAGTACGGACGATGCATCGGTGCC
>NZ_JAWJWL010000068.1:0-7579 GCF_034721475.1 Burkholderia alba | reverse complement strand
CCGGCAATCCGCCGGAGCGGCGCGTCGAGCGGCTGCGCGAGTTCTGGGAAACGATCTGCCAGCCGGCGTTCTTTCCCACGCTGCCGGCCGCGTTCGAGTACGCGCTCTTCAACAGTCACGAACACATCCGCTCGATACTCACCGCGAGCCAGACGGCGAGCGCATTTCTGCAGGGACAGCGAGGCTTCTTTGTGCCGCGCTTCCCGCCGCCGCTGCCGGGCACGACGAACCCGCCGGAATTGGTCAGCTACTACGACACGTCCGCGCTGCGCACGACGCTGCTCAAGCTGTGCGACTTCGATCGCATCAATTCGGGCGAGACGCGCGTGTCGGTCGGCGCGGTCAATNGGAATTGGTCAGCTACTACGACACGTCCGCGCTGCGCACGACGCTGCTCAAGCTGTGCGACTTCGATCGCATCAATTCGGGCGAGACGCGCGTGTCGGTCGGCGCGGTCAATGTCGGCACGGGCAACTTCATCTACTTCGACAACACGAAGACGACGCTGCGCCCCGAGCACTTCATGGCGTCGGGCGCGCTGCCCCCCGCGTTCCCGCCGGTCGAAATCGACGGCGAGTTCTATTGGGACGGCGGCATCGTCTCGAACACGCCGCTGATGGAAGTGCTGCGTGCGTCGCCGCGACGTGACACGCTCGCGTTCCAGGTCGATCTGTGGAGCGCGCATGGGCCGCTGCCGGCGTCGCTGGACGACGTCGCCGAACGCACCAAGGATGTCCAGTATTCGAGCCGGACGCGCTTCGTCACCGATACGCTGCAGCGCGAACAGCGCTATCGCAGTCTTCTGCATCGTGTGCTCGCGCACGTGCCGGAGGACGTGCGCAAGAGCGATCCGTGGTGCCAGCAGGCCGAGGAGGTGTCGTCCGGCCGGCGCTACAACGTCCAGCACCTGATCTACCAGCAAAAGCCCTCGGAGAATCAGTACAAGGATGCGCAGTTCGGCCTGTCGACCATGCGCGATCGCTGGGCGACCGGCCTCGAGGATATCCGCAAGACGCTCGCCGTCAGGGATGGCCTCGCGCCGCCCGACAACGAGGCCGGCTTCGTGACGCACGATATCCACCGCGCCCGTTGACGTTGGCGGAGATTGGCGCGCAGAACGGCGCCGATCCCTGGTGCGACAGTCCAACCCATCGGCTGGATGCCAAGTTGGGAAATCATCCCTTCATGTCTAGCGCACGCCATGATCGCGCCCGCTCCAACGGACGCTCTTGTCCCGGCGCAGGTTCGCCGTCACGTGCATCTATCCGCCCCAACCGGGAAAGCTCCGATGAGGGCATCGCCTGAGGGCAGGTGAACAGATCGGCAACTTGTATTGGACAGCTCAATATCACTTCGATATGCGGATCCTGCACGAACACGTCGACGCAATCGCTTAGGGCGCGACTGATCAGACATGGCGTGATTGGCGCATGGGTTTTAGCATCTCGTGCAGAGAAATTCAGACGTCTATAAGAACTTCTATCATTTGGTGTCACCCGCTTTCGGCTGATCGACCCGGACAGCCGAAGTTTCGGCGGAATCGCTGTGCCCAGCATGAGAGTCGCTCAAGCTGTGGTGTGGTACTACATCTAAGGCCGAGAACTGCGCGTCACGCTCAAGAATTAAACGTACGCCTTCACGCAACACCTCGCTTTTTGAGCCATACCGTCCGGTTTCGACCAAGTGCGCAACATAGCATTCGAGTTGGTTCCCAAGATAAGCACTAATCACAGTGATGAACTCTTCATAAGGAATATTTTTCTGTTGTATTCGATTTAATCTGTTCATAAATTCCGACAATATTCTTATTAAAATGTAGCATGTTTTGTATGAATGAAAACTGGCAGGATTGACAGGGGGTTAAGCTTTATTAAGATTCATGCATTGAAGCTGCCTATTTATCATGGCCGACATATTGTGTTGAATTTATTGACAATAATTCAAGTGATATAATTTTATTGTCGGAGTGTTGGCAATGATATGAATTTGGGACGATTGGTGAGGTAGTGTCGCCGGGAAATTTTGTTCCGATTCCATCACGGCTATCGTGAATGTTGGCGTGTACTTTGCGTTTCTGAACATCCGCGGAGCATGAGAAGGGGCTGCAAAAAAATCGCAGAAAGGCCCGACCGGAATAAAATTGAGGTATTGCAGAGCATAAACGCCGGCCTTATTCGCTCCCTACCGTATGCCAAATGCCCATCGATTGTCGGCCGAGTAACCCGCCGTTCTGCTCCATGGAATTTCACGGCTGATGTGCCGGGACCGAATACCGGAATAAGCGGGTGGGATACTTCGGGGAATCAATTTACACGCGGGTACGTGTATTGCTTGAATCGGCTCGGGCGGCGGCTCACTCTTCGCCGTCCTCGCGAATCCCGTTCGGTGTTTTGCCGGTCCAGCGTTTGAACGCATGCCGAAAGCTCACCGGATCGCTGAACCCCAATGCTTGCGCGATGTCTTCGGTGCTCAGCGTAGTCGTGCTCAGATAGTCGATCGCGAGTGCCCTTCGCACGCTCATCAACAATTCGCTATATGACGTTCCTGCCGCTTCGAGTTTGCGACGCAGAGTGCGCGAGGTCATGCGCAGGCTTGCGGCGATCGCGTCGATCTCGGGAAACCTGCCTGGCATGCGCGTCAGTTCGTGGTATACCCGCCGCGTAATATCGGACTGGCTACGGAGCTCTTCGAGCAGGCGCGCGCAGTGTGCCGAGACCTGTGCCGCAGTGATCGAGTGGGCGAGTTGCGGAGGGCGCGGCAACCACGCCGCGGGGTAGCTGAGCACGTTGCATGGCTGGTCGAATGCGATCGGACATTCGAATGTCTCGGACAGCAGCGCCGCGTGGGCCGGCCGCGCTCGCGAGAATTGCGCGCGTGCCGGCACGCACCACGCACCCATGACGTCCTTGACGACTCTCACATGCAATGCGAACTGCATGTCGATTAGGAAGTGATATAGCGGTGCGTTGAGCCCGGGCAGCGCAACTTCGTCCTGAGAGGGAAAGAGCCAGGCCGCCGTGTCGCCCTGCTTGACCCAGCGAATGTCGAGCATGCCGTTCGCGATCTGCTGGAATTTGATGGCCGAGTCGAACGCACGGGCCATTGTCTCCGCACACAGCAACGCGTAGCCGAACATGCCGTAGCTCGACACGCGCAGAAGACTGCCGGTGCGTATGCCCAGGTCGGAATGTCCGTATAGACGGATCGCGTTGTGCGCGGCCGTCAGAAATTGCTGCGTCGACGTCAATATAAAGGGGTTGGCGATCGCGTCGAGATCGAGGCCGGTCCCGGCGAGTACCGCATCCATGTCCAGGCCCGATTCCGACGCGACCTCGACCAGGATGGCAAGCTTCGAGGGCGAGAAGCGCCGCTGGGACAGCACGGCGGGATTTGCAAGATCCGCTAGTTGATTGCCGGTGAAAACCGCTTCCGCTGGTTTTGAATGCACGTTCCGCCGCATGGCAAGTCCTGAGTCCAATTCGATATCCCCATGGGCGCGTTCCATACCTGGTCGCGCTGTGCCGTCTTTGGGGCGTCGCTGCGCTGACGATAAGGTTACACCAAT
Organism: Burkholderia alba; assembly: GCF_034721475.1. NCBI lineage: Bacteria > Pseudomonadati > Pseudomonadota > Betaproteobacteria > Burkholderiales > Burkholderiaceae > Burkholderia > Burkholderia alba. The sequence goes on along the minus strand of NZ_JAWJWL010000068.1, from coordinate 4,014 downwards.
CGGGAAGGCCGACGCGGTGATTTAAACGGACGATATTTCTGTCTGTTTTGATCATTTCCAAAACACAAGCCGCAAGCCATAGTCATTCGCTGCAATACAGATTGCGGGATGCGATGTCGTGCGCGATAGCGCCTGCGGCGGCTCGGAATCGGTCTCCGCAAATCGGGCGAATTCTTTGCATTGGCAGTTCAAGGATAGTTGATGAGCAACAGCCACCGGATCCTGTCATACGGCTCGATCCCTGCCGAGATCGATGCCGTTCGCCCGCCCTCGATCAACGCGTTGCCGGGGGACGTGATGCCCCGGTTCGCTGTCGAACCGGTGACGCTTGACGGTAGCCGCCTGCTGTCGCTGCGGAACACAGGCGGCACGACGGGGCTGTCGAAGGGCGCCGTGTTGTCGGACTTCATGATCGACGCGGAAAACTCGCGCGTCGCCAACCCGAAGGTCATCAAGACGTCCATCGACACATTGAAGACCGCGCGGCCGGCGGCCTTTCTCGGTATCGACCCGCTGTACGCGGGGCACGCAAGCCACCCGCGCTTGAAAGAGGTTGGCCGATCGCGCATGAAACCGACTGCCGGTGGCGGCTCCACGATGATCGATGCTGTGTCGGCGCGTTGGAAGGCGGCGACCTGCATTGCATCCGCGAAGGCGACGGTCTCTCGGAAATCTCACCCGGTCACCTGTGCTGCCGTTCAACCCGTTGCTCACCGCCGGGCTACCTGTCCCGTGGGTCTGCCCGCTCCGCTCGCCGACGTCGCGCTACTCGACGACAACGATGAATAGGTTGGCATGGGCGAGTCCAGCGAGATCTTTGCGCCTGAGGCCAGCCAGGCGGCCTTCACTGCAGGCGGCTACTCCCATCCTGGGGACATCGACAGATTCGGCGATCTGGCTACAGGGGCGTCACGTCGGTGCGCTGGCTCACCGTGATGGCGACTTATGCGTCACCACTCTAAACGCACGGTTTTTGACAATTCCTGACAAATCACCAGTGCACTTAATTTTTACTAGTCTATATAGTCTGGGCGTGAATGAAATCAATCTGCTTTTTGTAAGGTTTGCTTAATAAATTTTTTGATCCATGTGAGAAATACCTGGATGAGATGACGGCTGAAAATTAGCATTCTCCGTGCCTTATTTTTCTATTCATATTCCAAATGGAAAAATATTGATCATGTTCAATATTCTGGATGATTAGACATACGAATTATCTGTCTAATATCGAGACACAATTTTCTTTCCGAGCCATTGGAATGGCTCCCGGAGCAGTGATGACATGACCCACGGCGACAATATCGCTACGAACGGCCGCATCGACGTCCCGCAGGGTTTTCCGCCCGTCATGATCGCCTCGGAACTCGATGGCGGTAAGTCGCGGGTCGTACTCCAAGGTTTCGAGGGCAGGCCCGACGATATCCAGGTCGATGATCCGGGTCACGCTATTGATTGGACCAGCATGGGTGCGCGACCGGCAAGCAAGGAGGTGTTTCCTGATGCGGACGGCACGATCGAGCGTTGCGATCTGGGCGGACAGGATCAAGAAGTGCTGGTTGGGAACGGCAAGATCGCGACGCCCAAGCAAATGCAGCTCGATGCGACGGGAAGGTTGATCTACTGGTGTGGCGGGGACGGCATGGCCATACTCCGCTGCCGACGATGGTCGCGCCCTGATCATGCTTGCGCGCACCGGTCGATGGCCTTCCGGCTCCGGAAATGCGCTGCGTCATTGTGTCGGGATGGCGCTCGATGTCCCGAACGGACACCTCGATTGGCCGCAGGAGGGCCCTCCCGATGGCGGTCCCGGTCGCCTTCTCGGAATGGGATTGAACGTGCCGACGGGTGCGACGCCAGACGATCGAGCCGACCTGGAATTGTTAGTCGACCGTCTGACCGAACCTATCGCCCTGGAAATCGATCATGAGCGTCAAGCACGCTACTGGGCCGATCGCGGCAACTCGGCGGCGAGAGGCAATAGTCTGAATCGCGCCGATATGACCGCGACCGGACTGGCGCACCACGAGGTGTTGGCAACGGGACTGAAGGAAGGCATCGGCTTGGCGCTCGATCTCGAGCGACGCCGTGGATTCGTCGCCGATCTCCGCGGAGCCATTCGGGTGGTGCCAATGGATGGCGGGTCGTTTATCACAATCCATCCATGTTCCGGTTCCGTTACCGGCTTGGCTTTTTTGCCGGCTAACGATTAGTCCCGTCGAGCGCGTCAGGCTGCGTCACTCACGCGCACTGACGGGGCTCGAGGGCAGATTGGCTGAGTGCTATACGCGCCTGTTCATTGCACCGTGCGCCTTTGTGAAGCGAGTACCGGTCTGTTGATGAACCGTCGCACCGAGCAACTACGGGAGAAACCATGTCGGATGTGCTGAGAGTAGACGACTTTACTTTTGTCTCCTATGTCGACGGAACGGCTATTTATGGGCGGCGTTGGTTGCCGCCCAGCGGGGCGGTGCCTCGGGCCGTGATCCAGGTTACCCATGGTATTGCCGAGCATAGCGGTCGCTATGATCGATTCGCGCGTGCCCTCGCCCGTGACGGTTACGCGGTCTATGCGCTCGATCTGAGAGCCCATGGGAACACGGCGCTCGAAGGGCAACTGGGTATCGCGGGAGTCGATGCGTGGACGCTGATGAAGGCGGACATTCGTCAGCTCGGCGAAATCGCCAGGCAAGCCTACCCCGATCTTCCTTTAGTTGCTTTCGGTCACAGCATGGGTTCGGCCTTGACGCAGGGTTACATTCAAGAGCATGGCTCGGAATTGGCCGGTGTCATTTTGTGCGGAACGATGGGCAGCTTCCCGGGAGAGAGCGCAGCAGTGATCGATGCCATGTTGCCAGCGTTGAAGGCGATCGCGGAAAGCCCCCGAGCCAACGAGATTTCCGAATTTATGCGCACCATGCTGACCTCATTCAACACGCCATATGCTGGATCCGGCGCCGTGACAGGGGGGGAATGGATGACCCGTGATCTTGCGGAGCAGGCCAAATTCTTTGCCGATCCGCTCTGCGGCAAGTTGTTCTGCAATGGCCTCCTTTATTCGGTGGTCGAGGGATTTCAGTCTCTATGGACGGATACGGCCGAGGCGTGCATTCCACGCTCCTTGCCCATCCTGATCATCTGCGGCGCGGAGGATCCAGTCGGCGGAGAGACGCAAACGGTCCAACACCTCGTCACGCGTTACATGAAGCAGGGACATCGTCATCTGTCTTACATCGTCTATCCCGACGCGCGCCACGAAATTCTCAATGAGGCATGCAAGGAGACGGTTCATCGAGACGTTATCGGGTGGCTGTCGGCCATTTCAGGATAGTCCCCGGATTTTTCCCCGCTGTCACGAGCGATGGCCACGAAGACGCCAGTGTGCGCAGGTCGTTATCGATGGACCGACTGGCCAACTGTCGGGGCCGTGCTCGGGGAAGTTCATGAGCGAATAAACACGATGGTGATGTCGCCGATGGCATGCCTCCGAGCATTCTGGTGGTCACCAGGCATGGGATAAAACTTGAAATCGATGCTTATCAGCTGTCACGAGTGCGACGCACTGTTGCACAAACCGCGCATGAGCGGCAAAGACACCGCGCGCTGTCCGCGTTGCGACGCGCTGCTCTACCGGAGCGGGTCGGCGCAGATCGAACGCATCTGCGCGCTCACGCTCGCCGCGCTGATCACGTTTCTGATCGCGCAGGCCTTCCCGATCCTCGAAATGGACGTGAACGGCATCCGGGTGCAGACCACCCTGCTCGGCGCGCTCCAATCGCTGTGGGATCAGGACATGCGGATCGTCGCGATGATGGTGTTCTGCTCGACGCTGCTGTTCCCGCTCGTCGAGATGGCGGCGCTGCTCTACGTGCTGTTCCCGCTGCGCGCCGGCCACGTGCCGCCCGGCTTCAACCGGGTGCTGCGCGCGATCCAGCTGGTGCGGCCGTGGGGGATGATCGAGGTGTTCATGCTCGGCATCCTCGTCACCATCGTCAAGATGGTGACCCTCGCGCGCGT
>NZ_JAWJWL010000067.1:0-8704 GCF_034721475.1 Burkholderia alba | reverse complement strand
TCGCCCATACGGGTTGCCGACAAATATGCAGATGTCCGTCGCACCGTTGCAGAGATCTTCGAGGACAATCACCGATCCTACGGCTATCGTCGGGTGCAGGCAGCACTGAGCCGACAACGGGTGTTTCTATCGGAGAAGGTCGTGCGTCGGCTCATGAAACAAGGCGGCCTCCAGGCAGCCAGGCCCAGGCGGCGCCGATACCGTTCATATATCGGGGAAATCAGCCCTGCCCCGGATAACATCATCAATCGCGATTTCCACGCTAACGCCCCCAACGAAAAGTGGGTGACGGATATCTCTGAGTTCCAGATTCCTGCAGGGNCTCCAGGCAGCCAGGCCCAGGCGGCGCCGATACCGTTCATATATCGGGGAAATCAGCCCTGCCCCGGATAACATCATCAATCGCGATTTCCACGCTAACGCCCCCAACGAAAAGTGGGTGACGGATATCTCTGAGTTCCAGATTCCTGCAGGGAAGGTATATCTATCGCCCATGATCGACTGCTTCGATGGGATGATAGTCAGTTGGTCGATTGGCACAAGCCCCGACGCAGAGCTCGTGAATACCATGTTAGATGCGGCTATCGAGACCGTGACCGAGGACGACGAGACGCCGATCGTGCATTCAGATCGGGGTGGCCACTACCGTTGGCCTGGCTGGCTATCGCGGGCTGCAAAGGCTAATCTGGTCCGATCCATGTCGCGTAAAGCCTGCTCACCAGACAACGCGGCCTGTGAGGGATTCTTCGGCAGGCTGAAGACCGAGATGTTCTATCCAGGAGACTGGCGTTCCACGACCATCGCGGAGTTCGTTGTGGTACTGAACGCCTACGTTCGCTGGTACAACGAGAAACGGATCAAGGGCTCCCTTGGCTATCTCAGCCCCATCGAGTACCGTGAAAGCCTCGGCCTAACGACGTAAATCAGTCCAAGAAAATAGCCGCATCCCCGTGGGTCAGTTCTGTACGGACATCAACAACTGGCCGACGAGCAGCTCGCCGAGCTCACCATGCTGTGCGGCTTCGATGACGATCTCGCCGCTCAGGTCACGCAGATCAGCAACCACATTCGCGGCCTGCTTACTCAAATCCATCCGGCGCTCGAGCGCGTTCTCGGACCGCGCCTCGACCATCCGGCGGTGCTCGATCTGCTTGAGCGCTATCCGTCGCCCGCCGCACTTGCCAGCACCACCGAGAAAACGCTCGCCAATCGCCTGACCAAGCTCGCTCCTCGCATGGGCAAAGGCTTGACGGCCGAGATCGTTCAGGCACTGAGCGAACAAGCCGTGACCGTGCCCGGCACACAAGCCGCCACCATCGTCATGCCCCGTTTAGCCCACCAGCTTGCGGCCTTGCGTAAGCAACGCGACGAGGTCGCCGCCGAAGTTGAGCGACTGGTGCTTGCTCACCCACTTTGGCCGGTCCTGACCAGCATGCCGGGAGTCGGCGTCAGGACCGCTGCCAGACTCCTGACCGAAGTCGTCCATAAAGCCTTCGCTTCGGCCGCCCACTTGGCAGCCTATGCTGGCCTTGCTCCGGTAACCCGGCGCTCAGGCTCGTCGATCCGTGGCGAGCACCCATCCAGACGGGGCAACAAGGTGCTCAAGCGAGCCTTGTTCCTCTCTGCCTTCGCGGCCTTACGAGACCCAGTCTCGCGGGCTTATTACTCGCGCAAGATCCAGCAAGGCAAGCGCCACAACCAGGCCCTCATCGCACTGGCACGGCGACGCTGCGACGTTCTGTTCGCCATGCTGCGCGACGGCACCATTTACCAACCCAAGTCAGCCCCTAACGCTTGACGAAACACATAGGGGCACCCCCCCGAAGTGCCGGGCGAATTCCTCAGAGAACTGTCTGGACGGTACTGTCAGGTTGTTCGGTGACCGGACAACCTGACAGTACCCCTGAGCCTTATCTGACAAGGCTCAGGCATACAAAGCTACGCCAAGACCTACGCCCACCTTTCTAGATGGGCCGTTGCCGACTCGTTTGTAAGCCCGCCAGCATGCTTGTCGTTGACAGGCATGCTGGCGCGCGTCGCGTCATTGCAGACATCTTCGAATGTAATCACCGCTGCTATGGCTAACCGTTCATGCCATTTAATGGCCTGTAGGACCAGATCCGGTTAGTAGGCTGCCCAACACCCCACCCACCAAACCACCCGTTTGGCTTCCGAACGTAGAGTTCGGTGCGTTAGGCGTCGTATTGTTCTTTGTTGTCGGATTATTTGCGGTCGGTGCGCCTGCAACAGGGCCGCCAGTGAGCGCCCCAACGACGGGGTTTACGACGGGAGCTACGATCGGCGAAATCAATGCGGTGATAGGTGCGGTCGCTTGCACAATCGGTGAGACGCTTATTGGCGCATTGGCGGCAACTGCCGGCGTGATTGGTACAGCGAGTGATATAGGTGCAACGATGGTGCCAATCGATCCAAGCGTGCTAATCGGTCCAGTCGTACCGTTCGGTCCAGTTGATCCAGTCGTCGTTTGAGGGGGTGAGATAAACGGCGTGTAGATGGGGGAGGTAGGCGAGCCATTCCCCGTCGTGCTTCCGCCACCGGAGCCAGTAGTAATTCCTCCTCCACCAGGACCACTGGAGCCACCGGTGCCGCTAGAACCACCAGAACTGCCAGAAAGACTAGTCAGGCCCAAGCTACTCAATAGCGGGATAATTGGGTTGGCGTTACTATTCCCACCGTTGTTGTCCCCACCACTGCCGGGTCGACCCAGTACTGCGTCAAACAATGGAGTCACGATAGGAATTCCCTTGCTCGAGCCGCCACTACCCGAGCCGGTGCCAAGCATTGGGCCCACGATGGGCAAGCTGCTTACGATGGGTATGCCTCCACCTGAGCCGCTGCCGGCGCTGAGCACTGAGCCCACGACGGGTAAGCTACCCAGGATGGGTAAGCCCCCACCAGCACTACTGCTTGTGCTACCGCCCGAACCGCCACCGCCTAGCCCCCCGCTTGCGCCACTACCTACATTAGTGCCCCCACCTGCGCCATCTCCTGAACCGCCGCTAGCTAGTCCTCCGTTTGCAGCACTACCTGTATCAGAACTTCCACCTGTGCCACTGCCCGAACCGCCACCACCTAGCCCTCCACCTGCACCACCTGCAATGGTGCCACCACTTGCGCTACCACTTGAACCTACGCCCCCGTGTGTAGCGCCACTGGTGCCATCAGATCCGCAGCCGCCGAGGAGGAGGGCGATACTGGCGATCGCGATGCTGCACAGAGTGAATGGGAGTCTGGGTTGAGAAAAGGCAATCATTTCGTTATCCTAGTAAAAAGTTGAACGAGATGTCAACATAGAGGATCCATCTTCCTCGGTGCTCTCGTTCACGGGTGGGACGCGTTCATTTCATAGGCTCTTTCTCCCAGCCCATTCATTGGGCAAACTTAACAAACTTCAATCCCGTTTACCAACAACACTTATATACTATGAAATCTACGGATCAGAACTTAATTAGATATGCTTAATATTTAATACTGCCAACACTCAGGCGTGTGCCCAATCGAATGTATTGCATTAAGCAAATGTCATGCCTGTTGGATCAACGATCCCCCTGATAATTGGAGAGCGATCGAGATCCTTATAGGCAAAGGGAGTGGTGATTTCTTGGAAAATCGTCGAGATACTGAAGAAATGAACTTACTGGAGGGACCGGGTGTTTGTAACGTAACGTTGCGGCTTTTGTGTTACGGATGCACCGGTACCATGGCGCTGCGTGTTGCCGATCACTCGAGGCATTGGTTGGGATGGCGCACATCATCGCGCCATCGCCCCTTGGAACTGTACGTGCGACTTTCGCCGCATACAGCTCGGGCATTGGTGCATGTTTGATGGCGATTGCCAGAGATCTCCCACCATTAAGTAACCACGGAGATCCACAGGGGATTCGATGCTGATACTCAAGCAGGGGAAACTGATCAAGTTGCTGCGTGCCGAACTTGCGGAAGCGACTGGTCAGCTCCAGCGCGTGGTGATCGCATCAGTTCGCATAGACGAACCGGTGCCGGCGGCGCTATTCGATTCGCTCACGACCGCCGAACGTAGGATCCTGTCACGTTGGCTTGCCGCATACCACGACAATCAGAAACAGAAATTGGCTCGCGTGGTATTGGAAGGTGCGCCTCCGCGTCTCGATAAACTCATCGAGGCGCTCGATGTCACAGCCGACACGCTCCAACCGAACGAAGCCGATCGCCTCTGGCACCAGGTGCAGGCAATCGCGCAAACGTTAAAACGGACGGGTTATCCGTGCGCCACCTCGGAACAGCCAACTGTGCCGCCGTTGTCTAAGCAGTTGAATGTGGTAAACGAATTGGAGTCGACTAGCGACACACCTGAATCGCCGGTTTCGTCGTCGAATGACATGTCGGGGCCATCGAGGCAGTGAGGGTAACCACAATGCTGCCACGACAGCGACCGATCCATACTGCAGGCGTTACATTGCACTGGACGTCGGAGATCCGCTGTTGAACGCGACACATCTGCGATCCAAACGTAAGCGGTCGGTAAAGGACACCTCTCCCCTCCATCTGCGTCACACTCGGTTAAGATCGACTTGCCGCGAGCGGCGAGTTTGCTCAGCGGCAGATCGTCGCCTTTACCCAGTGGACTCTTCGCTCATGCCATCAACTGATTTCGAAGCACACCTTGTTGCCCTTGCGAGAGAGTCTTCATGGTTTTGGCCTGCACTGGTTGCAGTCCGGTCCCTGATCTACCCTCCTGGTACATTGGTGCTAGTGCCGTGCGGAACCTCGTCTGGGACTCTTTGCATGGATTGGAGACATCATCAGCATTGCGTGACGTCGATGTTGCGTACTTCGATGGCGCTGATTTTTCTGCAGAGCGCGACACATGATTCAAATTGCAAGGACATTGCGAGAATATTTGTAAGCGCGAAATCCTCCGCACCTAGCTCGAAGCCAGGGTTGGGCGCGGCAGTACGGCGGGAACCTAGTGATTCGGACTCGGCCGGACTTATACTCTGCGGACGCGCACACAGTCCTCACCGTCACGGACAACATCACCATGAACCTACTCAAATGCCGAATCTCAGACACCGACGATCGGTTGGCGGAAATGAAAAACGCACGAAAATCTGCGGACAAGGTGCGTCGTCAGCAGGTCAAGCAGACGCGCGCCGATCGCGAGCGCAAGGTGATGCTGGTCGGCGAAGCCGTCCTGCGCCGCGTCGATCGTGGCGAGTGGGACGAAGCCGAGTTTCGGCTTATGATGGATGAAGCGCTATCTCGCCCCGCCGATCGCGCTCTGTTCGAGCTCGACGAGTCCTGACAGAGCTGTCATAAAATTCCGCCTCAGGTACAAAGTGATGTACATCACTTTTGCGGCATCTACCTCCAGGTTCAAGGCAGCCCTCGCGCTACGCGTACGGCAAAACAAGCGACAATCCTATCAATTCACCGATACGGCACTCCAAGCGCGCGCTACCATGGTCTGCTCGGGCGACTTGTCGCCATACAGGTCTGCCGCTGCCTTCATCGACGCCATACGCGCATCCGGGTAAGTCGAATTGGAGGTTAAGTAGATCGTTAGCGCTCGGTACCAGATCTTGCCGGCCTTGTCGCGCCCGATGCCTGCGATGCCCGTATCACCGTTGCACACCAGATCATTCTTTGTCAGCGTGCGTGCGTTCAAAGGCACAGTCGCACCTTCGGCCAGCAGATAGAAGAAGCGGTTGCCGACACCGGAGGTGTAGTGCGCATTGTTGGCGTCCCCCGATGATGCCGACGTATCGGTGAAACCATTTGAGGGATAACAGACGAATGACCTGCCATCAACATCCTGCTTGTACATCTTACGCAGGCCACCATCGACGATTTTGGCGCCGATCACGTAGTTACCTGGATCGTTCGGGTTGTTCACGTAGAACTTAACAAGTGTTCCGAAGATATCGGAATTCGATTCGTTCAACCCACCAGAATCGCTTATATATGCTAGGTTTGCCGTGGCCTGGTTCACGCCATGGCTTAATTCGTGCCCAGCAACATCGATGGACACCACCGGGTTAGGTAGACGAGTACCTGGCTGCCCGTCACCGTAGTACATAATGCCGTTACCCCATGCGGCATTCGCTCCAGTCAAGCCATTTATGAATGTCACATGCGCATAGCTTGGCACACCTTTGCCGTCATTAAAGATGCCGTTACGGCCATTGGTGTTCTTGTAATAGTCCCAGGTTTTAGCCAGACCGTACATGATGTCGGCCGCAACGGTCTGTCGATCACTGATTGTGTTGTTGCCCCACACGTTGTTAAGACTGATGAACGGGACGGGATTGATTACCTTCAATATCGGGTCCAGCATACTATAGCCATCGGCCACACTGCCGTTGCCGCGCGTCGGATCGACCATACGATAGCTGGATGTGCTGGTCTGGTCGGTGGTGATAGAAACGTCGCCGTAGTGCAGCGATTTCCCGACGCCCGTGGCAGCTGCAGTCTGCAGGAGCTCTTCTGCACTCAGGAGTTGGCCGTTGCTTGCGCTGACATAGTAGACCAGGGCTGGCCCGTGTGCCACGGTGGCGTCGCCGTATACGCGGACTGCGTAGGCGAGGACCGGCATTTTGCCACGAGCAAGGACGACAAGTTCTGGCGTCTCGTAGCTGAGCACTCTGCTAGCGAAGCGCTTCGTCGCAATTGATACCGCTTTCTCGATACCGATGTCGGACGCATTCTGGACTGTGGTGCGTCCGTCGGCCTTTGCTAGTGTTACATTGTCCAATTTGATGGCGTTTTGCAACGTCAAGCTGGACCCCATCAATTTACCTTGATTCGAATGTACGACTACATCTCCACCAATTACCGGTAAGCCAGCATAAAAGTGGTCAAACCGGACATGTTCCGTGCCGTCATGATCTACAACGACATCGCGAGCCTTGAACTGATCCACAGCCGCATCGGGCGTCGCCGCTGCGTTACTCGCCGTATTAAAATCGAGCGCCTTAGCGGAACGTTCCACGCGGCTCGGCGCATAATTGAAATGCCGATGGATTGGCTTGGATCAGCGCAAGTGCACGGTCGACAGCGGCCTGCTTGTCGACTGCTTGGGCGAATGCACTTGCGCAGGCTGTTACGATAATCGAAGCGCCAGCAATACGATATATATTTTTCATAATATATCTCAGGAATATATTAATATTCAAAATTTACACTGCGACGTTGCTATTTCCTCCTTTTCACGAAATTTTGTTAAATAGACCGCTTTGCTTTGTCCCCCCCGTCGCCTTCCGGCAACAACTTTCAAGCCTCTCTTCCGCGGATTGAATCGGCGGCCTGTGGATATGTACTAAACACTCGGTGGACGGCGGCGCCGTCCACCGTCATCATTCACTTGGTTACCGACGAGGCATGAACTCACCCTGGTAGCGCAGCGTCGGACGCAGCGTCGGACGCGTCTTCTTGGGCGTCGTGGTTGGAGCTGGCAGCACATCGCCCGCCGGCAGCTGGCGCAGCGATATCGCGGCCGGCGAGTTGATCGACCCGATGCTGGTCGAGCGCGATGCCGGAGCGAGATTCGAGCTGACCAGCAGCGCGGCTTCGCTCTTGAGGCTCTGCAGCAGGACCGGGTCCGTCGACCGGTTGATCTGCGTGAGCAGTGCGCTCCAGGCGGCATCGCCGTAGTTCGTCACGTAGTAGTCGAAGCCCGACGGATTCGCGAGCACGGCCGAGCAGCCGTCGAGACGGATCTGCGTCTGCGTGTCCTTCAACACCAGCGTCTTGCGATTGACGAGGCCGTTGCCGTAGGCCAGCGTCACTGGCACCGACCACTGCGTGCCCGGATACGCGTTCTTGTTCGGGAACGGCGCTTGCCTGATAGTCACGATGTTCTGGTTCTTCGTGAGATCGCACTGTGTGTCGAGCGACAGCAGCGGCACGCCGGTCTGACGCACGTAGCTGTCGCCGATCGCACCGATCGGTTGACCGCTCGCCTTCGACAGCGCATCCCACAGACGCTTCGGCGTGCCGTTGCCGAACGCATAGTCAGTCAGATATTGTTGCAAACCCTTGCGCATCGTTTCGTCGCCGATGAAGCCCTCGAGCATCTTCAGCACGTGACCGCCCTTGTTGTAAACGGATGCGCTTGCACCCGTAACGAAGGTATTGGAACCCCATGCATTGAAGTTCGGCGCGACCGGGAACGCACGTGCACCGATATCCCAATCAATTACACCGTAGCGATCTTGGACGTCGTCGATCCAGTTGAACTTGTCCGGGAAGAACTGGATCGTCGTCCGGGTTTCGAAGTACGTCGCGAACGATTCGTTGAGCCAGACGTTGTCCCACCAGTCGGCCGTGACGAGATCGCCGAACCACTGGTGCGCGACTTCGTGCGTCAGTACCGTGTCGCCGTAGTCCGACATCGGCTTGCCGGGTTCGGACAGGATGTCGTCCGCGAACTCGAGAATCGCCCCCCAGTTCTCCATGCCGCCGAAGTTCAGGTTCTTCTCGGCCTTTAATGCGTCGTTGGCTGCGACAGTGTCGAGCTTGGTGAGCGGCAGCGGAATACCGGTATAGCGGTAGTAGTAGTCGAGCGCCTGCTTGGTGCGCTGCATCGCGGGCTTCGCCCAGTCGCGCATGCCCGGCGGCGTGAAGACGCGCAGGTGCATGCCCTTGCCGTCGGGCAGCGGGCTCGTGAAATCGTCCTCGAGCACGTCGAACAGGCCGCCGCCGA
>NZ_JAWJWL010000066.1:0-9520 GCF_034721475.1 Burkholderia alba | reverse complement strand
GAAAAGTGACCCCTGCCCCGGGGAGGGGCGACGCTGATAGACCGACACGAAAACAAGTTCAACGACAGAAAACCACCCGATAAGCCCATGGCCCCGAAGAGGTCCAAACACTAATGGACCGCCACCACGCCGGGCTCGGCGAAAGAAACCGGCGACGGGCGTCCAAACCTTCGTGAAAGGGCGCCGCGAATACCCTGACAATCTGGCAAGTGCGATAACTTGAAGCCCGCTCCTCCGAGCCTCACAAAAAACGCCCCCCAGGGCGAACGCCTCAAAAACCCCACGTATAATGGCCAAGTTTCAAGCGTCGCACGGCCTGTCTGGCCTGATCCGGCGCTCGGTCCGCCGGTTTTGCCGCGCCCGCATCCGCGAACCGATCGCGCCGCGATCTGTCCAATTGGCGCGTTTCGTCTTCCGCTCAGGCCGAAACGCCCGCCGCCCGGCTCTCCAACCAAGCGCCCCGTGCGCTGCACTTTCTGCCATCTGCCTGAATCGATCATGCGTTTGTCTTCCTTCGGCCTCCAGTCCCTCGCTTCCTCCACCACCTTCGCCGTCGCCGCGCGCAACATCGCGCTCGGCATCGCACTGCCCGCCGCGCTCGTGTCGACGATTGCCGTCGCCGAAGCGAAGCCCGCAGCGAAGGCCAAGGCGCCCGCCGCAGCCGTCGCGGCCGAACCCACCGGCGCACCCGCCACGTTCATGCCCGGCGCGGTGCCCCCGCCCGGCGTCAACGCCCGCTCGTGGGTGCTCGTCGACGCCTCCAGCAACCAGGTGCTCGCGTCGGGCAACGCCGACGAACGCGTCGAACCGGCATCGCTCACCAAGCTGATGACCGCCTACCTCGTGTTCGAAGCACTCGACTCGAAAAAGATCTCGATGGACCAGGTCGTCACGCCCAGCGACGCAGTCCGCCGCGTCGGCCGCGACGAATCGCGGATGTTCATCGAAGCCAACAAGCCCGTCACCGTGCACGATCTCGTCTACGGGATGATCATCCAATCCGGCAACGACGCGGCCATCGCCCTCGCCGAACTGGTCGGCGGCAGCGAAGCGCAGTTCGTCAACCTGATGAACACCGAAGCGCAGAAACTCGGGATGAAAGGCACCCACTTCGCCGACGTGAACGGCATGCCCGACCCGCAGCACTACACGACGGCAGGCGACCTCGCCACACTGTCCACCCACCTGATCCGCGACTTCCCCGACTACTACAACATCTTCTCGGTCAAGGACTTCACGTACAACAAGATCAAGCAGCCCAACCGCAACCGCCTGCTGTGGATCGACCCGACCGTCGACGGCCTCAAGACCGGCCACACGCAAGCAGCCGGCTACTGCCTGATCGCATCCGCCAAACGCTCGCTGCCCGGCACGGCCGACGCCTCGCGCCGCCTCGTCACCGTGATGATGGGCGAAGTGAAGGAAAGCGACCGCGTGCAGGACAGCATGAAGATGCTGAACTACGGCTACAGCGCCTACGATTCGGTCCGCCTGTACAAGGCCGGCCAGGCGATCGACACGCCGCGCATCTACAAGGGCAAGAGCAACACCGTGCAGGTCGGCGTCCAGAAGGATCAGTCGATCACCGTGCCGAAGGGCATGGGCGACAAGGTGAAGCCGGAAGTCGAACTGAACGCGCCGCTGATCGCGCCGCTCGCGCAAGGCCAGCAGGTCGGCACCGTGAAGCTCGTCGCCGACGGCAAGACGGTCGCACAGTTCCCGATCGTCGCGCTGCAGGCCGTACCGGAAGCGGGCCTGCTCGGCCGGATCTGGGATTCGATCCTGCTGATGTTCAGCAAGAAGAAGTAAGCCGGCCGATCCCTTTATTTTTACGACTTCGTCTCCATCTATACCGTCATGAGCCAAGCTGATTTCGATCCGGTCGTCTACCTGAGGGCATCGTCGCAGGAGCAGCGGGTGCGGCTGTCCGAAGCCCGCGTCCCGGTGCTCGACCGCGGCTTCATCTTCGGCGACGGCGTGTATGAAGTCGTACCGGTCTATGCGCACGAAGGCGGCCGCGCGCCGTTCCGGATCGCGCAGCACCTCGCGCGCCTCGACCGGAGCCTGAAGAAGATCGGTATCGACAATCCGCGCGACGACGCGCACTGGCGCACGCTCATCGACGAGATGCTCGACGCGAACGCCGAGGCGCTCGGCGACGGGCAGCACGCGCTGGTCTACATCCAGGTGACGCGCGGCGTCGCGAAGCGCGGCCACGCGTTTCCGGCCGGCGTGTCGCCGACGGTGTTCATGATGATCACCCCGCTGCGCCTGCCGAGCGCCGAGGAACGCGCGAAAGGCGTGCGCTGCGTGACGGCGGAAGACAAGCGCTGGCTGCACTGCGACATCAAGTCGGTATCGCTGCTCGGCAACGTGCTGATGGCTCAGCACGCGGCCGAACACGACGCGTTCGAAACGATCCAGCTGCGCGACGGCAACGTCACGGAGTGCTCGTCGTCGAACGTGTGGGTCGTGAAGAACGGCGAACTGCTCGCACCGCCGCGTAGCAACAAGATCCTCGAGGGCATCCGCTATGCGCTGCTCGAGGAACTGGCGAACGAGTGCGGGATTCCGTTCGTCGCGCGCGACATCAACGAAGCGGAATTGCGCGCGGCCGACGAGATCATGATCACGTCGGCGACCAAGGAAGTTCTGCCCGTGACCCTGCTGGACGGCCTGCCGGTGCAGGGCGGCAAGCCGGGTCCGGTCTACGCGGCGCTGTACGACGCCTACCAGCGCGCGAAAGCGCGCGAACTGGAGAATGTTTGACCCTTTGCCTGGAGGATGAAATGACCGAACCGACCAAAACTGTCGAACTGACGGGTGCGATCGAGGCCAGGAAGGACACGCTGCTGGAATTCCCGTGCGACTTCCCGATCAAGATCATGGGCAAGTCACACCCCGAGTTCAAGGACACGATCTTCAAGGTCGTGAGCGTTCACGACAACGAGATCGACCTCGAGAAGATCGAGGAGCGCGCATCGAGCGGCGGCAACTATACGGGTCTCACGATCACCGTGCGGGCGACCAGCCAGGAGCAGCTCGACAACATCTATCGCGCACTCACCGGCCATCCGATGGTCAAGGTCGTGCTCTGATCGTCATACTTGCGCGCGCGGCGGCACGGTCCGCCGCGCGTTGCGCATCCATCTGCGCGCAGAGTGTCTTGAAGCGCGCCATCTCCTCCAGCAGCCAGCTCCGAAACGCCTGCACGCGCTCCGCCTGCAACAGCGGCGGCGGACACACGAAGTAATAATCCCACGGGCTCGGCCCATCGATATCGAACAGGCGCACGATCCGCCCGAGCGCCACCTCGTGCATGGCCAGCGAGCGGCGCACGAGCGCGATGCCCTGGCCGTCGATCGCCGCTTGCAGCAGGTTCGACGAATCCTGGTACAGCACGCCGCGCCTGGGCTCGGTCAGCGTGTCGAGGCCCGCCGCGTCGAACCACGGGCGCCACAGCTCGTCGTCCGAGCGCAGCAGCGAATAGCGCACGAGATCGGCCGGCTCCTTCGGCAGCACGCCGCCGTTCAGCGTCGGCGCGCAGACCGGAAAGAACACCTCCTCCAGCAGCGGCTCCACGTGCAGCCCAGGGTAGTCGCCGGAGCCGAACCGGATCGCGACATCGACGTCGTCGCGCGCGAAATCGGTCAGCGCATTCGTCGATTGCAGTTCGAGATCGATCTCCGGATGCCGTTCGATGAACGGGCCGATGCGCGGCGTCACCCAGCGTGCGGAAAACGACGACAGCATCGAAATGACGAGCCGCCGGTCGCGGTCGTTCGAGCGGACCGCGCGGGTCGCATCGGCGAGCATCATCAGCGCGGCGCGCACCTGCTGCGCATAGCGGCTGCCGGCTTCGGTGAGGCAAAGCCGCTTGCCGTTGCGCGTGAACAGCTTCACCCCCAGATCCGCTTCGAGCGCCCGCACCTGATGGCTGACCGCGCCATGCGTGACGAACAGTTCCTCGGCGGCGCGCGAGACGCTCTCGTGGCGGGCGGCCGCCTCGAACGCGCGGATCGCGTTCAACATGGGCAGTTGGCGAAGGTCCATTTGCTAATTTATCTCACAAGTACGTGAAAATAGATCGTTATGCGCAAGCCGTTGATAGATATACGATTGTAGCCATTGAAGCACCTTTGGCGGAGCACATCATGAGAGAAATTTCTTCAAGCATCACGTTCGAGATCCAACCCGGCGAAACCATCCCGATGAAGGTCGCGCGCAGCACCCGATTGACCGTGCAGGGCGGGCCGGTGTGGGCGACGCGCAGCAACGATGTCGAAGATTATTTTCTGTCGAGCGGGTGCTCGCTCAAGCTGCGGCGCGGCGAGCGTCTATGGCTGAGCGCCGACGGCGCGGCCGGCGCCTGCGTGTCGTTCTCGATGGCGGTGCCCGCGCAGCAGGCCGCCGTCTCCGGCATCAAGCGGCTGCTCACGCGCGCGGCCGAGCTGTTTCGCGACAACTGGCGGACCGTCTGACCGCCTGAGGGGACGGGGCGGATTCGATCCGTCCCCTTCCAGTACCGGCGAGGCGCATGGGATTTCGGTAAACTACCGTCCATGTCAGCCTCGCCGGTTTCCATTGTGTCCCCCGTTTCCACCGAACCCAGCCCGCCGGTTGCCGATGCCGGCTGCGCGCCGCCGCCCGTGACGGTCCGCTGGCTCGGCGTCGAGCCGTACGAAGTCAGCTTCGAGGCGATGCGTGCGTTCACCGACGCGCGCACGGCCGAGACCGGCGACGAAATCTGGGTGGTCGAGCATCCGCCCGTCTACACGCTCGGCCAGGCGGGCAATCCGTCCCATCTGCTGGTCGCCGACAGCGGCGTACCGCTCGTGAAGGTGGACCGCGGCGGCCAGATCACTTATCACGGCCCCGGCCAGATCGTCGCGTACCTGCTGCTCGATTTGCGGCGTCGCAAGCTGATGGTGCGCACGCTGGTGTCCCGGATCGAGGAGGCCGTGATCGAGACCCTCGCGGCGTATAATCTCGCGTCGGTCCGCAAGGCCGGCGCACCGGGGATCTACGTGGCATCCGGCCCTCATGAGGGCGCGAAGATCGCGGCGCTGGGCCTCAAGATCCGCAACGGCTGCAGCTACCACGGCCTGAGCCTCAACGTGAAGATGGACCTTCGGCCGTTTCTCGCGATCAACCCGTGCGGTTACGCCGGACTCGAAACGGTCGACATGGCGGGCCTTGGCGTGGCCGCCGGCTGGAACGAAGCAGCCGAGACGCTCGTGCGCCGTCTGATCGCCAACCTCGACGGCGCAACCGCGGCCGCCGCATTGCCGCAGGCACTGGAACAATCGAATGACTGACCTTATCGCTACTCCCGCGCCGGCCGATCCGTCCGCCGCATACGATCCCACCGCCAAGCAGAAGGCGCAGGCGAAGACGGCGCGCATCCCGATCAAGATCGTGCCGATCGAGCGGCTCAAGAAGCCGGAGTGGATTCGCGTGAAGGCCGCCACCGGCAGCTCGCGCTTCAACGAGATCAAGACGATCCTGCGCGAGCACAATCTGCATACGGTGTGCGAGGAAGCGAGCTGTCCGAACATCGGCGAATGCTTCGGCAAGGGCACCGCGACGTTCATGATCATGGGCGACAAGTGCACGCGCCGCTGCCCGTTCTGCGACGTCGGCCATGGCCGCCCCGATCCGCTCGACACCGAGGAGCCGAAGAATCTCGCGCGCACGATCGCGGCGCTGAAGCTCAAGTACGTGGTGATCACGAGCGTCGACCGCGACGACCTGCGCGACGGCGGCGCCGCGCACTTCGTCGAGTGCATCCGCGAAGTGCGCGAGCAGTCGCCGGAGACCCGCATCGAGATCCTGACGCCGGACTTCCGCGGCCGTCTCGATCGCGCGATCCAGATCCTGAATGCCGCGCCGCCCGACGTGATGAACCACAACCTCGAAACGGTGCCGCGACTCTACAAGGAAGCGCGCCCGGGTTCGGATTATGCGCATTCGCTGAAGCTGCTGAAGGATTTCAAGGCGCTGCATCCGGACGTCGCGACGAAGTCGGGCCTGATGGTGGGCCTTGGCGAGACCGAAGAGGAAATCCTGCATGTGATGCGGGATCTGCGCGCGCACGACGTCGACATGCTGACGATCGGCCAGTACCTGCAGCCGTCGGAGCACCACCTGCCGGTGCGCGCTTACGTGCATCCGGATACGTTCAAGATGTACGAGGAAGAGGCGTACAAGATGGGTTTCACGCACGCGGCGGTCGGCGCGATGGTGCGTTCGAGCTATCACGCGGATCTGCAGGCGCACGGCGCCGGCGTGGTGTGACACGCCTCGCGACCCGTTCGCGACGACGATGGGAGAAAAAGCCCGCAGCGATGCGGGCTTTTTCGTTGGCGGACGCGGTTTGAGATGCGCGGTCGCGGGCAAAACGGTACGTCTTGGCGGCCGCTTGCCGGGAGCATTCGAACCCGATGCCGGCGACCGTCGTGCGCGCGGGTTTCGCCCCGGACGAGCTGTCTGCCGATCTTGCCCGGCGGAATTCCGTCGTCGCGGCGGGATTTGGCCGGTTCGATTGGGGCCGGCATCCGGTCCAGCGTGGAAAGCAAAGCTGAAACGGCGTCAATTGCATCGCAGGATTAATTGGAACCCGGCGGTTTCAAAGTCCCTATAGTCGGAAGCCTTTTGCAGTATCGCTACCGACAGGAGAGGGGATTCATGCAGCGTTTCAGTTTCGTTCGGCTCGCGGCGGTCGCCCTGACGGCGATCGCGTCCGTGACAGCCGCGCCGGCCGCGCACGCCGATTCGCGCGAAGTGGTGATCGCGTACCAGGACATGGTAGTGCCGTGGCGCTATGCGCAGGCGAGCGGCGAGGTGGAGAAGGCGACCGGCTACAAGGTGACGTTTCGCAAGCTCGACAGCGGCGCCGACGTGATCCGCGCGCTCGCGTCCGGGTCGGTGCAACTCGGTGAAGCCGGGTCGAGTCCGATTGCGGCGGGGCTGTCGCAGGGGCTCGACATTTCGCTGTTCTGGATTCTCGACAACATCAACAACGCCGAGGCGCTGGTCGCGCGCGACGGGTCGGGCGTGACCAGCGTCGCGGGCCTGAAGGGCCGCAAGATCGGCGTGCCTTACGTGTCGACGTCGCACTTCCATACGCTCGTCGCGCTGCAGAGCGCCGGCGTGAATCCCAACGACGTGAAGATCGTCAACCTGCGGCCGCCCGAAGTGGCGGCGGCGTGGGCGCGCGGCGACATCGACGCGACCTACATCTGGGATCCGGTGCTCGCGAAAGTGAAGCAGAGCGGCCGGGTGCTGATCACGTCGGGGCAGGTCGCGAAGGAGACGGGCAAGGCGACCTTCGACGGCTTCGTCGTGAGCCGCAAGTTCGCGCGGGACAACCCGGAGTTCGTTGCACGTTTCGTCAAGGTGCTGGCGGCGGCCGACGCGGATTACCGCGCGCGGCCGGCCGCGTGGCGTGCCGCGTCGCCGCAGGCCGCGGCGGTGGCGAAGGTGTCGGGGGCGACCGTCCAGGACGTGCCCGCGAGCCTTGCGCTCTACGCGTTCCCGACGCTCGCCGAGCAGGCGTCGAACGCGTGGCTGGGCGGCGGTGCGCAATCGGGTGCGGCGAAATCGCTGGCGGCGACGGCGGCGTTCCTGAAGACGCAGGGCACGATTCAGAACGTGCTGCCTGATTATTCGGCGGGTGTCGATCCGCAATTCGTGCAGAAGGCCGCCGCGCACTGACCGACCGTGCGGCGACGTGTTCCGGGAGTGGACAGATCATGAGCAGGCTGGAGATTCGAGGGCTGTCGGTCGCCTATCCGGGCGAGCGGGGCCGAGCCGGCACGCGGGCGCTTGCCGACGTCGATCTGCGGATCGATGCGGGCGAGTTTGTCGTGGCGCTGGGCGCGTCGGGGTGCGGCAAGACGACGCTGTTGAACTGCATCGCGGGGTTTGTCGCGCCGACATCGGGCGAGGTGCTGATCGACGGCGAGCCGGTGACGGGGCCGGGTGCGGATCGCGGCGTCGTGTTCCAGAAATATGCGCTGCTGCCGTGGCTCGACGTGCTGGGCAATGTGGCGCTCGGGTTGCGTTTCCAGCATGTGCCGAAGGCCGAGCGCGAGGCGCGGGCGCGCCGGATGCTGGCGCTGGTCGGGCTCGAGAAGCATGTGCACGCGCGCGTGTACGAATTGTCGGGCGGGATGCAGCAGCGGGTCGGGATCGCGCGTGCGCTGGCGGGTGATCCGCGCGTGCTGCTGATGGACGAGCCGATGGGCGCGCTCGATGCGATGACGCGCGAAGCGATGCAGGAGTTGGTGCTCGATCTGTGGGCGCGGACGCGCAAGACGGTGTTCTTCATCACGCATGGCGTCGAGGAGGCGCTGTTTCTGGCGACGCGCCTCGTCGTGATGACGCCGGGGCCGGGGCGTATCGCCGAGACTTACGAATTGCCGTTTGCGCGGCGCTATGTCGAGACGCGCGATGCGCGCGCGGTGAAGTCGTCGGCGGATTTCATCGCGTGGCGCGAGCGGTTGATCGAGCGTTTGCATGGGCGGCAACTTGAGGAGCGGGCAGCATGAGCGCACGGGAATCGGCGACGGGCGGGCCGCTGTTTGCGGATGGGCAATCGGCGCGGGCGGCCGGCGATGGCGGCGTGGGCGCGCGTGCCGCGAGGCGGGCGGGGCGGCATCGATACCGGTTGCCGGGCGAAGGGGCGACGGCCGGGTTGAGTGCGGTGTCGATCGCCGTGCTGGCCGCGCTGTGGTGGCTGGCGACGCATCTGCAATGGCTGCCGCCGCTGTTCTTGCCGACGCCGGAGGCGGTATGGGCGGCCTTTGTCGATGCGTGGCACGGACGCATCCAGGGCGGGTTGCCGCTGGCGCAGCATCTGGGCTGGAGCGTGTTGCGCGTGTTCGGTGCGTTTGCGCTCGCGGTGGTCTTCGGGGTGCCGGCGGGCATCCTGATGGGGGTGAGCCGGGTGGCGCGCGGGTTGCTTGATCCGCCGTTGGAGTTTTATCGGCCGCTGCCGCCGCTCGCCTATTTGCCGCTCGTGGTGATCTGGTTCGGGATCGACGAGAGCGCGAAGATCATCGTGATTTTTCTCGCGTGCTTCGCGCCGATCGCGATGGCGGCGCGCGCCGGGGTTCGGAGCGCTACCGTCGAGCAGATCAATGCGGCTTATTCGCTGGGCGGGAGCTTCGGTCAGGTCGTGCGGCATGTGGTGCTGCCGGCCGCGTTGCCGGAAATTCTCACCGGGTTACGGATTGCCATCGGATTCGGATGGACAACCCTCGTCGCCGCCGAGATGGTCGCCGCCACTGCTGGACTCGGGCAGATGGTGCTCAATGCATCCAGTTTTCTTCGGACCGATGTCGTCGTGATGGGGATCTTTTTGATCGGTGGGATCGCCTGGGGGTTTGATCTCTTGATGCGGGCGGTGGAGGGGTGGTTGGTGCCCTGGAAGGGGAGGGGGTGAGGGAGGGTTTCTGTCGGTGAACTTGTTTTCGTGTCGGTCTATCAGCGTCGCCCCTCCCCGGGGCAGGGGTCA